>DASREK010000045.1:0-18431 GCA_035652135.1 Bryobacterales bacterium | reverse complement strand
GATCGCTTGCATCATCGCTCATGCCTTCACGGTGCTGGTCCTGCGGCGGTCGATTCTTACCGAGAAAGTCAGCCGGCGCGGCTATCACCTGAGCTGCGAGTATGCGGTGGATCCGCTGGAAATTTTATTTGTAAGGGAAGTGATGCGAACCAACATCGCCGCTTTGCCGGCCGACGTGAAGCTGGACGATCTGGCGACTTCCCTTCGCACCAGCGGCGGCCGCGGCGGGCAGCGCCTCTATCCGGTGGTGGATAAAGATCATCACTTGGTGGGCGTCGTCACACGGCACAACATCCAGAAAGCGCTTCGACAATCATCCGACGGCCCCGGGGCGCGGATGGCGGACCTCGTGAACCCAAGCCCCGTTGTAGCCTACCCCGACGAGCCCTTGCGGCTGGTGGTTTACCGGATGGCGGAAACCGGCCTGACGCGTTTTCCCGTGGTCGAGCGCGGCGGACATGGCAAGCTGGTCGGTATGATCGCTTTGAAGGACCTGTTGCAGGCCCGCGTGCGCAACTTGCAGGAAGAGCGCCGCCGCGAGCGCGTTTTGCGGACTCGCATCCCATTTGTTTCGCGGCCGCGGCGCGGCACGGAGATGGATAGCATATCTTCGGCCTCTCGCATGTAGCAGGCGGGACGATTCGGGAAGAAGGCCGCGCGCCCCTGGCACGCGGCCGAAATGGGCTTAGCGGCGGCCGCCGAGATGCTGTAAGGCGCGGTCGGCGGCTGTGACGCCGCGATACTGCGCCTCTTCGAAGATCGAAAAGCCGCTGAGGTCGGAGTTGGCGAAAAGAAAACTTCCCGAGCGCCCGGCCGCCCGCCTTCGTTCCTCTGAGGTCAGAAAGCCCGCTACGGGACGCGCCATGGCGTGGCCCAACCGCATGATGTCGATCCGGGATACGCAGGAGCGGATGTCCTTGTGCGCTCGCTCGAGATCGTCGAGGATGAATTCCTTCCAGTAGCCCCAGTCCTTCGCCAGCAGCAGCCGCCGGTTCTCGGCGGGCGGGGCCTGCGCCATGGCGTAGTAATAGGTCCAAACCGTCCGCTCAACGTGGGTTCGCAGCGTTTGGTGAGTGGCGACGACATAGCCCAGTCCCGGCGAGTCGTAGATTACGTTGTCCCACGCCGGCTCGCTTTGCTGTTCCCGAGGGAGGCGCTCCAGGGTCAAGTTGGCCGTAAGCCAGGGAGAATACACAAACCCTTTCGCCGGCGCAGCGCCTTCCACGATGTAAGACGCAAGGAACGTCGGGGCCGCGAAAATCACCGCGCCGGCGATGTACTCCGCTTTTTCCGTCAGCGCCCGCCAGCGGCTGCCGAGCCGCTCGATGCGGTAGACCGGCGAATCGGTGCGAACGAAGGCGCCGAGCCTGGCCAAAAGCTGCTTGACGATCCAGCCGTTGCCCTCGGGCCAGGTCAGCGGGCCCTTTTCCTCCGGCTCGCGCGCGGCGAAATAGTGCACGCCTGCCCAGGCTGAAACATCGGATGCCGGCGCGCCATAGTCGTCGCGCGTCGCGTAGTTGATATACCAGTTCAGGTGCGGCGAGTCGAAGCCCTCCTCGCGAAGCCAGCTCGACATGGAAAGGCGATCCAGATGCAGGGTTCGGGCGCGCGGCGAGCCGGCGCCGGCCTCCATCGGAATCGTGAACTCGCCGGTGGCCCGGAACTCCTCGATGCGCGCTTCGAAGCGCCGGAACTGCTCCCTTTCCGAGGAGGAGAGGCCGGCAGTGGGCTCGATGCCCTCCTGCCAGCGCCCGTACTGGAACAGGCGCTCCTGGGGAGAAAAGCATAGATCGCGCTCCTCCCATTTGCCGTCCTTGAGCACGCCCAATTCGGCAAACAGCTCCCGAACCAACGCCGCCCGCTTGCCCGGCACGGGAACGTAGTGGGCGGCCCAGGGGTACGCCGTGATCTCGTTCTCGCCCCAGCGTGAATTACCGCCGGCCTGCTTTTCCATTTCGAGCAGAACGAAATCGTGGAAACCGCGCTTGTGCAGCCGCCACGCCGCAGAGAGCCCGGCCACGCCGCCGCCCACGATCACCAGCGGGATTTGGATCGTCTGCGAGGGCTTGCGGAACGCACCGTGGTCGCGCAGCTTGTGGCCGAGCAAGTGCGCCTCGTTGACGAACGAGCCTGCAATGGCTCGCCGGCCTTTGGGCGTGAGGCCGATCAGCGCGGCCCCGAGAAGCTGGCGGCGTGAAACAGGCCCGCCGGCGGCGCCCCCGCCCCGCAGCGGAGGGGTCCGCTCTCCCAGTGGCCGGTCAACGGGCAATATCGCTCCAATCCTGCTCGTAATAACGCACGAGCACCTGGTTGTTGAGCCGGTTGGGCTCGGCCGGGACGGGCAGCATGTCTTTGGGAAATTCGAACAGGGACCCGAGATTTTGCGCCGAAAGGAAACGCAGCCCCTCGGGGAGCTGCGAAGGCGGCTGGTAGGGGCGCTGGCTTGCGAGCACGAAACCCCATTCGCCGAAAGAGGGTACATACACGTGGTACGGATAGGTTCGCAAGCCGGCCTGCTTGAGCGTCTCGACGATGCACCAATACGACTGGCGGGCGAACAACGGCGATGTGCTCTGCACCACCGCCATGCCTTGCGCGCTCAAATGCCTGGCCATGAGCCGGTAAAAGGCCGTGGTATAGAGCTTGCCCAGCGAGTAGCTCGTGGGGTCGGGGAAATCGACGGTTATGAAATCAAACATATCGCGGGTGCTTTCCAGCCACGGGAAGGCATCTGCATTGATCACCTGCACGCGGGAAGAACGCAGGGATTCCCCGTTCAACTGCGCCAGGAAAGGGTTCTCTGAGAAAAGTCTGGTCATTTCCGGGTCCAGATCAACCAGCGTGACTCGCTCGACGTTCGCGTACTTCAGAATCTCGCGCAGCGCCAGGCCATCCCCGCCGCCGAGCACCAAAACCCGGCGAGGCGCGGGAATCGCCGCGAGGCCCGGATGCACCAGCGCTTCGTGATACCGGTATTCGTCGCGCGAGCTGAACTGCAAATGCGAACTGAGAAACAACCGGATGTCGTCTTTCCACTTTGTCAGGACGATGCGCTGATACCGCGTCTGGCGGGAAAAAATCACCTCGTCGGCGTAAAGACTGGTGTCAGCCGCCGCCGTGATCCGTTCGGCGCCCAGCATGCCCAGGCATAGAGCCAGCAGAACCACGCCGCACATTGCCCGCAGAGCGTGCGGGGAGCCGAGCTGGTCGCGGAACAAAAACGTGGACCAGAGAGCGACGGCCGCATTCATGACGCCGAACAGCAGCGCGGAGCGCACCAGGCCCAGCTTGGGAACCAGCAGAATCGGGAACAGCAGAGAAGCTCCCAGAGCGCCGAGGTAATCGAAAGTCAGCACGTGCGCGACCAGGTCGCGGAATAGAAAGCGGCCTTTGAGAATGCGCATCAGCAAGGGAATCTCGAGACCGACTAGAACGCCGATGAGTATGACTACGAGATACAAGATCAGGCGGAATCCAGGCGTATAGGCGAAGGCCAAAAACAGAATCGACGACGAGAATCCTCCGGCCAGGCCGACCATCAGCTCGATGGAAACGAACCGGGCCACCAGGCCCCGCGTGAAGTACCGGGAAAGGCCGCTCCCCAGGCCCATGGCGAACAGATAGCTGCCGATTACGGTGGAGAACTGAAAGACGCTGTCCCCGAGCAGATAGCTGGCGAGCGTGCCGGCGATCAGTTCATAAATCAGACCGCAGGCGGCGATGAGCAGAACGGAAATGAAAAGGACGACGGGCATCGGAAAGCGCTTCAGGCGTTGGCAAGCGGCGCCAGCATTCGCCGGGCAGCGAAAAGCCCCGTCCGCTTCATGAGCATTCAGGCAGCTCTCCCATCGGATTCCCGGCCGCGGCGACAGGCTCAGTGTACTGCGGCGGCGATGATGATGCACATGCCGATCGACATCGCGCCGATCAGGATCGCCAGCGCGGTGTTGTGTTCGTGGACGATCTCGTTCCACAGGTGGTACGGCGTCATCCGGTCCACGATGGCGAAAGCGGCCACAAAAATGACGATGCCCAGCACGGAGTACACCAGCGCGTTGAGCACATAGCCAGCGTTGAACTCACTCATTATTTTCCTCCGACGTATCGCGAGCTGCCATGGTAAAAAGAGCGGTAGGCGCCGGGATTGTCACGCACCGTCCGCGGAACATTCTTGACTTCGTTGACCGACAGCAGGCTCCAGCCGCGGTACTCCGCCGCGCCCGTCAGGCCGAGAAGCGCCAAACCGTAAGCGAGGTACAAGAACCGTCCCATCAGCTGTCTTCTCCCGGTTCGGAATCTGATTCGGCCGTGATGTCGCCCCCCTCCTGCCACCGCGATTTCTCAAACCCGGCGGCGCGAAGCGTCAGGAACACGGGAGGCGCCACGATCAGCAGCACACAGATCCAGTAAAAGGCCGGCGAGGGAACATCGCGGCGCAGTATCAGCTCGTAGGTCATTCGGCTGTTCCGCGTAGAGGAGGAGCTGGAACTCATCTCGGGCTCGACCCGCAGATAGTACCGCCCGGGCGGCACCGACGGGATAAGGACATCGTCGTTCGGACTGCCCTCGCCGGGGTAATTGCTCACCTCACGGCCAAAGTCATAGGCCTGGCCCGTCGCCTCGTTGATCAACGCAAAATTGAAGTACGCCCAGTTGCTGCGGAGATTTGTCCGAATCGAAAGCTCGACGTCCGAGGTTCGCCCGGCCAGATCGAAACTCGGCGTAACGAACGACGCGTCCCGCGCTCCCGGCGAAAAGGTGTACTGGTGATCGAAGACCTGTTCCTTCCGCGCAAATCCCGAAAAAAGCAGCGCCAGGTTCGCCAGCAGCAGGAGAAGAATTCCGCAAAGAAACCATAGCTGCTTCAGTTTGCCCGCGTAAGGCGAGGGCTGGTTCGCGAAAACTCCGGCCGGCCTGGGCGGGCGTCCGGGAAGCTGGAATGCCTCCCAGACCCGCGCCCCGTCGACGTACTCGCCCAGGGACCACGTCGTTTCCGTTTCCACCGTCTCCGAAGAAAGAATGTAGGGAGGCGCGATATAGTCGGTGCATGCCACAAGCTCGCCCACCTTGACGCGCCAGGGAAACTCCCCCATGACGAACGTCGTCTCCGCGCTCGCAGTCTGAAAATGAACATAGGTGCGGCCGAGGAGCCTCACGGCGCTCTTGCCGCGTGAAGATGCGGGTTCCGGGACGGCGCTTACCGGCTTTACATCATTCCAGTGGCCGTCGTATACGGTCAAGTAGCGAAAGCCCTTGTAAGGGTTGAATAACAAGTACTCATGCCAGCTATACTGCGCGCCGGCGTCGGTGATCGTCCGCACCTGGAAACCGATCACTTCATAAAGGTCGTTGCGCCACTTGCCCCGGCTGCCCAGCGGAATGAGCGCCACTACCCGCTGGCGGTCCTCGAACTGCTGGAGAATTTGCAGGTTCGGATCTTTGGCGTCGAGAACGGAGAGACACTGCGCGCAGACGACGCTCAGGGTGTGTTGGAAGGCGCGGAGGGTGAGGGCCGCCCCACAGTTCGGGCAATTCAGCGCTTTCACGCTGGAAACAGATCCCGGCGGAGATCCGGAAGGCCCTGTGGCCGGTGGCTCGGCGGGCATCAGGACCAGCCCTCAAACTGGCGCAGATTTTTCAGCCTAAGATCGTCAAATTCCACCGCTTCACCCAGAAAGAGCAGCGGCTTCTGCTCGCTGTAATCGATGGTTGCGAAACGCCCGTCCGCCGAGCGCAAATCAACGAACAGAGCCTCGCGCTTGTCCCAATTTTCAAACGGCATCTCGCCCTCGACGCCGAGATACCGCGCGCGCGTCAGGCTGGTGACCTGATAGCGGACGCCGTTCCATAAGGCGAATTGGCCGCGCTCCACTTTCTCGGGAGGCGGCAAAGGCTGGGGCGGCGCGGTCTGGAAAGAAACGGCGTATTCGTCCTGCGCGTCGGAAAGCCAGCCGCTCGAACTGTCGCTGAAAACGATGTGCCACTCGTTCCAGCTTCCGGCGTCGTATTCGTAAACAATCCGTCCGACTACGACGAAGGGCCGATTGCGGTAGACGCCTTCCGTGGCGATTTGGATGGGAGAACTGTCCGGCGGCAGATCGGCGACTTCCCCCACTTTGGCCAGATCAACGTCGCGCCGCACCAGTATCGAATGGCAAAAATCGCACGTGGTCTGCACGGCGCTCGACCACCGGAACCGGATCGGAGCGCCGCAGTTGGGGCAGTTGGCGGAGGGGGAGCTCATTCGTAAGGTCGCTCGATCCGCCGCACGCGCACGCTCGATGCCGCAAACTCGGTCTTGAAATAGCTTTCGAAATCCCAGTCGGGGCGCGGGCGGCAGCAGAACAGGTTCAAGCACAGCGATCGATATTCCGGGAACGTGTGGCAGGCGAGGTGAGATTCCGTGAGCAGGCAAAGACCAGTGATGCCGCCGGTGTATGGAAACTGATGCCAGAGAGGCTCGCCCGCCGCGTGCAAGGCAAGCTCCCCGGTGAGGCGCCTGAAAAGCTGCTGCAATTTGGCAAGGTCTGCCAGCGCCCTCGCATCGCAGCCGTGCGCTTCAACAACCCATTCCCGCCCGGACATCGGTCTATTGCTGGGCCGCGCCGCACTCGGGGCAAAACTTCGCCCGGCGAGGGATCGGCTTGCCACAATCCAGGCAAAACTTGGTCTCTGCACCCGGGGCTGGCCCCGGCGCTGCTCCGCCGCCGGAGGTTGCGGGACCAGGCTCGGGCCCGGCCGGAGCGGGGCTGGCCGGAGAAGCTTCCGCCGCCGGCTGCCGCGCTGCATGGAACATCGCTTGCCCCATAGCCAGCCCGGCTCCGAGACCCGCACCAATTCCCGCGGCTCCTCCCGCTCCTTCGTTGGCTGCCGCGATCGGCATGGATTGCGCGACCTGGAACTGCGTGTACCGGCCCATATCGCCGACCATGGTCATTCCGATTCGCTCGTCCAGCCGCTTCTGCAACTCATCGGGCAGCGAGAGATTTTCCACCACGAAACTATCGAGCGCCAGGCCAAGGTCTGCGAACACGGGTTGCAACCGCCCGTGAATCTTCTGCCCGAGCTCGAGCTGGTTGGCCGCCATGTCGAGGAAGGGAATTGTGCTTTGGGCAAAGGTGTCCGACATGACGCCGATAATCGTATTGCGGAGTTGGCCTTCGAGATCGGCCACATGATAGATGTCGCGCGTCCCGCTCACCTTCGTATAAAAGACCCGCGGCTCGCTGAGCCGGTAGGAATAAATGCCGTAGGCGCGCAGCCGGACGGCGCCGAATTCCTTGTCGCGGATCGTCACCGGCGTGGCCGTGCCCCAGCGCTGGTTGGTCTGCAAGCGAGTGGAGAAGAAGTATACGTCGGATTTGAACGGCGACTGGAACGCCTTGTCCCAGTTCATCAGGTTCGTCAACAAAGGCAAAGTGTGCGTGTTGAGCGTGTACAGCCCGGGGCCGAAAACGTCGGCCACCTGGCCTTCGTTCACGAATGCGGCCATCTGCGACTCGCGCACCGTCAGCTTGCCGCCGTTCTGGATTTCCATGTCCCGCATTGGAAAACGGTAAGCGAGGACGCCGTCTTCCGATTCCACCCACTGGATGACGTCGATAAACTGCTTCGCGAGAAAGTCTCGAAGGCTCATAGGTAGAAACGCCTCTGGATGAGTATACGCGAAAGACGCCGGATTTGTTCCGGGAAAACTCCGCCCGAACGGTGCGGGCTTTCGCAGGCTCACGGCTTCGATTTCATCAAGCTGCGGATCTGTGCGGCGGCGTCCTGAATCTTGAAATCGATGAACATCTTGCCCAGGCTCGGCGTGGCTTGCGTCGGGTCGCCGTTGACTCCCATTTTGCCGTCGTCGGGCGCCAGCTTGTCTTTGCGAATCCATTTGTGCTCGCGGTCGATGAACATGACTTCCGAAGTGTCGTCCACGCCGGCGTGCTGGTCGATGCGCATCTTGTGTTTGGTCAGATAATCCCGCATCTGCTCTTTCTCTTTGTAGTAAAGGTCGGGAATGTAATAGATGTGAACGCCCTTCGGCCCCCACTCCTGGTTCATCTCGGCCGCGACTTTCTTCAGGCCGTTCTGGCCGCCGCCGTGGTCGCACATCATGACGACGTTTTTGAACCCCGCGGAGATGGCGCTGAGAGCGACATCGCGCGCCACCCCCTCAAACGTCGCTTCCGAAACGCTCGTGCTGCCCGGAAAGCGCATGTGACCCGTCTTTTTCAGCGGATCGCCCACAGGAGCGAACGGCATGGTCGGATACACCAGCGCGTCGCCGAGCTGTTCGGCGATTTGCCCGGCAATGTAGTGCGCCAGAAAAAGGTGCTTGCCGAGAGCCATGCCTGGTCCGTTCTGCTCGATGCTGCCAGCATAGTAGATCGCCGTGGTCTTGCCAGCGGCGATCGCGTCGCGAACTTCGGTCCAAGTGAGATCTTCGATGAAAACCGATGAGGATTGGGCCAATGCCGGGAGAGCCAACAGGGAGCATAGCAAGATGCAGCCGAGTCGTTGCATGGCGAACCTCGTTCCGGCTGGAATCCGCCGCCGTCGAATACTTTCGGCGGCCTGAACCTCGTCAGCCGGCGAAAGTTTATCACATGGACCGGGCGGAAGGCTCCGGCAGGTGAATTCGCGCTTGCCGCGGGGCGCCTTGGATCGCGGCAGCCTTCGCTCAGGTTCATCCCAAGATCCGCGCGGATCTCCGGCGCGGCGCCCGGCGCAACGAATCCGCGATCCTGGCCCGCCGGAACTAATAATCCAAATATCGCTCCATGGTCTGGGGATCGTAGCGCCAGTGAAATTCGAGCTCGTAAGCCAGCGAGCGCGCCAGGCCGTCGAGGTCCGGGAACAGTGTTGCGTTGGTGATGTTCATGCGATAGAGCTCCCGCAAACCCCGCTTTCGCACCTTGCCCGCCGGAAGCACGAATTTCACCAGCGTGTGCTGCGGGTCCGGGTAGCTGCTCAAGATTTCTTCCATGGGCTGGGTTAGAACTCCCGGAATCGCAAATGTCCCGGATTGCGCAATCAGCCGCCGGTTCATTACCTGCGGCTCTCCCACCCAAATGAACGGAATATCAGCCTTGAGAAAATACTTCCGCAGATTGCCCTCGACGCGCGGGTTCATGTCCGGCGGCGCAATGCGGCGGCCTCCCTGAATCGTCTGTTCGTGAACGTAGCTGAGCGGTACGGGATTGAGTGCCCAGACGGCGGCGTCGCCGGTGGCGGCTTCAAGAGCGAAAAATGCGGCTACATAGGGAGACCAGGTGAAGTCCACCAGCCGCGTCGGCGCTCCGTGGTGCTGCATGAGGGCCAGCCACTGAAATTCGTCGTCCGGATCCGGCGGCTGCGCGAGAAAGTGATGCGCCTTGCGCTTGAAAATCCGCAGGATGCGCTCCTCTTGCTCCGGCCACGCCCGGCGATCCACGCGAAAATTCTCAAAGTAGCGGGAGAGCTTGCTCGAGAGCGGCCATCTTTCATCCGCCAGCCCGCGAAACGCCCAGTTGGAATAGGGCGAGTCGGTGATCAACTGTAAAAACTCGTCCCAGGATTCCAGCCGCAGGACTGTATACGGGAGCTCGCCGCCGGCCGCCGCTGGTTTGCCGCTCCCCATGCGAAGCCGATTATAGCCGAGCCGCCCGCGCCGCCGTTCCACCGGATGGCAATCGCGGGCGCAAAAGCCAGTTACTGTACACTTAGCGAAATCGAATTGCTGGGCGGCTCGCTGGGAGCAGCGGTGTCCATCACGGCCAGGGACAGCGATCCGGAGGCCAGCAGCCGCGCTGGAATTCTGACTCGCAAGGTTTGCCAGTCGGATTGCGAAAGCGTGGCCGGCAGCGGCGCGCCGCCCGCCAACACAGCGCTGGTCGAAGGCAGATTAATGCCGCGGAGCGTCACCGTAGCATCGGCGCCGGGGGGCACGGAGGCCGGCGAAACGTCGTAAAGCGTCGGGCCGCCCGCGCTGAAGGGGTTGGACGCGGCGCCCTGCACGATCACGCTCATCTGCGGGAAGCGGTGGGAAAGGGAAGCCGGGACAAGGGCCACGACCTCCTGCAAGCCGGCAAAGTTCGGCGCGGCTCCGGCGTAAAGGGGCTGTACCGGCTGGCCGTCGAGGATCAACTGTACGTTGTTGAGCGCCCGCGCCAGCGGATTGACCGGCGCCGGCGCGCCGTCCGGCACTGGCGGCGAGAGCGGTCCCATGCCGGTAAGGTATACCGAGATCGGTTCACCGGGAACCAGCGGGGCCGAGCGGCTAACCAGGGAGCCATCCTGGTGCGTCACGGCGCCGGCGCCGGCGGCGTTGCCGAGCACGGAAAACACGCCTGGCGCCTGGCCCGCGACTGAAACCCGGATCGGCTGGGACGCCAGAAGGCCATTGAAAACTACCAGCGTCGTGCTGGACCCGGACAGATTGCTCAACGCCGTTGGCGCGACCAGATTGATCTGTCCTGGCGAGACATAGAGGAGCGGGGCCGGAACGCCGGCGATCTGCACGCGGCAGTCGGCCAGCGCCGTCGGGAGCGGAAAGCCCGCCGCGCTCGCCGTTTGCGAGGCCAGATTAGCGCCGAAGATGCTCAGAATTTCACCCGCGGCGATCGGCTGGCCGCCGGTGAACGACGCCCCATTCACCACTCCGCCGCTGCTGACGGTCACGGAAGCAGTAACAGAGAACGAAACTGCGATGTTTACCGGGCTGTTCGGGGCTGCGGAAGTGATCGAGACGTTTGCAGAATAGTTGCCGGCCGGAAGACTTCCCGGCGTCGCGCATATGCTGATCGAGGCGGGCGTTCGGCCCGAGGCGGGCTGGATGCTCAGCCAGGAAGCGCCGAGGCTGGCGGACCAGTCCAGGGATGCGCTTCCCGAGCCGCGGATTGACGCCGGAGCGCAGACCGGCGCCGCGCTTCCGGCGGCGCCCGAAAGCGAGAGTTGCGCCGGCGAAACCACAAGCGGCGCTTCGCTGCTCACGGCAAGCTGGACGGATACTTGGCCGCTCGCGCCGCCGGAGCTGATCGTGATCGAGCCGGTGTAGGCGCTTGCCGCGAGTCCCGCTGTCGAGACGGAAACCAGCACCGTCGCGGGCAGGTAGCCGGCGCTCGAAGAAATGCTGAGCCAGTTGCCGCCGTCGGCAGTCGATGTAGCCGCCGTCCACGCCGCGCCCGGCGCTCCGCTCAGGTTGATCCCCTGCGGCGGGGGCTGCGCGCCTCCTACAGTGGCGGTGAAGGTCAAAGAACTCGGGCTGGCGCCGATTCCCGCCAGATTCAGCGACACGGAAACGGCGCTGGAGGAGCCGCCGCCGCTCACCGTGATCTGCCCCGCATAAAAACCCGCGTCCAGCGAAGCCGCTGCTACATTCACGGTGAGGGTCGCCGGACCAGCCCCAGATTGGGGAGACACGCTGAGCCAGTTTCCGCCGCTGCTTGTGGCAACGGCCGCCGACCAGGCGGCTCCCTGCGGTGCGGAGACCAGAAGAGTTTGCGGCGCGGGCGATGCTCCGCCCGCCGCGCCCGTGAAAATCAGCGAGGAAGGCGAAACGCCGAGCCCGCCGCCTCCGGAGCCAGGATAAAGATAAGTCACTCCGGCCAGCTCCGGCGAAAACAGATTCCTGCGCTGCTCGCCGGGCGCGATGGCCGACTGCATGACCGTTGGCTGGGGGTTGCAGCCGTCGTTGTGCGCCAGGCCCAGGCCGTGCCCCATTTCATGCAGGGCCACCGATTGAAAATCGAAGTCGTTGGGGCCGGGGCTGGTGCTCAGCGAATACGCGGGATTGAAAAACGTATCGGAATCCGTGATCTGTCCGGTGGAAACGAGCGCCCCAACCAGCGTAGTCGCAAGCACTCCCGAGGGAAACGACATCCCGCCCTTGATGATTTCCATCTGCTGGTCGTTCGGGGATGCTCCCGCAGCCGTATAGCCGGAGAAGTTATAGCGCCAGGCCGAAGCGCTTACTGAGCTCCAGCTCGACATCGCCGAGCGCAGCGCCGAGTCGAACGAATTGCCTTCGAAGCCAGCCGAATCAAAAAAAACGTTGAAGCTCGCGCCCGCTTTCCCGATTACAGGCGTATTTCCAAAGGTAATCAGTTTGAAGCCGCCCTGCATGCAGGCGGTGTCATCGGCGGTGGTCCCGCTTCCCGCCGCCAGGCATGCGGCGGCGCCGGCGAAAAAGAGAACCAGCATGTGAAAATAGCGATGCAATGCCCGGCGTCCTACTGTATATCGGCTGAACGGCGCCGAAGTTCCAAAACATTCGGTGAATTTCATGGTAAGATCGAAGCCAAGTTCGGGAGGCCTGAATTTTCAATGCGAAATTGCATTATGACCAAGGTAATATTGCTGGCCGCTGCCGCAGGAGTTCTGTCGGCCTCCTCTGTTGTGCATCTCGGCTTCACCGATCTCAGCAGGCTCGCTCGCCGGGTCGTCGTCGGCCGCATCGAGCGGATCACGTCGTACCAGGATACAGCGTCCGGGCGCATTCACAGCCGCGTTGAAATCGCCGAATCGCGCTCGATTGCCGGGGCGGCCCCCGCCGCCTTCACCTTCGAGATGATCGGAGGCGCCGTCGGAGACCTGCGGCAATGGCTCGCCGATTTTCCCCAGCTTCAGGAGGGCGACCGCGTAGTGCTGTTTCTGGCCGAAGACACCAACACGCCCTTCGGGCCCACCATCGGGCTCTGGCAGGGCGTATTTTTTATTGACCGCGACCCGCTCACAGGAGTGGATGTCATTGCCGACCACCGCCGCCGCCCGTTGGCTGAAATTCGCGGCGACCAGTTGATAACGGTCGAGACGCCGGCTGCGCAGTCAGGCTCCGCCGGACCCCGCCGGGCGGGCAGCGCAGCGCGCCTCACTCTGGACGCGTTTCTGAGCCGCGTCTCCACTCTCCGGGCGGAAAAGACAGCGCACTGACGGCAGCGGCTTCTTTCCGCTTATAATTTGTCCACGATTTCCGATACCGCGGTAATGGCCGCCAGGTAGGACTCAAACCACGAACGCAGCTCTCCGGCGACCAGCTTCCGGCTGCCCTTGCGCACTTCCAGTAACGCGTCGAAGGGCGAAGGACCGACGTGCAGGTGCTGCGCGGCGGCCTGGAAGATATCATGCTTCTTCACCGGCGCTGGAAATCCGGCCGCGAGCAGAACGTGGCGGAACAGCGTGGCAAAGGTCGGCAGTGATTCAAGCATCAGCAAACTCACCGCCTTGTCGTCGTGCTGGGTCTTCAGGAAATGCTTGCGCAGGCGCAGCAGGCGCGAACGCAGTTCGTGCTCGAGCTGGGTCCGGTGCTTGGACATGTCCACCTGAATGTCCTTCACCAGATCCGCTCCGTACAGAACGCGGTAACTCTCTTTGATGTCGAGGAACTCGATGGGGAAAACGTCGGTGGAATCCCGGACCTCCTCTGCGGAGAGCAGCAGGGGCGTGGGCTGCCCCTGTTTCGTCCACCACCGCAGGGCTTCCCCGCTGCGCTCGAGCTCTGGCAGCCCCACGCGTTCCAGAACGCAGAGAACATTCAGATCCGAATGCTGCTCATGATAATCGCTGGTGGCGGCCGAGCCGTAAAGCACCACCGACAGCAGCTCGCCGCCGTACGCGCGTTGGAGCCGTTCGACCAAATCGGTTAGTAAATCTTCCATAGATTCGTCATCCCCGTTTCTTGTACAGAAAGCCGGATTCCTTGGCGGCGCGTCGGCGGAGGCGGCTCACCGCAAGCCCGGCGGCTGGCCAGGAGCCGGGTCGGCCGTGCGGCTCGGCATTACCAGTCGCTCGACGCCCCGCCGCCCCCAAAATCCCCGCCGCCGAAGCCGCTGAAGCCTCCTCCGTCCCAGTTGCCGTCCCGCTCGCGGCCGCTCGGGCCGCCCCACCCCGGCATTCCGCCCATCAGAAAAAACAGCGGATTCATTCCTGTTATCAGAATAAACAGCACCAACCCGCCGACGCCCAGAAGGATCACCCACCAAGGCAGGTCTACCCCGCGGCTGTGATATTGCGCCGCCGGAGGCCGCGGCAGGGCGTGCGTTTCGAGTGTAACGCCCGCCTCCTGGGCGATGACCGCCGAAATCTCGCCAAGCGCAGTGAGAACGGCGGCATCGTAATTGCCCTGCTGCAAATAAAGCCGCAGCCCTCGCAGAATCCCGCCGACTTTGCCGTCGGGCAATATGGGCTCCAGCCCGTAGCCGACCTCCAGGCGGTCGCGCCGCTCCTGTATCGCCAAAAGCAGCAGAATACCGCGATTGTCCTTTTTGCCGATGCCCCAGCGGCGGGCCAGCGTGTTCGCATAATCCTCGATGGCCTCGCCATCCAGGGATTTCACGATTACCACGGCCATCTGCGCGCCGGTCTTGCGTTCCACTTCCGCGGCCAGCGCGTCCGCCTGCGCCACCGCGCCTGCGCTCAGGACACCTGCATAGTCATTTGTATAGCCCTTGGGCTGAAGCGGAGGCACGTCCGCCCGGGCGGCGCCGGCCCACGCGAGCAGCAGGAGAAGCGCGCCCCAAAGGCCGCGCCTCACCGGCGAAACACGGGCGGCCGCCGGCCGCAAAGGCTCAAACGACCGCCTCGCCGTGGATTTCCACTTCTTCATCTGCGACGCCCTGCTCGGCCGGCTCGGGCAGCCGGCCCGTGAAATGCGCCCAGGCCCAAAACACGCCCGTCGAGGAGGATAGCACCCCGGCGATGGTTCCTATGGTCCGTGGACTGTAGTATTGAGATCCAATGCCGGCCAGCATCATCGAGATCATCATCGTGGACCAGACCATGGTCTCCACCGTCGCAAAAACGCGCCCGCGAAACTGGTCAGGTACGGTGTGCAGCAGCCGGCTGAAGTTCAGCACCGAGCTGATGGCGATCACCAGCCGGGAAAACAGGATGGCCAGCAGGGCGTAGGTGAAAACGCGCATCTGGCTGAAAACCACGTAAAAAGCCCCGTGCAGCAGAAAGCAGACCAGAATGGTCTTCTTGTAGCCCTCGAAGGTGAGGCGCTTCGCCATTTGATGCGCCCAGAAGCCCCCGATGAGCAGGCCGATTCCCGCGAATCCCCAGATCATTCCGATGCCCGCCGGGCCGCGCTGAAACACGAGCTCGCCGAAAACGCTGAAGAGAATTTGCGCCGCGCCGCCGCCGGTCGCCCACCCGACGCCTATCAGCGAAATGCCGAAGACCAGAGGAACCGACCTCATATAGCGCAGGCCCTCGACATATTCGCGCCAGGGACGCACGACATCGGCCTCGGTGAGGGCGCGCCGGGCCCTGAATTCTCCCTTTTCCAGCCGCAAAAGGGAAATCGCGGTCGCGGAAATCACGAAGGAGAAGGCGTTGAAGAGAAAGGCCCGCGAGAAGCCGAATCGGGTGACGATGCCGCCGGCCAGCAGGGTCCCGGCGGTGAGGGTGGCCCACTGCGTCGTCTGGGTCAGGGCGTTGGCCGTATGCAGCTCTTCCGCGTTGGTGATGGTGGGCAGAATGCTCGACCGGCCGCTGGTGAAAAACGGAGAAGCCAGCATGAGCAGGCCGCTGAACAGATACAGCAGCCACGAGCTGCCGCCGGGATGGTAGAGCAGGAACCCGAGCGCCATCACGGCGCGAACCACATCGCTCGCGATCATAACGCGCTTGCGATCGGCCCGATCCAGCAGCACGCCGGCCAGAGGCCCCGCCAGGATTGCCGGGATGGCCCGGGAAATCATGATGCCGCTCACCACCATGGGCGAACGCGTGCTCTCGAGGGCGAGGCTGAAGACGGCGATGTTGTTGAAATGGTCTCCAATCTCGCTCACCACCTGTCCCATCCAGATGAGTCGGTAATTGCGGTTTTGCCGGAGAAGCTGCCGGAAAGAAAGCATCAGCCGCGCTCGGTGAGAAACACGCCGCCCAAAATCACCGCTCCCCCCGCCAGGAGCGGCGCTGAGATACGCTCGCCCAGCAGCAAAACGCCCAGCAGGGTGGCCAGGACGGGCTGTAGATAGGAAAACGCAGAGAGGCGCGAAGCGGCGAAGTAGTCGAGCGCCCAGTAGAAAACCAGATAGCAGAACAGCGACGGGAACGCCGCCATATACAGGATGGCGAGCCACCCCGCGGCCGACACGTGGGAAAAAGGAAACCTCCAGCCCTGCCACAGCGCCATGGGCAGCACGCAAACGCCCGCCGAGCCGAACAGCCAGGCGTTGGCGGGGAGCGCGGCATACCGGCGCCGGACTTCTTTGCTGAAAACGATGTAAGCGGCGAAGGCGGCGCTGGCGAGAAACGTGATAAGATCTCCGGCCAGCGTGGGAATGGCGCCGCCCGCGGCGGCCGCCCCATGCTCCCGCCCGAGCAACGCCACGCCGCCCAACGCAGCCAGCATGCCCAGAAGGCGCAGCCCGGTGATCCGCTCCATCCCCCGCGCAGCCGCAATCAGCAGAACGGAAATCGGCGTCGTGCCGATGATCAGCGCCGAATGCGCTATGCTGGTCTTGCTAAGACCTACGAGGAAGCAAAACTGGTTGACGCCAATGCCTACGGCGCCCAGCGACGCCAGGATGAAGCCGTCCCGCTTCTGCCAGCGGCCCCAGTTCCCGGTCTTCCACCGGCACAACGGCACGCTGGCCAGGGCGGCGAATAGGATCCGCAGGGCCGCCGCCAGCGGCCCCGGGAACTCCCGCAGGGCGATCTTGCCGATCAGGAAGTTGGCCGACCAGAAGAAGGTCATCAGGCCGACCAGGCTGTAAAGACGCCCGGGGCGCGGGGGCAGCCGGCCGCTGCCCGCGATGGCCTCGACGGAGCTTCCGGCGATCAACGGAGTATTTCCTCCCGGGCCGTGACGCTGCGAATGTAATCCAGATCGAGCTCGTAGCCGAAGCCGGGCCGCTCGCTGGCCTGGATGGTTCCCTGCGGCGTGACCTCCACAGGCGGGGTGATGATGTCACGCTGCCAGTAGCGCCGGCTGGCCGACACGTCGCCGGGGAGCACAAAATTCTCCAGAGTGGAAAGGGCGATGTTGTGCGCCCGGCCCACGCCGCTCTCCAGCATGCCGCCGCACCAGACGGGTATGCCGTGCTCGCGGCATACGTCGTGCACGCGGCGCGCTTCGGCGAAGCCGCCGACGCGGCCCAGCTTGATATTGATAATTCCGCAGGCTCTCATCTCGATCGCTTGCCGGGCCATGTGCGCGTTGCGGATGCACTCGTCCAGGCATATCGGCGTGTCGAGGCGCGCTTGCAGCTTGGCGTGGTCGATGATGTCGTCGTGGGCGAGCGGCTGCTCGATCATCATCAGGCCGAAGGCGTCGAGCTGCTTTAAATGCGGCGCGTCGCTCAAGCGGTAGGCTGAATTGGCGTCGGCCATGAGCTTGATATCGGGAAAACGCTCGCGCACAGCGCGCACTACGTCCACGTCCCAGCCGGGCTTGATCTTGATCTTGATCCGCTGGTACCCGGCCTCGAGCTCGCACTGGATCTTTTGCAGCAACTGTTCGACGGAATCCTGAATGCCGATCGAGACGCCGCAGGCGATTTCCGCCCGCACGCCGCCGATATGCCTCCACAGAGGCCGGCCAGCGAGACGCGCCTCCAGGTCCCACGCAGCCGCCTCTAAACCTCCCCGAGCCATCTGATGGCCGCGGATGCGCGCCGTAAGCTCCGGCGCCTCGCAGGCGTTGCGGAGATCGCGTCTTAGAACCCTCGGCCCGGCATAATCGCGCAGAATCAGCCAGGCCGATTCGGTCCACTCCTCGTTGTAGAACGGATTCTCGCCGGCGGTCACTTCGCCCCAGCCGGCAGCGCCGCCGGCTTCCTCTACCTCGACCAGAACAATCCGGCGCTGGGTCGTGCGGCCGAAGCTGGTCTCGAAGAAATGGACCAGGGGTAGATGAATTTCGCGGAGCGTGATGCGAGTGATTTTCATAAGCCCGAAATGGATCGCCCGCGCAGCCGCGCGCCATCAAGACCGGGAGGGCCCGGCCCGCCCCGGTTCAGGATTCAACGGCCCCTCGCCGCCTTCCCATTTTCCAAAAAGGAACGCCCCGGCTCGCGGGCCTATCTCGTAACCGAGAACGGCCAGCCCGCGCGCCAGCCACATCTGAAACTGCTCGCGAATGCCGCTCTGAACTTCCCGGGCCCGCGCCGGATTTTCCCGTTTCCAGGCATCGATCTCGCGCGGCACCTCGATCCGCGCTTCCGCCGTAAACAGGGCCCGGCGGCCCTCCACAATCGCCCGCACGCGCGGACTATCAATCCACCACTCGGCCACGCACCGGTCCGTGGGCAGCCCTCCGTGTAGAGGGCTCGAGGAGACGCCGTACTGGTTCGGAACGAAGCGCCGCACCACGGCTCCGAGCCGCTCGATGTTGAAATGGGCGTTCTTGATTTCGAGCGGATCGAACGTCCACTCAATCAGCCGGATCCCGCGCTCCAACGCTTCTTTCCGCTGCGCCAGCTTTAGCTCCCGCCCGATGCCCCGGTTCTGATGGC
>DASREK010000044.1:0-7274 GCA_035652135.1 Bryobacterales bacterium | reverse complement strand
CACGCGAAATCCGTTGGCCATCGCCAGCCGCACGGCGCGGGTTTTACCGTCCGATCCAGTCGCGCTCACAACCATAGATCCCAGCACGCAAGCCGCCGCGTTATCCGGATGGCCTTCGAGGCGCGCCGCCTCGTCCAGAATCCGCTCGCGCGTCCAGCCCAGTTTCAAAACGCAATCGGCCGCCGCCAGCGCAGCGATCAGGGCTGCCGCGCTCGATCCAAGCCCCTTGCCCACCGGAATTTCATTGCGGATTTCGATCTCAAGCGGCGGCATCTCGGCGCCGGCTTGGCGGGCGGCCGCCACCGCCACCCGCCAAATCAAATTGGTTTCGTCTTCGGAAATCAAGCCCGCGTCGCGGCCGGAGGCATGAATGCGCAGCCGGTCGGATCGGCGGAACCGGCACTCCAAATAGAGGCCCAAAGCGATCGCCAAAGCGTCAAATCCGGGCCCCAGGTTAGCGCTGGAGGCAGGAACGCGGACCGTGTACATAAGCCGCTCATTATAGCTTGCAGGCCGCCGCCAAAGCTGGCCCGCAGGCCGATTCTTTCGCCGCCACGGCCGGCTTCGCAGCCGCCCGAAGCCGGCCGCTCTTTTCCATCCTCAGAGGCCCTCGAGCAGCGAGACTTGTTGCGGCTCCCCGGCCGGATATGTCACCCGAACCCCTTCCAGCCGCGCAAAAGGAGTCGGAGTATGCGGCCGCCGAACCGTGTCGCTCAGAATGTGCTCCACCGGAATTTGATGGGCGGTCAGGGCATCCGCAATCATTGTCCGGTGGCACCTCCAGGGGACGGCCTCGGCGCACATTACAGCGATCTGCTCTTTTTCGGACAACTCGATCAGCCGCAGCAGGTGTTTTTCGAAAACCGGGGTCTGCATATAATCCGCGTACCCCCGGAAGGATGCATTGCGCCAACCGGTATTCCTCGAATCTTTTTGGGGCCGGCGCAAACCTCCGAGTTCGGGCATGTGCGTGTACCCGATGTGCACTGCTTCCAGGGAAGCGGCCAAAGCGCCGGAATTGAACTGGGGATTGCGGCGCGAACGAGGGATCGTCCGGACATCGACCACCCGTTGCACCCCATGCGCCTGGAGACGGCCCGTGAACGATTCTAGAGGCAGCGTAGAATGCCCAACGGTGAAGACCGGCCGAGTTCTGCCGGCTAGGCCTTGGGAGGGCGCGGTCATAAGGGTTATCTCAAGGATAGCCCCAGCGCGCATCCTGGTTGAATCTTACCTGCCGGCGTTCGGTACGGAACGTTTCAGCGTTTCACGTTGATGAACGTACCAGGAGGCGTCTCCACTCCGCCGATGACTGCTTGTACCTCGAGATCGCCGTCCGGCGCCGAGGGCGGCACAACCACATTGAACTGGTACAACCCCGCGCCGGTGAGGCCCCCGAAGATCACCTGCGCCCCGATCCCGGCAAACATAACGATCGGAGTCGAGATCAGCGGATTGGCGCTGCTAACGATCGTTCCTCCTGGAATCGGGGGATTTGTCGGCCCGAACCCGGTTCCGTACATCACAATCGTTTCGCCGGGCTTGGCCGGCGTAGACGCATTGGGGAACAGCGCTGCGGGCCCAACGATCGAAACATTATCGGAATGGACCGCCGCAATGTAATTGTTCTTGTACATGAAGAACGCCGGCGCGGTCGGCTGCAAGGAAACTGACGCCGCCGCGCTGGTAAGGCCATTATTGGTCACCTGCACCGGGACAGGACCGAGCGTGGCATCGAGCGGCGTGAGGACGTTGAGCTGGCTCGGGCTGATGAAACCAACGTAAGCCGGCTTTCCGTTGATCATGACGCTGACGCCGTCAAGGGACGTGGGCAGTTTGTTGCCTGAAAAATCGGCGCTCGCCCAAGCCCGATTCGTTGCAGCGAGATTGGCTCCGAAGATCGTGATCCAGGTGTTCTGGGCAATCACCGGCAAGGAGCTGCCCGAATTGACGATCCCGCTCGCGGTGATCACCGGGCTGGCTTGAAGGCTGCCGAACAGGCCGTGCTTCTCTCCTCCGGGACCGGCCGCGAAATAAACAGCGTTCTTGTCGCCGCCGTTGCCGCCGTTGCCGGGCTGGAGGCCCCAAAGTCCCGGAATCGAGATCACATTGCCTGCCGGATCTTGCAGTGCTCCCAGGAAGGCGCCGGTGGCGGGATCAAATGCGTTGATTTTGCCGTCGCCGAAATTCCCCACCAGCACGTCGTTGCTGAACGGGCCGAAGTTGGCGGGCGCGATCGCCACTCCCCACGGTGAGTTAAGCGGGCCTCCGGCGGCCAGCCGCTGGAGCAAGGTTCCATTGAGGTCGAACACATCCACGTAGCCGTTGCCCAGGCCGGCAACGTCGTGTACTTTATCCGAATCCTGCTTCGCGTAAGTAACGTACAGTTTGCCGCCCAGATTCTGAATATTGAACGGCGCGAAGCCTGCCGGGATTTGGGCATCGGTGAAGGCCCCCGAGGCCGGGGTGACAGGATTGAAATTGGCATCGAAGACGTCGATGGTTCCCGCGCTGAAGTTAGCCGCATACAGCCGCGCGCCAGAAGCCGGCGTCCCCAGAGCCAAGCCTTTGTAAACCGCCCCGGATGTGGAGTTGTCAACTTTCACGATGGCATGCGTGGCGTCGACATTCGCGTTCCAGCCGGAAATGGTCCCGTCCTCTGTCGCGAAGATGAAGTTGGCGGTTCTCCCGGTAGCTACGGCAAAAGCTCCGCTCGCGGCGGCGCTGTTTTGCACTTGCCCGGTGGGTTTGCCGGCGGCGCCAGACCCGCTGGCCGCTCCCGCCGGTATGATGACCTTGAGCGCTTGCGGCACGCCGGTGCTATTGTACAAAGTGGAAAGGCCGGCGCCGTGGTCGGACACCCAGAAGGGACTGGCGGCGGACTCGCTGATGCCCCAGGCATCGATCAGATTCGGATCTGTGTGGTCCGCGATCCCGGGCGTATCGGCCACGAGATTGTGTTGCAGATAGGCATTGCCGGTAGGCGTGGCATCGGCCGCGCCCAACGCCGGCGCCAGCAGAATAAGAGCCGCGAGTCCCGCAAAAGCAAAAGTCCACTTGCGCACCGGGGGTTTCATCGCAGGATCCTCCTGATTTTTCAATTGGCAGGACGATTATACCGGGGCTGTTTGATTAAGAATTGTAACGTTTGTGCCTACCGGCATGTCCGGCGGTTGGGTCGCGAAGAAGCCGCAGTCGCGGCTCGGCGGTTGATTGAACAACAGAGCCCAAGCCGCCGAAGGCGGCCATTGCTTTCGAAGAGACCTACATGCCCGCGCTGGATTTGAGCGCCGCAAAAGCGCTGCATTCCGGAGCCGTGAAGGCGCTCGCGCAGGAGTGCGGCTTTGATTTGGCGGGTATTACAACCGCCGGCCCCCTCCGCGAAGCGGGCTTCTATACGGAATGGCTTGCCCGCGGGTATGCCGCCGAAATGGAATACCTATATGGGCGCCGCGCCGAAATGCGGGGCGATGTTCGGACGCTGCTGCCGTCGGCTCGCTCGGTCATTTGCCTGGGAATTCTCTACAACACGCCGGTTCCCTATTCGACGCAATGGAGCGAGCCGGATTTGGCTTGGATTTCCCGCTATGCGTGGGGAGAAGACTACCACGATCTTCTCCGGGCGAGAATGGAAGAGCTTGCCAGCCGGATGCAACAGTTGGCGGCGTTTGAATTTAAAATCTGCGTAGACACATCGCCTGTGCTCGAGCGCGCCCTCGCGCAGCGGGCGGGTCTCGGCTGGATCGGGCACAACACATGTCTGATTAACCAGAAGATCGGCTCTTGGGTGTTTCTCGGGGAAATTTTGGTTTCGCTCGAGCTTGAGCCCGATGAGCCGGCCCCATTCCGCTGCGGGTCCTGCCGGAAGTGCATCGAAGCGTGCCCTACGGGCGCGATTGTCCCTACGGGTAAACTCGAAGGCCCAGCCTACGCGCTGGATTCCCGTCTCTGCATCTCCTACTGGACCATCGAGCACCGGGGCCCTATGCCGGGCGGCCACAGGGGCCAGGTGAAAAATAATGTATTCGGCTGCGACATCTGCCAGGACGTATGCCCTTGGAACCGCCGAGCGCCGGCCACCGAAAACCCGGCCTTTGCGCCGCGCTGGAACAACCCGCCGCTCGACAAGTTCGCGGCGATTACAGAGGAAGAATTCCGTCAGATTTTCCGCTCGAGCCCGGTGCAGCGCGCCCGGTATTCCGGATTTCTTCGCAACGTCGCTGTCGCCATGGGAAACAGCGGCAATCCCCGGTATCGCGAGGCTCTGGAGAATCTGGCGGCATCCGGCGGCGAGCTCGTTCGAGAGCACGCCTTGTGGGCTTTGCAGAAGATCGGCGGGCTTTGAATCCGGTCGGAGTTGAAGCTTCTGCTCTGTTTGCCGGCCGCATCCAGGGCTTCATTTCCCGCGGTTGTGTTACTTTAGTTTGGTTTGGCCGTCATTTCACGAAAAAAAACAGGAGACGCAAGAATGCCGATTGCTGTGGGTCAGAAGGCCCCGGACTTTACGCTCAAAGACCAGAACCAGAAGGATGTCAAACTCAGTGATTTTCAGGGCAAGAACGTCGTGCTCGCGTTTTATCCGCTCGACTGGAGTCCCGTGTGCAGCAACGAGCACGCCTGCTTCACGAACGATTTGAAAGATTTCGAAAACTTGAACGCCCAGGTTTTAGGCATCAGTGTGGACAGCGTCTGGTCCCACAAGGCTTTTGCCGAAAAGCTGGGCATCCGATACCCCCTGCTCGCCGATTTTCATCCTCGCGGCGCGGTCGCGTCTCAATTCGGGCTCTATTTGGCCGACAAAGGCATTACAAACCGCGCTACCGTGATCGTGGACAAACACGGCGTCGTGCGCTACGTCCAGGTTTACGATATCCCGACGCAGCGCAGCAACGCGGACCTGGTGGCTGAACTCAAAAAGTGGAATTAGCGCGGGCCAGCGCCGGTTTGGCAAGCCCGGCCCCGCGCACCAGCTCCCTATCACGTGCTCATGGCGCCCCTTCTCGCGCTCGTTGTTCCGCTTGCTATCGCCAGTCCGATCCAGCAAGGCTGGGATCACTTTTACAATCTGGAATACGACCAAGCGATTGCGGCTTTTGAGCGGGTGATTGCGGCGTCGCCGGCGGCGCCGGAAAACTACAACTACTTGGCCGAGGCCATTCTCTACAAAGAGCTTTACCGGCTGGGCGCGCTCGAGAGCGAGCTGCTTACCGGCAATAACTACTTCCTTCGCAACGAAAAGATCCAGCCGGATCCCCAGCAAAACGCCCGTTTCCTTGCGGCGCTCGAAAAAGGCCGGCGATTGGCGGAGGAGCGCCTGGCGTCAAATCCCAACGACGCAGACGCCCTGTACGCTCTGGGATCTTCCTACGGCTTGCGGACGAACTATGATTTCTCGATCCAGAAGGCCTGGCGGGCGGCGGCTAATGATATTTCTCTTGCCCGGAAGTACCATGCCCGCGTACTCCAGCTTGCGCCCGGCAATTATGATGCGATGCTTATCCAGGGCGTCTACGACTACGCGATGGGCAGCTTGCCCTGGCATGTCCGGCTGTTCAGTTATCTGGTCGGGCGCTCCGGCGATAAAAACCGCGGCATTCGGACAATCCAGCTCGTATCCGAACGCGGGAAGCTGAACCGCATCGACGCTGAGGTCCTGCTGCTGGTGATCTACCGGCGCGAAAGGCAGCCGGAGAAAGCCATTGCGCTGTTAAACCCACTGATTCGAGCTTATCCCCGCAATTATCTCTTTCGCATGGAAAAAGCCCATATGTACAGCGATCTCGGCAACAAAGAAGCGGCGCTTGCGGAACTGCGGGAGCTCGAAAAACTGGCTGCCGGCGGGAACCCCGGCTATGCGAACATCCCGATCGAAAAGGTCTATTACGCCGAAGGCGATGTGGAGTTTTGGTACAACGACCTGGAGGCTTCTTTAGCAAAGATGACGCGGGTGACGGAGTACCCCGACCTCGACCTCCACACGGGGGTTCTGGCGTGGATGCGCCAAGGCCAATTGCTGGACCTTATGGGCAGACGAAAAGAAGCCGTGCAAGCTTACCGCAAAGCCATTCGCTTTGCGCCGCAAACGGCCGCGGCGCAGGAGTCCAGACGCTATCTGAGTTCGCCCTACACGCGGGAGCGGTAAAGCTATTGCTCGACCGTGCACTTGACCGGCTGCTCGATCAGCTTCGGATCCTTATCAGCGGTCAGCACCATCAGGCTGTAGCGGCCGGGCTTCGCCTTGGATGGAATTTTGACTTTGATTGATTCGGCCGTCTGCTGCGTGACCTCGAGCTCGATATCTTGTTTTCCGTCGGTCAAGTAAACTTTTTTCACGAATTTGGAGTCGAGGTTTTCCCCGCTTACGGTGATTTCGTCGCCTGCCTTGCCGTTGGCCGGCTCCACGGTCTTCATCCGCGGCGATTCTTGAGCGAGCGCCCAGCCTAATACGAAAACGCCTAGTGATAGCAGGCGCACCCAATTCCTCATTGCTGGCCTCCTTCCCATTTCGTTTGGGGGTGCTGGATATCGCCATGTTATGCCGCCATGTGTAGAAATGCAAGTATGTTAAACTTCAGGTCTTCCTCGTAAAAATGAGACCAAACCGGATCAAGCAACTTCTCAAGCAGGGTCAGACCGTGCTGGGTTGCGGCCTGGCGTATTTCCGTTCCCCGGAAGTCCCGAGGCTTTTGGCCGCCGCCGGGCTTGACTGGACCTACATCGATACCGAGCATGGCTGCTTCAACGTCGAAACGGTGCAGGATTTTGTCCGTACCGCTCTGCTCAGCACATTGACCCCGCTGGTGCGGGTGGCCGACCTGCAATATTCCCTGATCGCTAGGGCCCTCGATATGGGAGCCGAAGGCATTGTGCTGCCCCGAGTTGAGTCTCCCGATCTACTGGCCCGGGCAATCAGTTGGACCAAGTTTCCCGGCCGGGGCGTGCGCGGCTACGGCCTGGGGCCCTGGCAGGTGAATTACGAAAATCTCGCCTTTCAGCAGATCATCGACCATGTGAACGAAAACGTGCTCGTGGTTTTGCAGATCGAAACGCAAACGGCTTTGGACCGGTGCGACGATTTGCTTGCCGTACCCGGCGTGGACATCGTGATGATCGGGCCGGCTGATCTCAGCATTTCACTGGGCGTTCCGGGCCAGTTCGACCACCCCAAAATGATTGAGGCCATCTGCGGAGTCATCGACCGCTGCCGGCGGCACGGCATTTTTCCCGGGATTCAGTGCCGGACGCTGCCAATGGCTAAGTCCTGGAAGCAGCGC
>DASREK010000043.1:0-17398 GCA_035652135.1 Bryobacterales bacterium | reverse complement strand
AGAAGGAGTCGAAGTTGACATCCGCCTGGGCGGATTTGGCGAGCACCCTGCCTGCGATGGGCACAAGGGTGGTGCGGAATTTCGCCTCCTGGACGTTTTTCAACATGACCCGCTTGCTTCCCTTTTCGTTGACGAGGCGCTCGTCATTCGGCAGATTGTAGGCGGCCGTGCAGACGCCGTGCGCCGCATCGCCGGCGGCGTAAATCTCGTTGACCACTCGGATGGGCGCGAGAGATCCGATGTGCGGATTGCGATAGCGCGGCTCGATCGGCAGATTGTCTTCCACTTCTTGCAAATGCTTGGCGAAGAATTGCAGCCGCCCGGTTTCCTTCTCGTCCCGCAGATTGATAAAGGCCTCAAAGGCGGCCTTGTAGCCGAAGGTTTCGTCATTATAAGTCTCATAAGGACCTATCGTCGGCTCGAGGGGCGCATCCAGGTCCATCCAGGCCGCATCGCTGGCGTAGTAATCATTGGACAGAAACGCTCCGGCTCGCAAGTTGAGAAACCTTTTGAGAGACTCGTTGCCCGTCAGGCCCGCTGCATCGCGCAGCAAGGCGGCGGCCCGCTCCAGGTCGGCTGCATATTCCTTGTTATAGGGAACGATGGTCAGATTTTTGGAAGAATCGCGGCGAATTACCGTGAAAAACCCTTCCGCAGCCTGGCGCCCGGCCGGCGGAAGCCCTTTCACCCACGCTTCGAACTCCTCTTTGGTCATGTCTTCGGGATAAAAATTGGCTCCCGGCAGCTTCCTCGGCGGGACTCCGGGCAGGAACGCCCTGTGGCCGTCCAACTCCGACCAGGGGCCCTTGTTGATCCAGAAGTAATGCAGCCGGGCGCGGCCCAGCGGCGTATGATCTTTCTGCAATCTGGCGTAAAGCTCGGGATTACCGCTCCAAATCTGTTTTAGAAAAATATCGTTCATCACCCGCGCGGCCTGAATCATCTTCAGCAGGGCCTGGCGGTCGTTAGCGGAAAGGGCGGAAGTATCCACGCGCAGCTCCACGGGAGCGAATCGGGCCATCATGCGCTGGAGTTCCGCCAAATTCGGCATATTCGCCGGCGCGGCCGCGGCGGCGATAGCAAGGAGAAGGAATAAAAAGAGCAAAGTTTTCATTGCGATTCTTACTGTAGCAACGTGGATGAAGAAAACATCTTAAAACCTTTGCGCATGGCGCGGGGATGGAAAAGTTCTTTGGAATCAGAAGCCACGCACGGCGGCGAGACGGGGATCGTCTGCCCTCTTCTCACCGCGTCTCCGATCCGCCCGGCGATGAGCCGGCTCACCCTGCAAACAAGAAGCGCCGCTCTCAGGCGTTCCACCTGCTGGTAGTAGGTAAGAAAAGCATTTTAGTTCGGCGCCGGTGTGCTGCTAGGATCGCTAGTCGGGACCCGAGACCAATCCTTACGGAGGCGCCGGCCATGCGGATACTGGCTCTATTAGCTTTCTCAACCACGGCTCTGAGCTTTGCGCAGCAGCCGCCTCTTGTAATCCCCCACTTCGCCGACGGCGGCGGCTGGAAGAGCACCATCGCCGTTTTCAACAACGGCGTGAACGTGACTCCCGTGCACCTCACCATCAAATTTCGCGGAGATGACGGGGCGCTTGTTCCGGTGGATTTGAATAACTACGGTTCGCTCAGCACGCTTGATACGGACCTCGGCGTACAAAGCGCGCTGTATCTGGACACTGCGGGCACGCGCCCGGCCGTCCAGGTCGGGTGGGTCGAAGTCGATCAGACCACCGGGAGCGGCGCCGTGGCGGGGTTTGTCATTTTCCGCAATATTGTGCCCGGAAGACCGGATTTTGAAGCCGTCTCGAACGGAATGCGTGCGGCAAGCTCCATGACGTTCCCCTTCGACAACACAAACGGCGTCGTCACGACGTTCGCGATTGCGAATCTGTCTGTTTCGACGTGCACCGTCGCCGCGTTTCCTATTTTCGATGAATCGGGCATAGCCGTCGTGGGACAGCCGCAATTGATCGGAAATATGTATGGCTCCGGTCACATGGGCTTCATCGCTACGGATAGAATTCCCGAAATGGGGAACAAGCGCGGCCATCTCACCTTCAATCCCCTGATCGGCTGCGGGGCCGGGGGTATTGCCATGCTGGGGCTTCGCTTTAATCCCTCCGGTGCGTTTACCAATCTGGAGCCGCTCAGCGTAACCACGCCATGATCATGCCCGGATTCCGCTGCTGAAGGCCGGCCAGGCAGTATCATGGTCGCATGTTCGTGCTGGTTCTGCTGCTGCTGGCGCTGGGGCCCGCCGCGGCGCAAGAAATTCTGCTGTATCCCGAGTTTCAGCGGCCGTCCCCGCGCGGGGATATTGTTCCCGCCGACAGGGGCGGACGCCAATGGGAGATCATCTCGCCAGCCATGCCCCGCAACGGCCACGCCGGCTTTTTTGTCGCCGCAAGACTGCGCGAGCCAGGCTTCTTTCGCCTCGACATCGCCATGAATCCTGTGGGACGGCTGCGCGCCGATCTCTATCGCGTGTGGTTTGGCGATCCCGATGCAAGCGGTGAACGTTACCCAGGCCGGCTGACTCTTGTCGGGCAGACCGTCGCCGGGCGGTTCCCTGACGATGAGCAGTCCGCTCCGGACCCCCCCGAACACCAGCCAGCCCCCGCCAGCCCGGCTTCTATTCCGGCGCGGCCGAGAGCCGATGCCGCGGGCATTTATTGGCTTGATCTCTACGCCCCCCGCGACTTACCATCCGGGAGAATTCGGTTGGAAGTCGTGCTGCAAAGCGCCGGACCGCGGGTCGTCTATCCGATGGAGGTGCGCATCCTCCCGATTGCCTTTCCAGATCGGAAGGGAGCTTCCGATTGGAAAGGGGCTAAGGCCGCTGGAACTCAGCCGGATCAAACGCGCGCTGCCCAGCCGGCCCAGACGATCGCTCTCCAATTCTTTTCTGCATGGTGGAACGCCCAGCCTTTGCCGCTTCCAGCGTCTCGGAACGAACCGCTGACAGTGGAGTCCAGGATCGAGCGGGACGTCCTGCAAGATCTGGAGCTGCTCGAATCGCTCGCGCCAAAACTGGGCCGCGACAAACTGCGGGCTGACGTTTCCCGGCTGATGGCGGGAGACAACTTGCCTCCCGACCGCTGGCTGGAGGTTCGCCGCTGGATCTATCGCACGGCACAAGGGCGCTGATTTCCAGGCAAGCGGGGCCAGTGCGCCGCGGAGCGGGCCCAACCATATTCTTCAGTCGTACACGCAAAAGAACCGGCGTTGCACCGTGTCGATGCCGAGTTTCAAACGCGGCAGTTGCTGGCGCGCGCGGGCGGCCCCGTCGCCGTCCGGGGCGGTGGCCAAGAGCTGTTCATACAGTCGGATTGCCCTTTCTCTCGCCGCCCCGGCGCCTTGCTGATATTTAGCGGGGTCAACATAATCGTCGCGCTCGCCTGCCTGGCTCAGCGACCACCAGGTCTCATAGCTTTGAGCAACGAACAGCAGTACGTCAGGCCGGTTCTGGCTTTCGGTATATTCGCGCAGAAACCGCTCTCCGGTCTGAATCACCATGCGAAATTCGTCACTGCCCGCCTGACAGCCGACATGGGTGTTCCATCCGCGGGATTCGAGCAGCAGGAACGCCTGCTCGCCCCAGGGCATTCCGGCATAGTCTTCCCAAACGCGCCATAAGAGGTCGTGCGTGTAGGCCCAAGAGCCGCCGAGCTCGTCCCACTCGAAGTTAAGGCCGTAAGCCGCCAACTGCTTCCGTTCCTGCTCCCACTGGGGAGATTCGCGCTCGGTTGGCCCCAGGCGGCCGGCGAGGCGGTCAGCGGCCAGCAGTAACATGGCCCGGCGCTCGGGGGATGCGGTGTTTGCTGCTTCAAGCAGCTCGATCACCGCGGGCCGCAGCGTGTTCTGGTCCCGCTCAGGCTGCCGGCTTGCGAGCAGGCGGGAGAGGCCTGGAAAGAGCGCCCCCAGCTCTTTGGCAAGGCGCAGATCGAGCGGCGTTCCCGCCTCGCTCCACCGGCCCAGATCCGACTCTTGCAGGCGGCGCTCGAGCGCGAGCGCCTCGAGCAGCGGACGCCGCCGGGCTTGCAGCTCGAGGCGGGGCGCCTGCCGTTGCGCCTCGAAGAGATAGAGGTATAGTTCGAGATCCCCGCTCCGCCAGCGCTGCCAGTTGCGCCAGAAAACGGAGCCGGGCTCCGCGAGCGGCTCGCGTGGAGCGTCGATTTTTTCTGCGGCGCCATAGCGATTCGAAAGGCGGCTGGAGAGTTCGCGGCGTATTTCTTCCAAGGATGCCGGCGGCATGCCTTCGACGATAGCCCGAAACTGCTCCAGCCGAGGCGTGATCGGCTCGTCAAGATTCAAGGCGTAAAAGAGCCATTCGGCCTTCACTCCCTGTGCCGTCTGCTCGCAGCGATGGGACCAGAGGGCATCCGGAAGCGTCGCGTGCTCGCCTTGGGGGAATTGGCGGCAAGCAAGCTGCGAATGATCGCGGCGCCAGCCGCTATAAGCCGCGCCCCAGGCCACATTCTGCAACTGCTGTGAGGCGGCTATTGCAAGACCGGCAGCCGAAAGCGCCGGCGCTTGTTGGGCGGCGGCGGGGGTCAGCAGGAGCAATGGCAGCGAGGCTAATTTCATAGCGGCCTCAGGATAGTTTACATACATTGTCCAATTCGCCGGGATATAGGGCAATGGAGCGTTATGGCGATCCCGGCGTCGCGTACGCTGTGGCAGGCCGAGGCCGAACAAGCGCGCGTTCCGACGTCCCCGAACGCGCGCAGGATGAATCCTACGATGGGGATTGTCGTGCCCGAATCGGCCGCTCCAGGGAACCGCCGCTCGCATTTCCGGGCTGCGATGATTAGGAGCGGCGGCCGCGCTATTGTGAGCCGCCCTAGGGGGATTGCGAATTCGCTTTATTCCCTGAGCCAGCGCCACTTCACGCCCACTGTAAAGTTCCTGCCCAGAGCGGGGAAGCCGAGGCTTTCCTCGTAGGTCCGGTCCAGCAGATTTCGTACCTTTGCGGTGAGGGCGATGCCGCGGCTGATTTCGAACTGCGCTCCGGCGTCAAAAGTCGCATAAAAGGGATTGAGATATTCACCGGCCCCGTAGTTCGGCTCTACATCGAGCGTGCGGCCGTGGAGCACCGCGCCCGTTTCGACGAGAAGCCGCCGCCGCTGCCACACCGCCATGTAGGACCCGCTGTGGCGAGGCCTCCGGATTAATTGCTGCCCCAGGCGAAAGATCCCCTGCACAAGCGTGGATGAGCCGTCGAGGCTGAGCACGGCCGTATCGAGATAGGTGTAGGCGCCCCGCAATCGCAGATTTTTTCCCGCGTCGATATAGAGAGCGGCTTCGACGCCGCCCGCCTCTGAGTTGGCGAGGTTATCCGACGTCCAACGGCTGAGCGATTGCGCGGCCGGAGAAAGCGTCACGATTTGATCGCGAAACCGGCTGTAGAACCAAGTCACATCGGCCGTGATCCGGCGGTCCCAAAACGACTGCGCCACCCCCGCGTCAAAGCTCACGGTGCGCTCTGGCCGCAGGGCGGGGTTGGTGGTAAACGTCAGCTCAAAACCATTGGGAGGACGCAAGCCCGTGCCGGCGCTTCCGTGCAGCCGGGTGGTTGCGAGCAGCAGGTACGCGGCGCTGAGCTTGGGATGCGCTTCGGCCTCACGATCCTCAGACAGAAAGGGCCGCGAGCCGAACGCGTCCGGTGGAATTGCATTGCGCCGGATATACTCCAATCGCGCTCCGGCGTTCAGAAACAACTTGCCGCGCCACTCGAAATGATTTTCGACAAACCAGCCGAAGAAGCTGCGTTCGACGGGGAAAAAAGCGGAGCCGGCATCCGTCAAAAACGTATTGCGAAAGCGCTCCCCGCTCCAGTCCATGCCGAAGATGAGTACGTCATGACCGGCCAATATGAGACTGGTCTCCGAGCTGACGGTATTGCGGCTTTGGCGGGAAAACGAGGGGCCAAAGCGGCTATGAAAATCGAGGCGATCGGAGTAAACGCCGCCGGTGAGCCGTTGGTTGACCCGGCTGCCGAACTGGGCGTCGTAATGGAAAGCATGGACATCGTAGTTTTCGAAAGTTCGCGATACGGTGTCGATGCCCGGAAACAGATGGGCGGGGTCGCTGCCGAAGGCCCCCGGGTTTCCCGATTCATTGGAATCGGCGAGCAAGGAATATTGGAAGTGATGGCGGCGGTGAAGCACGTAGTCGGCCTTCAGGTGAGCATTGTCGATCCGGCTGTCGTCGTTGGCTGCCATGCCGTCCGATTGCAGCCGGGAAAGGGAGCCATAGAAGCCAAAATCCCCGATTTGCCCGCCGCCGCCCACGGCGAGACGGCGCGTGCCGAAATTCCCGCCCTCTACCGACGAAAACAAATCATGATGCTCGAGGCCGCTGGGAGTAATCACCTGCACCGCGCCACCGATTCCGTACGGCCCGTAGAGCGCAGCCTGCGGCCCCCGCACCAGTTCGACGCGGTCGATCAGTTCCGGAGGCAGGCTGGCGAAGTTATAGGCGCCGCCCACGTCGTTGATCGGGACGCCGTCCACGGCGACCAGATTGTAGTTGGAAGAACCGGGCGAGCCGGCGCCGCGGATAAAGATACCGGTCACGCCGCCGTAGCGGCCGGTCTGATTCACTTCGACTCCCGGCAGATAGCGGAACGCTTCGAACAGCTCCATAGCTTGCATTGCCCGCACGTCGTCGGCGGTGACCACTGAGGTGGAGGAAGCGGCTTCGGCCGAGGGCAGGTCGGTGCGTTCGGCGGTAACCACGACGGTTTCGGCCAGGGCGCTGGGGTGAAGAGTCAGAACGAGCGGCTCGCTCGAATCGCACGGCGTCTGCACCATGTCACCGCTCAGCCCGGGCGCGGATGCAAACACGGTGCACCGGCCCGCTCCGAGATCCGGAAATCGGAAGGCGCCGGCGCTGTCGGCTGCGGCTGCCCGCGACGGAAAAGGTTGTTGTAATACATAGACCCGGGCGTGCGGTACGGCCGCGCCGGAGCTGTCTTGAACTGTTCCTTGAATGGCCGCCCGGCAGAGGGCAGCCGTAGACGCAAGCGAGAGGACGGCCACGCCGCCCCTCAAAAAGAGGCATTTCATTTCTCTCTCCTACCCGCGTAGGAATTTCCGAGAGAACTGCGGGCCGCGTCAGATTGCTCTTTCGCAAACGGTGCAGCCGCCCGCCCCAGAAGCCGTCAGGCGCTCGGGAGTGGGCTGTCCGGTCTGTCTCCTGACTCGCGCGTCAAACGGTCCGGCGCGCCTTCCCACCCCGGCTTTTCGGGGCAGTGGCTTGCGTGCGCCTTCCCTCCGCGCTCACAGTGGCGGGGCCGCGCCCGATTTTCACGGGCTTCCAGTTTACCGAACACGCAGGATCGGTTTTAGCAGGCTTTTTCACCATAGGGAATCGAGGCGGCGCGTGTCAAGACCAAAGTGCGCCGCTGGCGGCGCTGGCGCGACGAGATGTTCTTTGCGACAATTTTTCTCGTCTGTTGGACTTCGATTTGGCGCAGGCTTTCAGAGCGCTGGCGGAGCCTGGCTTGATTTCAGGCCTCTCTTAAATCTGGTGCTGCCGGCGGAACCGGCGGCCCTTCCGGCGTGTTCTTTTCCAATCGCCGCCGCCTTTCCCCATTTCCGAAGACTCGAAATGGGAGATGATCCGGCGGCGCGCGCCGCAGAAACCGCCGCGTGCAGGGCCTCCTCTATTTGGGTTAAACTGTGGCTGTTACCGGAGTTCAGGGCAGGCTGATTTGAGCAGGTTTTTTGTATCTTTACTGGCTCTTGTGCTGGCGGCGCCCGGCGCCAGAGCTCTGGCCGCCGAACAGGGTCAATTGGACTCTGACATTACGCTGTTTACCGTGATGGCGGCTATCAACGCGGCGGGTTATGATGCCGGCCTCGATTCTCCCGCCGGCAGCCCGGTGCGGGCGGCCGTGCGCCGCGATCTGCGAGTATTCCAAGGCCCGACCCTCGAAGCTCTGAAGAATTTCTATCAGCAGCACAAGCCCGGTGATCCGGTTCAGGATCTTTCACAGTACGTATCGTTCGCTTTGCAGTGCGCCGGTCCTCCTGATTTCAAGCTGCGCGGGCCCTTCACCGATTTATCTCCGGACGCCCAGCCTCTCGCCGGCCTGTCACTTCTGCTTGCCAGCTTTTACCGGGAAGCAGATATCCAGAAACTCTACGAAAAGTATCAGCCCGATTTTGAAAAGGAAATCGAACGCTATCACGAGCCGATCACCCAGGCCATCTGGGAAACCAATGGATACCTTCGCATCCCCACGTCGGGCTATCTGGACCGCAGGTTTCAAATCTATATAGATCTGCTTTCAGCTCCGAACAGTCCGAGCGTGCGCGGCTACGGTGCAACGGTTTTCGTGGTTCTGCACCCTTCGCGCGAGCTGCGAACCCGAGAGGTCCGGCATGCCTACCTGCACTATCTGCTGGATCCTTTTGCATCGAAATATGCCGCGGCGGTGAATGCCAAGAAACAGCTGGCCGGCCTGGCGATGTTCGCCCCGGCCCTGGATGAGTCTTACAAAACCGATTTCTCCCTCCTGGTGACGGAGTGTCTCATCAAGGCTGTGGAAGCCCGGATGCGCTACGGCTCGGAAAAGCAGAAACAGGCAGACGTGGAACGGGCCGTGCAGGAGGGCTACATCCTGGCGCCACACTTTTATGAACAACTCTTGCGCTACGAGGCTCAGGAGCAGGGAATCCGGCTTTACTATCCGGATCTGATATCCAGCATCGACGTCAAGAAGGAGGACCAGCGCCTGCGGCGCGTGCATTTCGTCGAGCGCGCCCCGGAGCCGAAGCATCCGGTGGAGGCGGTGCAGCCGCCGGCTCTGACGGGAGCGGCCAAACTGCTCCAGCAGGCCGAGGAAAGCCTCAGCCGGCATGAAATTGATCAGGCGAAAGAGCTCTTTTTGCAAGCGCAACAGCAGAGCGGCGATAATAAGGAGCCGCGAGCCCTCTATGGCCTGGCGCGCGTGGCGGCGCTCGAAAAGGATCCCGAGAGGGCTAAGGAGCTGTTCCGCGAGGCCCTGGATGCCTCGCCGGATCCGCACGTGCGGGCCATGTCGCATATTTACCTGGGCCGGATTGAGGATCTGCTGGGGAACCGTGAGAGCGCCCTGGAGCACTATAAGGAAGCCCTGGCCGCGGGAGACACGACTCCCGGGACGCGTGAGGCGGCCGAAAAAGGTTTAAAGGAAAGCTTTACATCACCCAAGTCGGAATGAGCGGGCGGCGCCGTCCGGCGCGGGACAGAAACAGGGCGCCGCAGGAGAAAACATGACGAAAACCATTCTCGCCATCGCCGCGGCCATTTGGATCGCCTCCGCCGCGTGGGCCCAGCAGAAACAGCCGAAGGTCAAGTCGCGCAAGGAAGCAGAGGCGTATAACGCCATGGTGAGCGCTCCCAGCCCGGATGCGCGTATTCAGGCCGCCGAGGATTTCCTCACCAAATTCGCCGATTCCGATTTTAAGGAAATGGCCCTTCAGACCGAGACGCTGGCTTATCAGCAGAAGAACGACTTCGACAATATGGTGATCTTCGGCGAACGGACGCTCGAGGTGAACCCGGACAATATCGAAGTACTGGTGGCTCTCGCCCGCGGCATTGCGCAGCGTACACGGGAACACGATCTCGACAGAGACGAGAAACTGGCCCGGGCCGAGAAGTACGCCAAACGCGCCCAAACCCTCATTCCGAACTGGAGCAAACCGAATCCGCAGATCCCCGACGAGCAATGGACCGAGTTCAAGAAGGATCGCATGGCGCAGGCGCATGCGGCTCTTGGCCAGGTCGCGTTTGTGCGGAAAGACTTCGCGAACGCAGAACAATCGTTTAAGGCCGGGGTCGATGTGGCGCCGCAGCCGGATCCCGTGCTGCTCTATCAGCTTGGCATGGTGTACGGCGCCGAAGCCAAGTATGACGAGGGCATCGCCACAATGGATAAAGCGATCGCCGCCGGAGGGGTAAAGGTGGGAGGGCGGGATCTGGCCGCCGAACAGAAGGCGAATTTTGAGAAAGCCAAAGCCTCGGCTGCGTCCAAATCGTCTGCGGCTCCCGGAGCCCCGCCGCAAACGAAGCAGCAGTAAGCAGAAATGGGCCGCATCGGGCGGCCCCGTTTCAAAACGAGCTTTGTGCAACGTCGTCGGTCAGACCGCTGGGCTGGCCGAAGACGGTGCACAACGACTAAGGGAGTGCACCATGCCGGAAGACATTTCCCGGCTCGAAACGGAGCTGGGCTATCAATTTACCAATCCCGCTTTACTCACCCGGGCGCTGACGCATAGTTCGCATATCCACGAAACCCTGGGCCGCAAGAACGGCTTTGACAACGAGCGGATGGAGTTTTTGGGCGACTCGGTGCTCGGTTTCGTCGTCAGCGCGCGGCTGGTGGAAACCTATCCCGAATACCGGGAAGGCAAGCTTTCCAAGCTCAAAGCCCATCTGGTCAGCGCCGCCCACCTGGTGGAAACGGCGCGCCGTCTCCGGCTTGGCGATTATTTGCAGCTAGGCCGCGGCGAGGAATTGAGCGGAGGGCGCGGCAAGCGCGCGCTGCTGGTTAACGCACTGGAGGCCGTCATAGCGGCGCTCTATCTCGACGGAGGCGTCGAAGTGGCGCGGCGGTTCGTGGATCGCTTCATCATTGGAGAGTCGCCGGCCGAGCAAGAGCCGGCTGACGAGCTTTTTGAAGACTACAAATCGGCCCTCCAGGAATTTTTGCAGGCGGCGAAACTGCCGCAACCCAAGTACTTGGTGGTCAAAGAGCAGGGGCCGCAGCACCACAAGACCTTTACCATCGAGGTGCGCATTGGGAACGACTTCAGCGCCCAAGCCGAGGGACCCGCCAAGAAAGCGGCGGCTCAGGAGGCGGCGCGCCTGGCTCTGGAGCATTTCCGCACGATGTACGGCCCGGCAACGCCCCATGCCGGTGTTCTGCAACGCCGCCAGACTTCGGAAACGCCCGCGAGGTTGGCCGAATGAACCACGGTTCCGCGGCCCACTCCGGCATGCGGCTGCTTTCCAAGATTCTGCTTTGGGCCGCCGCGCTGCTGCTTTTCGCGGGGCTGGTGGTTCCACTGATCCACGCCAATCGTTTCCACCGGCAGATCCGGGCGGCGCTTGAGAGCGCCTTGGGCCGGAAGGTCGAAATCGGCGAAGTCACGCTGAATCTTCTTACGGGTCCGGGCTTTCAGTTGCAGAATGTCATTATCGGCGAAGATCCCGCATTCGGCATTGAGCCGTTCGCCTATATGGACTCGATGCAGGTCCGGCTGCGCCTCCGAACGCTTTGGACCGGGCAAATACAGCTCGCCTCTTTGACCCTCATCAACCCCAGCATCAATCTGGTGAAAAACGCGGGGGGGCGCTGGAATTTCGAGGCGCTGCTGGAGCGGGCTCGCGGGGGAACGGCTCCGGCGCGGCAAGGAGGCGGTTTTGAGACGTACTTTCCGTATATCGGCGTTCAATCGGGACGCCTCAATTTCAAATTTGGCGATTACAAGAGCGTCTTTTACATACAGGATTTGGAGGCGGCCCTCGCTCCCTTGCGCGATGAAGGCGACCGGTGGCGAACACGCTTCGCCGGGACGCCGGCGCGCACCGACCGCACCTTGAGCGGCATGGGGAGAGTTACGGGAGAAGGCGACTTGGGCGCGGCCGCCGGCCTGATCCGCCTCGACCTGGCTCTCGAGTCGAGCCCCCTCGAGCATCTTCTCGCCCTGGTCTATGGACGCGACTTCGGCATCCACGGAGAGGCGAGCGCGCGGGCGCAATTGAGCGGCGAAATGTCGAATGTAAGGATCCAGGGCGTTTTACAGGCCGGAGACGTCCATCGCTGGGATTTGCTGCCCTCGCAGGAGAGCCGGTTTGCCGCGCCCTTTTTAGGCCAGCTCGATCTTCCGCACCAGAAACTGGAAATCCAAACCAGCCCCTCCGCGCAAATACCCGTCCGCGCCCACTTCACGTTGCAGAATTACTTATCTGAACCGGTCTGGAACGCGGTTCTTGAATTAGACCGCGCGCCGGCGGAACCGTTTCTCCGAACCGCCCAGCACCTCGGAGTCGAGCTGCCGGGCGGTCTTGAAGTGCGAGGCTATCTCAGCGGCCGGACGGAGTTCCACGGCTCGCTCTGGCCGCAGGGGTCGCTGCGGTTTCAAAACGGGCAGGTGCTTTTACAAAATTCGCGGCCGCTGGCGGTGGAATCCGCCGAAATCCGGCTGGACGGCGCGACGTTTGAGATCCCTCCGGCGCCGATGAATCTCGGCGAGGAGGTTTTGCAAGCGTCCGCTGCCGGCAGCCTGAGTCCGTTGCGGGTAGAAGGCCAGTTGAGCACGCAAGGAATCAGCATCGAGACCCTGCGCGAGCAGTTCCCGGCGAAACGTCCGGCCTGGATCCGTTCGCTTGCCTCCGGTTTTTGGGAGGGCCAGATCGCTTACCGGAAACAAGGGGCGGCCCCCGGTATTTTGACGGGGTCTGGCTTACTCACGAATGCCCGCTGGCAGCCCGAGGGCCTGGAATCGGCGATCGAGATCGCCAGAGCGAAAATTCGATGGGAGCCGAAGGCCGTCCATATCGATGAATTGACCGGCTCGCTGGGAGAATCGTCGTTCACCGGAAGCTGCCGTTCTCGCACGGCTGAAGATGGTTCCGGGGCGGGGCAGAATTTTTGCGCCGTTCATTTTCCGGAATTGGATGTGAGCGAACTGGATCAGTGGCTGAACCCCCAGCAGAAGCGCAGCCGTTGGGAGATCTGGAAGCGCGCTCTGGGCCGCTCCGATGGGGATGCGGCAGCGTGGCTGCAAGCCGCCCGGATGCAGGGCAATCTGACGATCGACACGCTCACCGCCGGGAACTGGACCTTTCGCAATGTGCGGTCTGATGTGGTTTGCGGCGGAGGCTCGCTTGCCTTGAACCGCTTCCGCGCGGAATTGGGCAAGGGGCTGGTCCGGGGAACCTTTCGCGTTGAGTTTTTGAAACCTGCGCCGCGATATCAGCTCCTGGCGTCCGTGCGCGGCATCGATCTGAAGAGTCTTTCCGATTCCGCAGTCCTGCCTGCGAACTTTCAGCACGGGGCCCTTGATCTCAATCTCGAATTGAGCACCCGCGGGCGGACAGCCGCCGAACTTCGCGCCGCGCTGAAGGGCGCCGGCGCATTCTCCGGCCACTCCCTTACTCTGGAAAACGTCGAGTGGAACGAAGCGGCGGCGGAGGCGGACAGCCTGGAAATTCGTTCGCTCGACGGCCGCTTTGAGCTGACAAGAAACGGGCTCAATCTGAAGGATTTGAATATGGTGGTGGGCGGCGAAAAATATCAAGGGCGCGGATCGGTCGGCGGCCGACCGGCGGTTCTCCTGGAGTTTGCGTCGCACGGGCGGCAGTCCCGGCTGATCGGCGCGGCGATGGAAGAAACCGCGGCCGGGACGCCATGAGCCGCCTGGCAATCGCGGCGCTCTGTTGGGCAGCGTGTCTAGGAGCCTCTCCAGCTATTTCTCCCGAAAAATCTCACTCGGCCAAGGAGAAACTCGAGCAAATCGCGGAAGGGAAGCTGAAACCCGGCACGGCGCTGGTTCTCAGCGAAGACGAGATCAACTCCTATCTCCGCTACGATTACGCTTCGGAGATTCCGGCAGGCATCAGCGAGCCGCACATCAGCTTGGAGCCGGATCGGGTAAGAGGCTCCGCGGTGGTCGATTTTCTGGAGTGGGGAAGCGAAACCGGCGCCGCGCCGGGGCCTTTGCTGAGCTGGATGCTTCGCGGCAAGCGCCCCGTCGAGGCCGTGTGTCACTACGCGTCTTCGGACGGTTACGGCCAGGTTGACGTTGAATCCGTCAAAATCGGCGGCGTATCGCTTTCCGCCGCAGCGATCACGTTTTTGATCGACAACCTGGTTACGCCGAGATTTCCCGGCGCTGTGGTCGGCCGCCGCGCGCCGTTGGGCTTTCATCTCAGGCAGGTGCGCATCGAGCAGGGCAGGGCCGTGTTCGTAGCCCGATAGCCCTCCGGTCCGGGCGCCGTCTTTTTCCGGCCGGCCAAAATGGACACCACATACCCGCCTGGCGTATGATACGTCTGTTTGTCAGACAGGCGTAAGAGAAGGCGAATCAACAGGAGGGCGAGATGAAGTATTTCTTGGCGCTAACCGTATTCCTCACCGCGGCTGTTTTGCTCAGCGCAGCCGAGGGGACCACAGCCGACGTCAGCTATGTGCCCCACGACAAGGTCGCGGCCGTGCTGCAAAAAGGCGGCTCGATGGTGAACCAGTCGGATCTGGCGGTTCAAGGAACCCATCGCGTGAAACCCGGCGGAGCCGAGGTTCACCTTAAAGAAACCGATGTGTTCTATGTGGTGGACGGCGAAGCAACAGTGGTCACCGGAGGCACCGTTTTGAATCAAAGAACGGGGAAGAATCCGAACCAGATTGGCGGCAGCGGCATCGAAGGCGGCCACGAATATCACATCAGTAAGGGTGACGTCATGGTGATCCCGGCCGGTGTACCGCACTGGTTCAAGGAAACGAACGGGATAGTGTACTACGTCGTCAAGGTGAAAAAGCCGTAACGCAAGATTTTCTGTTCACCTCAGGCGGTGGCGGTCCAGCCGTACAGAACACAAGCCCGGGCCGGCCACCGCATTCTTCTCACGCCTCTCTCTTCCATCGATGATCGCCCCCCGCAACTCGACCCCATGCTGAGCCGGTGGCGTCTGCTGGCCGTAATCGCCTCGGGTATCGGAATCTGGACGCTTCCGCGCCCCGAGGACATCCCTTCCCAGGGGTGGCATTTGCTGGCCATCTTCGCCGCGACCATCCTTGGCATGATCCTGCAACTTATGGAGGCCGGCGCCGTCGTTCTACTGGGTCTCACGGCCGCCATCCTGACCGGAGCGATGACGGTCGGCGCAGTGCTGGGCGGTTTCAGCAACTCGATCGTGTGGCTGATTGTTTCCGCCTTTCTGTTCTCGCAAGCCGTGACCGGGACAGGGCTTGGCCGGCGGTTGGCTTATCTGTTCATTCAAGCCTTCGGACATCGGACGCTCGGCTTGGGCTATGCGCTGGTGGCATCCGAGATGGTGATCGCACCGGCCGTACCGGCCAACACGGCGCGGGCCGGCGGGATCCTTTTTCCGATTGCCAGCAGCATCGCGCGGGCGTGCGGGTCATCGCCCAAAGAGTCGCCGCGGCTCGGAGCATTCTTAATGCTCAACCAGTTTCATGCCACGATCATTCTCTCGGCGATGTTTCTGACCGCCACCACAACAAATCCACTGGTAGCAGAGCTGGCGGCGAAGGCCGCCGGCGTCAAGATCAGTTGGGGTCTGTGGGCGCTTGCCGGGGCCGTCCCCGGCGCGATTTCTCTCGTGCTGGCGCCATTGGTCTTATACCGCCTGCATCCGCCCGAGACGGCGGAATCTCCGGAGGCCGCGGCCGAGGCGAGCCGGCGCCTGGAGGAGCTGGGGCCGATGAGCCGGGCCGAAATTATCCTGGCGGTTGTAGTCGGCTGCTGTCTGATGCTTTGGTGCACGACCGCTCTCCATAAGTTGGATCCTACGGCTATCGCCTTCGCGGGCCTCGCTGCGATGCTGCTCGGCGGGGTGCTGAAATGGCAGGATGTGCTGAGCACGCGGGGCGCCTGGGACGCGATGCTGTGGTTCGCCGGTCTGATCGGCATGACCGACTGGCTCGGCCGGCTTGGAGTCACGGCCTGGTTCGCCCGCTCCGTCGCCGGCCATGTGCACGGCCGCTGGTTCTGGATACTATTGATACTCTCCCTGGTCTACTTCTATTCCCACTACGCCTTCGCCAGCATGACGGCGCATGTCACGGCGATGTTCACGCCGTTTCTGGGCGTGGCCGTGGCCGGCGGAGCGCCCGCTCTGCTGGCCACGCTGTTGCTTGGGTTCTTTTCCACGCTGAACGCCGCTATGACCCACTACTCGACCGGCCCGGCTCCCATTTATTTCGGGGCCGGCTATGTAAGCCAAGCCGTCTGGTGGAAAGCCGGGTTCGCGCTATCGGTCCTGTACGTCGTCATTTGGGCCGGAGTGGGCCTGCCGTATTGGAAGCTCATCGGGATCTGGTAGCCGCCCACGTCGCCTGCCATATTTGCGTCCGGCGCGCGCTTACTTCAAGGCAATAATCAGGGTCCGGTAGGTTTTGGCTCCCATATTGATGAGCCGCGGAGCGTGATCGCCCTTATCGTGCCATATCACATCGCCTGATTTCCGCGTGACGCGCTGCTTGGCGCCGGTGGCCGGGTCGATACGGTCATAGGTGGCGTCGTCCAGAAACACAATCACCTGATCGGTTGGCCGCACGTATGGTTCCCGAGGCACCCCGCGGAGGTAATCCATTTCCGTGACGGTGACCTTCGGATTTTCCAGTTTTGTGATTGTGGGCAGGTTCGCCGCCGGAACGTAGTGGACGGAGACGAGGGTGGCCACAACAGAGAGAACCGCGGTTAGAGCAATTTTTCTCATCAAACAGCCTCCATTCGGATCTGCCTCCCTGCATCTTGCCATGACTGGCCTGTGAGGGAAAGGCTTCCGAACGAAGAAATGGCGCGATCGGGGCCTCAGCCACCGTGGCATTTCGCAGTCCCCGGACGACACGCCCCCGCCTTTTCCCGACCGTGCCGGGGCCCCGCAGAGCCGAATCCGCGAGGCGAAGGACCGGCCCAAGACCTTATGTCTTCACCGGTTCCGGCGCACTGCATCGGCGGCTGCGCCGAGTCCGAATCATGAACCGGCGCTAACAGTAGCTTTTGATACCAGCCGCCGGGCGCCCGGCGCGAGCAGCGGGTACACTTGCAGTGCCGGAGCCACGCAACGCCCGAGGGGTGTTTTTCTGGCCGCAAGACTTGCCCGGCTGAAAAATTGTGATAAAGTCTCAGTTTCCGTTTCGACTCTGATCGCGAGGCGAATTATGTGGGAACAAAATTATCGGCCGGTCGCCGGAAGCCTGGGATTGTCCGCGTTGGTAGCTGCCATACCTCTGTTCGTGCTTTTCTACATGCTGGGCGTAAAGCGCAAGCCTAGCTGGATTGCGGGTCTTTCCGCGCTCGCCGCGGCCTGGGTGGTCGTGCTCGCGGTGATTCACATGCCTGTGCAGCAGGCGCTGGCATCCACGATCTATGGCGCCGCCTTTGGAATTTTCCCCATATTCTGGATCGTGTTCTCAGCGATCCTGCTTTACCGGGTCACGGTCGATACCGGCAAGTTCGAAATCATCAAAGACTCGGTAGGGGCGCTGAGCGACGACCGCCGGCTGCAAGCGCTGCTGATTGCTTTCTCATTCGGGGCCTTTCTTGAAGGCGCGTCGGGATTTGGAACGCCCGTGGCAGTTGCCGCGGCGATGATGACCGGGCTCGGGTTCAGTCCATTCTTTGCCGCCGGTATCTGTCTGCTGG
>DASREK010000042.1:0-3313 GCA_035652135.1 Bryobacterales bacterium | reverse complement strand
AATACCTATCTCCACTGCGTCTCCGAATCCCAACATCGCACGCGGCCGGAACGCTCGTCCATGCTCGCGCCCATTGCAAACGGCGTTCCTGTCGAGCGGCTCGCCGCCAACGCGCGCAAAAGAAAGTTCGCCTTGGCGCTGGGGCGGATTTGCCCTGAAAAAGGCTTTCATCTGGCGATCGACGCAGCCGGGCGGGCCGGCGTGCCCCTGCGCATCGCCGGACAGGTCTTTGGCTATCCCGCTCACGTGAAATATTATCGAGAGCAGATTGCGCCGCGGCTCGACGGGCGTCAAGTCCGGTTTTTGGGGCCCGTGGGATTCGAAAGCAAAAGGCGGCTGCTTGCCGCGGCCCGATGTCTTCTGGCGCCCAGCCTGGTTTCCGAGACAAGCTCGCTGGCAGCGATGGAGGCGATAGCCTGCGGCACTCCTGTGATTGCTTTCCCTTCCGGAGCCCTGGCGGAAATCGTCGAAGACGGGCGCACGGGATTTCTGGTCCGCGGCGCGGCTGAGATGGCGGATGCAATTCGCGCCGCCGGCTCGATCGAGGCGGAAGAATGCCGCCGGGCGGCGCGCGAACGCTTTGACTCGCGGCGTACCATCGAAAACTACCTGACGTTGTATGAAACGTTGGCGGCCCTGCGGGCCGGATGAAGAGAGCGCATGCAGGTCGGGGAGATCAACGGTATCGAGGATCTGGAAGCCCTGCGGCTGGAGTGGTCGAGGCTTTGGGAGCGCTGCCCGCACGCCACTATTTTTCAGACGCCCGAATGGCTGCTGCCATGGTGCCGAAATCTGTTTGGCGGCGGATCACTTTGGTCGCTTGCGGTTTGGCGCGACGGGCGCCTGGCTGCGCTTGCGCCGATGTTCATCTGGGGCGGGGAACGGAAATGCATCTCGATGACCGGCGCCGGCGTGACCGACTATCTGGATTTTCTTTGTGAGCCCGATGTGGCGGCCCCCGCCGTTCAGATGATTCTGGGGCGCTTGGGCCAGAGAGAAGACAACTGGCGCGTGTGTGTGTTGGACGACCTGCCGCCCGAGTCCCCGCTTCTGGCGCGCGGGGCCATTCCAGAAAGTTTGGCCTGGCGCCGGGAGAGCTGCGCGAACTGCCCCGTTCTGGATCTGCCGGCGACTGTCGAGGAGCTTTACCGGCGCTTGCCTCACAAATTTCAGGTTGACCTCCGTCGTGCGAAGAACCGGCTGGCGCGGGCCGGAAAACTGGAAGTTGAACTCGCCGGCGAACCGACGCTGCCCTGGTGTCTCGCATCGCTCTTCGAGCTGCATCAAGCGCGCTGGCAGGCGAGGAGCCAGACCGGTATGCTGGCGAGCGGCGCATTGCAGGCATTTCATCGGGAAGCAGCAGCCGGATTTCTGCGGCGAGGAGCCTTGCGGCTCTGGGTGCTGCGTCTGAACGGCGCGGCGGCCGCGGTCCTCTATGCTTTTGCGCGCTGGCCCCGGCTCTATATTTATCTCGGCGGCTTCGAGCCTTCTTTGAGCCGCCTCAGTCCCGGAACCGTGCTGATGAGCCTCGCGATCGAGCAGGCGATTTGCGAAAGATTCCAACAACTCGATTTTTTGCGAAACCCGGAAAGCTTTAAGCGCCTCTGGGGCGCCCGGGATCGCTGGAGCCAGCGGCTGGTTATTCGCCGCTCCGGCGCAGCGGCCGGAGGTGTTGGCGCGGGCGTGGCCGATGCCGCTTGAGCCGTTCCAGGATTACAGCCCCTTCGCCTGGTTTTATAACCGGCACTGGGCCGCCGAATATCACCGGCAGGCGTTGCCTGTTATCGATATGCTCCTGCTCCGGCGGCTGCCGCGCCGCTCGCGGATTCTGGATCTCTGTTGCGGAACCGGCCAGTTCACAGCCTGCCTCGCCGGCCGCGATTTCGACGTTATCGGCATGGATTCTTCCCGCGAGATGCTGCGGTTTGCGCGCCAAAATGCGCCCGGCGTGAATTTCATCGCCGCCGACGCGCGCCGTTTTGCGCTGCGCCGCCCTTTTGACGCCGTCCTTTCCATATTCGACAGCCTGAATCACATCATGACTCTGGAAGATCTGGCGCAGGTGTTCCGGAACGTTCGGGATGTCCTGCGGCCCGGCGGCGTCTTTGTCTTTGACCTGAACCGGCGCGAGGCCTTCGAGTTGTTCTGGAGTCAGACGCATGCCATCGTGGAAGACGACAATATCTGCATCACCCGGGGCAGTTACTCTTCCCGCGAAAGAACAGCGCGCTGCGATATAACGATGCTGCGGCTGCTCGACGGATGGCGGCGCGCCGACGCCGTGATTTATCAGAAATGCCATCCCATAGAGGACGTCCGCTGCGAGTTGGGCAGGGCGGGATTTGGCGAGACGCAAATCTACGACGCACACCAGGAGCTCGGCATGCCGGAGGAGATGGGCTGGGCTCGCACTTTTTTTGTGGCTTCGTGATTGTCTTCATATCGCAGACGGAAATGGCCGATTCGAGGGCTCTGCTGGCCGGGTTCCGGCGCAGACTGGAAGAAGTTTCTCCCAATTCCCGCGAGGGCGTAACAGATCTTCTGATCGACTTCGGCGTGATCGAGTCGGCCATCGCCGATGCGCTGTGTCCGGATCGCGATGCCGGCGGCCCGGTGCTGGATGCGCTCCGGGCTATCAGCGTAGAACTGGGGCATCTTTTCCGGAGCACGCCAGGGCGGCGCGCCGCGACCATCAGAGAAGCTCTGGATCGGATCGCCGGCTGTAGCCTGCCGCGGGCCGTCCGCGTCGGCGTGCCGGAGGGATACTCGCACTACGGCGTGTATCCCGATATGTACCGGCTCGCAGCGGAACGCTTTTGGCTCCAAGCCCGCCCTGTCAAGATAGTTATAATAGGTATCCGCAGCGTGGGAACGAGCCTGAGCGCCGTGGTAGCGGCCGAACTGGAAGCGCGCGGCTGCCGCGCCCGCTCCTGCACGGTGAGGCCGCGCGGCCACCCGTTTGACCGCCGCCTGCATCTGGCGCCGGAAATCGGCGGGCTTTTCCGCTTCTCGCCAGGCGCATTTTATCTTGTGGCGGATGAGGGCCCCGGACTGAGCGGATCTTCGTTTCTTTCTGTAGCGGAGAAGCTGGCGGGGCATGGCGTTCCTGAGGAACGGATTGCGTTCTTTCCAAGCTGGGACTCCAGCGGCGCCCAACTGCGATCCGCCGCGGCCCGAGAGCGGTGGAGGCGGTATAAGCGATACTCTGTGAGTTTTGAAGAAGCTTTTCCGGCGTACTCGCGGCTGATTGACGTGTCGGCCGGGAGATGGCGGCGGCTGTTCTACCCCGCGGGGGGCGGACCCGCCGTCCAGG
>DASREK010000041.1:0-3270 GCA_035652135.1 Bryobacterales bacterium | reverse complement strand
AGGTACACGCCATTGGAAATTCGATCTGGCCGGAGTAGACGCCGTTTCCCGAATCGGCCAGAGCCGCCCGGGAGGTCATGGGCGGCATCGCGCCCATTTGCGGCATAAAGAGCGTCACTTCCACCTGCGCGCCGGCGACTGGATTACCGGCGCCATCGTTGATTCGCAAACGAATCGGGTTCCTGCCCGTCTTGGCGAGTTTCGGCTCCAGCACCTCAACGGCGACGGCTTGCCCGCCACCGGAGGCGGCGGAGGCGAAAGGTCCGGAAGGCCGGCCCATATTCGCGAATGCCCCTTGCAGCCGGCTCTCCGAATCGATGATAAAGTTCGCGCTGGTGACCACCCGTTCGCCCGGCCGCAGACCCTGTTGAACGCCCACTTTGTCGCCGGCTTCGGCGCCGATCTTCACCTGCCTCGGCTGGACGTAGCCATCGCCCTCATCGATGAAGACATACTGCTCGGTCCCGGTGTCCATGACTGCATCCACGGGAACCAGCACTTGCCGGCCGAGCGGAACCACAATCCGGATATTTGTGAACATGTCCGGTTTTAAGGTCAGGTTCGGGTTGGGGAACTGTATTCGAACTTGCGTAGTGCGGGTCTTGGGATCGAGAAAGGGATAGATGAAATCGATAGGGCCGCGGATCTTTCTGCCAGAGTAGGGCAGTTCAATTTCCGCGATCTCTCCCGGATGGACGAACGGCAGATCGGTTTCGTAGATCTCGCCAAGCACCCATACGCGCGAGAGGTCGACGATCGTAAACAGGTCCTTGGAAGGATCTACGAAGGTGCCGTGGTGATAAGCGGCTCGCTCGATGACGACGCCTGCCACGGGAGAATAAACGGTAATCGCGCGCTGAACTTTGCCCTCCGTTTCAAGGGAGCGGATTTCTGATTCCGTTACATCCCAAAGCCGCAGGCGTTCTCGGGCGGCGGTGACGAGGTTTTCCGAGCCCTCTGCGACCGAGGGCAAGGTACTGGTCCGTAGCAGATTCCGCGAGCGCAGGGCCAAGAGATACTCCTGCTCGGTAGCGACGAGGTCCGGACTGTAGATCGTGAACAGCGGGTCTCCGGCGCGAACCGGCTTGCCGACATAATCGGCGAAAACATCTTCGATGTACCCCGAAACCTTGCTGTGAATGTGCGTGAGCCGCGTCTCGTCGTAGCTCACCTTCCCGACAGTCCGGATTTCTTTCGTAAGCGTTCCGATTTCGGCCCGCACCGAGCGCATTCCGATAAGCTGCTGCTTCTCGGGCGGCACGAAAATGGCGCCGCTTTGCGAGATCCCGGGTTGCGCCGCCTCCGAGGCGGAGGAGGAGGCCGGCGCCGTTGTGCCTGGAACAGGCACGGAGGCGGGCTGGGCGGGTTCTTCCAACTTCACCATTTTCATCGAGCAAATCGGGCAGTTCCCGGGCTTGTCGGAGCGATAGGCCGGATGCATAGGGCAGTAGTAAATATTGCGCGCGGCCGCCGTTCCGGCTGCGTTGCGGTGCACAGGCCGCCGTCGGCCAGCGCCAAAGTACACCAGCGCGCCCGCAGCGGCCGCCACGAGCACCCCCACCGCGAGGGTTCGAATGCGTTGCTTGCTCATCAGTTCGTCCTCCCGAAGGGAATGAGCTCCCTGCCGGCAATCGGTTCGAGGCGGGCGATGGCCTCCTCGTGCCGCTCTACCTCGTAGTAGTACTGTAATTGCAGCTCGATCAGATTCGTCAGATTTGCCAGCAAGCTTAGAAAATCCAGGTTGCCTACCTCGTAAGCTGATGTAGCCGACTCCACCGCCAGCGAGGCCTGCGGGATGAGCGCGGTCCTGTACAGGCTCAGAATGCGCTCGCTGCTCTGAATGGCCAAATATTGCTCTTTTAGCTCGTATATGGCGCTTTGGCGGGCGGCTTCATAGTTTTGCTTCGCCTCTTGAAGGCGCGCATACGACTCCTCGAGCGCATAGCGCTGGTTCCGGCCGTAATAGAGCGGGATCTTCACCTCGACCGCGGCCATGTAGTAGTCCGGAAAGGCCGCTCCAGTATGCTGCCACTGGAGGTTCACGCGGAAATCGGGCCGGAAGTCTTTGCGGCTCCGGCGAACGCCGACCATGCGGGCGTCCACCACTTTCTGCCCGGCGCGCAAGCGCGGGGAGTCCTCCGCTGTCTTCACCAACTCCTGGAGAGATGCCGAAAACCGGCTCGGCTCCCATTCGGCTGGCGCGCGCAGCTTCACGCCGGGCAAAGCAAGCAGCGAACTGATTTCCGCTTCCCTCCGCTCTCGCTTTTCTTCCAACATGGCAAGCTGCGGCTCGAGGCTTGCAAGTTCAAGCTGGGCTTTCAGCACGTCTTGCTGTAGTCCCTTGCCTACCGTGTATCGGTTGCGGGCGATTTCCTCGTAACGGCCGAGCAGGTCGCGATTTTTGCGTGTCAGATCGATGGCCTTTATCGCCGCCAGCCATTCGAAGTAAGCGATCTTCAGGCGAGCGCTAACCTCGAGCACAACCGAGCGGTAATTCTCCTGCTCGCCTTCGGCTTCGCGCCGGGCCTGCTCGGAGGCTAGGGCGCGTTTTCCGGGGAAGGGGAATTCCTGTGACACTCCGAATCCCTGGTAGGCAAAGGCGCTCCGCTGCAATCCGGAGAAGGGATGGCCAACGCCAAAGTTGGTATAGCTGATCGCCGGCTCCGGGAGAGCTCCCAGTTGCGGCGGCCGCTTTACGGCAGCCTCCAGACGGTGGCGGGCCGCTTGAATTTCCGGATTGCTCTTCATCAACTCGTCGGCCAGCTCGCGCGGGCCGAACAACCTCTCCTCCGCATGCAGGCTCGCCAGCGCGAATGCAAGCATGCAGAAGGCGCTCACGCGCACTTTCGCGGGCATACAACCTCCTGAAGCGTGTTTAGAAAAGAGAAAAGCACGCCGGCGCGCGGAAACACGCCGGGCTGCGCGCTAGATCAGGAGAGGGATAGCGAGGTTGGAGCCGGGCGCCGAATGCGGGGGTGAATGGGCGGTGCTCAAAGGAGCGGAGGCCAACCGGGCGATGGGCGGAGCCGGCGCACTGCAAACCGGTGGACCTGAAACGGCCAAGGAATGACACATAGTGGCGCTCGCCGCGCCAACGAACTGTTTGGCATCCGGCGCGGTTTTCCGGCAGCAGTCGTCAGAATTCCTCGTAGGCAGGCATTTTCCTTTAGCACAACAGCCTGCCGCTTCCCGAGTCAGGCCCGTACTGCTAAAGCAGTCGAAGGGCTTGGCAAGCAGCAACGTTGCCATGAGCAGCACGGCGCTAGTGTA
>DASREK010000040.1:0-2277 GCA_035652135.1 Bryobacterales bacterium | reverse complement strand
GCCCAGGTGCAGAAAGTCGCTCGGAAGAATACGGGAGTAGAGCGCAAGCTGCGCATCTTCCAGGGAATGACGATGCACCTTGTGACGGAGCTGGAGGCGCGCCGCCTGCGAGAGTTGGCCCGGATTCAGCAGCTTTCCGGCCAGGCTGCCCACGACGGCGCGGGCGCTGATCTTGCGGTCGTTGCGCTTTGTGAGGTTGGTCTGTTTGCCACTCATGAATTCTCTTGTTGAAAGCATCGAAATGCCAAAGCGTTCCCGTTGCCGATCACAAAACGGCTTGGGATCGCCCAACAGTTGTGTCACAAAGGGGCAATTCGCTCAATGGCGAAACTCTGCATACCTTCGAAACATCCTTGCAAGTACACCCGCTAATGAAGGAGAGAGCGCCGAGGAGAACGAGAGCCGAGCGCGAGCAGAACCCCACAGCTCTTCCCAGGCCGAGACAATTTGAGCTCGAATTGACGATCGATTAGCGCTGTTCACTCTTGCGCCGGCCTCGTGGTCGGCCGGGCGGCTAGCGCTTTATCCACCGCCGCCTTTAACGCCGGCGGGTCTACCCACTTCTCGCTCGCGACCACTTGCCCGTCTTTGATTACCACCGCGCCATTCGGGAATCCACCATAGGCGGTGGTCGTTGAATCGTTCATGTCGTCCAGAAGAATCGGCGTCGCCAGATTGAGCTTTTCCCTGGCCTCCTCGGCCAGCTTCTTTCGGCCCGTCAGATCCGTCGGCTGCTGGACCTTAATGCCTTCTTGCTTGTTGCGCTCGACTTCCCACCCGCCGACGGGATGCGCTTCCTTCGTGTAAACGATGAGAAAGCGAACCCGGCCGGAATACTGGGTGCGGAGCTTTTCCATGGCGGCGGCGTGGCTGCGGAAGACCGGGCAGGAATACGAGCCGAATTCCAGAACCACCGGCGTTCCGCTCATGTTCGAAAGCTCGAACGTTTTGCCATCCAGCCCGGTGAGGCGAAATTCCGGCGCCGCATCGCCAAGGTGAAGCGTCTGCGCCGGCAGCGCATCTTCCACTTCGGCGGCGGGCTTGGGCGCTGGCGCGTGATGATCCTCCGCCGTCGCCTCGTCCGGCTTCATCATCTCGCCGGGCTTCATCATGTTCTCGCCCGCGTCGGCGCCCGCGGCCGCGCCGGCTTTGGCGCCGCGCTTGGCGGGCCTGCCCTCATTGTTCCCTTGCTCGCCCATCAGGTCGCGCAGCTTCTGCTGCTGCTCGGGCGTGAGGATTTCCTTCAGCCGGTCGCGCAGTTCCTCCTGCAGCCCCTGCATCTTCTCGCGCATCTCGTCCGGATTGCCGGCGGATTCGCGCAGGTCGCGCGCCTTGCCCTGCATCTCCATCATCAAGTCGCGCACCTTCTGCTTCTGCTCGTCGCTGAGATCCAGTTTCTGCAGATTCTGCCGCAGCGCCATCAGGGGGCCGCCGGGCGCCGTCTTCTGCTGGAACTGTTCCTTCTGTCCATCATCCAGCAGTTCGACGATCTGGTCGTGCACGCCCCGAAGGAACGGGCCGACCTTTTGGATCCGCTCCCGCGGCGGCAAATCCTTGATCTCGCCGGCCATGTCGGCGGCGTTCTTGTCGGCGTCGTCGAGAATCGAGTCCACTTTCTTCTTCTGATCGTCACTGAGCCCCAGCCCGTCGGCCACCGTCCGCCACCGCTTGAGGATGATCGCCGGATCGAGCAACGCGCCGGGCCGCGCCGCTTGGGCGCCCGGCCGCGCGGGGCGCGCGGGCCGGCTGGCGGGGCCCTCTTGCGCCTCCGGCGCCGCCCGCACCGCTTGGGACGAAAGGGCCAGCGCGCCCAGAAGCAAAAAACAAATCGCAAAGGTGACGCCGGGTCGAACGCTGAGCATTTGAATCTCCCTGCCGTAGAGGACGTGTCCGGCTCGATTCGCCGGCTTTGAAGATAGAACGTCCGCTGCGTCGGGTTATTTTACCCGACCCCCGGACAGGGCTGTGCCGCGGCAAAGCGTAGTTTGCGGTAAACGGGTCGCGTTGCTATCCTTGCGAACCGAAATCCCACCGGGTCTGCGCCATGGCGGCAACGGACCCAGCGCCTCGTAGGAGAACCTCCGTGACCACGCACCTTCCGGCGAGCCAAACCCCATCCAATCGCTTGTTTTCAATGCTTCAGCCCCTCGGCGGCCTTCGATGCCTCGCGGTGCTTGTTGCCGCCGTGGCGCTGGCCGCGCTGGGCGGATGTGCCAACACCCCGCCCGAAGGCAGCGCCCGAAACCTCGGCACCAACACCTCCTGGTCCTCGAACTT
>DASREK010000039.1:0-4683 GCA_035652135.1 Bryobacterales bacterium | reverse complement strand
GCTGGAGATCAAGCGGCTGTTGTATCACGAAGGCTTTACGATTTCCGGCGCCCGGAAGGCCCTCAAAGAGAGAACCCGCGCTGCTCGCAAGAAGCAGTCGCCCGGCGGGCCGGCCCAGATGCCGCTGATTCCCGATACATCTCAGCTTCGCCCGAAGCTTCAGGAAATGCGGAAGGAGATCGAGGAGATCCTTACCATTTTGAAGAAGCCCCGCTAGCGCCGGACGTCCCCGGGCCGCCATCTGCCCTGGAAAAAATACTCCGCAAGCAAGGAGCCCTTTCTCGGTCCTGATGCCGCACGCGAAAATCGCTGGCCGCGGCAGGGCATTTCTCTGTAGAATGTATGCCAGATCACGCATGGACGCTGTTGCTCCACGGGCCACGCCCCGGCCGGCGATCGTCCGTTCGGCGATGGGCGGAGTTTTTCTGCTGGGCTGCCTTGTCGCCCTGATGGGCGCCCTATTCCCGGTCTGGGCGTACTATGTGGACTTCGATCCTGGCACCGCGGGAAGCTATTTTCTGGCGTTCAATCTCGGCGTGTTCACCGCCGCGATGGCTTCGCGCGGCATCCTGGAAAAGCTCGGGATGCGGCGTTTGCTGGTCACGGCGTGTCTGGCGACTTCCGCTGCGATGTTCGCGCTCGCGGCGATCCTCTCCCCCACGGCTCTGGTTTTACCTTTCATTGTGCTCGGTTTTGCCGCCGGCATGTTGACCACCGGCGTTTCCTGGATGCTGTTTGACGCTATGAGCGCCCCCATGGCGGGAGTGCTGCTCAGTTTGGCGGGCGTATTTTTTGGCTGCGGCGCCGTCTGCTTTACGCTCCTGATCTGGGCCACTGTTCACACACTGAGCGCCCCGAACATTCTGCGGTTGACGGCAGTGCTGCCTCTGGGCCTGGCGGTTCTGTATCTCGGTCAAAAATCTCTGGCGCAGCCGGCGCTGAAAGTGGCGCGGCCGTTTCGCCTTTCGATCCGCGCCACCGCCTCCCCGGCGGCCGTTTTGCTTTCCCTGGCGCTGTTTTTTCAATCTGGCAACGAGTGGGCCCTCGGTGGATGGCTGGCTATCTATCTGATTCGCCGCCTGGGCGTGAGGTCCGAGACCGCTCTCCTCAGCCTGGCGTTCTACTGGGCAATGCTCACGTTGGGGAAGCTGCTCGCCCCGCGATGCGCGTGGTCGGAAAGCCCGTTTCGCCTGCTATCGGCCAGCGCGGCCGCATCGCTGTTCGGGTGTCTATTGCTTCTTTCTACCACGGGAGCGGAGGGCGCTGCGGCCGGCGTACTTTTCACCGGCCTCGGTCTCGGAGCCGCAGCCTCGGTAGTCCTTGGCATGATCGGAGAGCGATTCCCGCATTATCACCCAGGGTTTTTCAACGGCCTGTTCTCGTTTTCCCTCGTAGGAGGCATGCTGGCTCCCTGGCTGATCGGCCAGTTGGCCGACGCCTGGGTCATCCAGTGGGCCATCGGCATCCCCGCTTTGGGAGCGCTGCTGGTCTACTTGCTGCTATGCGCCTTCCTGCTCGAGATGCGCATAGCCGGAAGCTCCCGGCCAATTTCCTCGAGCTGAGAAAAAGCGACTGCGCGCCGCCAAGTTCAACGGCGTTGTGATGCGCCGTCGGGCTAGCCGAATTTTCGCGGCGCGCGGAACGAGAATTCGTCGGAGATTGGCAGCCCTTCACCGGCCCAGTTCTTCGATCGTTAACTCCATGATGGTGCCGAGCGCGGGATAATAAGCCACCTTGACCTGGCTCCCGCTCTGAACTTCTTCGAGCCGCAAGGATTTTTTGCCGAGTGTTTTCGCTACTTTTTTGGACAGCGTAATTTTCTCCCGCCCGGCCGCCGTGGGGAATCCGAAGACGCTCTCGGATTCACCGTGCGCGATGGTGACAGTACGCTTCTCCAAATCGATCTTTTTCAGAGTCCCCTTGATTGTTTCGACTTTCAAAGGGGCGTCAGGCTTATCGCCGAGCTCCGGACGTGATTCCCGCTCGCTGCTCACCCGCTTCTGCGCCATCACCGAAGCAGAAGCGCACAACAGACAGCACAGGACAAAACGGCTACCAAGCGTCAATAAAGTACGGAATCGCATGCTCTGATCCCTAAAGCCGAAGAGGCGTAGCTTCTCCGCCTGGATTCCCAGACTAAACACATTGTGCTCGGCGCCCGCCATCGGCGTCAAGACTGGATGGCAGCGCGTCGGGCGGCCCAAACTCCGGTCCTCCGGATGCGCGTTATCTCCAGCCGCGGGCTTACCCTGCTGGTCCAACCGGCGCCCTGCGCCTCACGGCGGCCACGGGCCTCGGTAACAATCCCAACCTGGGTCAGAAACCTCTCAGGGCGGCTCAGCACGTTGGCAGCGCCCGTGCAGTGAGGAGGTCACAAACGAGCCAGGAGGAAGTTATGGCAGCAAATATTATCGATCTCAACACAGCCAGCGAGCAGGAAATTGCGAGCATTCCAGGCGTCGGTCCCGACCGGGCGAAAGATCTGATAGCGAATCGGCCCTATACGGACTGGGATGAGGTCGCGGAGGTGCCTGGAGTGTCGGAAAGCTTGATAGAGGACATGATTGAGAACGGAGTAACCTTGGGATCGGAGGCCGATACCGAAGAGGAAGAAGACTTAGACGATATCGAAGAAGGAGGAGAGGAAGAGGCCGCCTAGCTGCCGTCCTCAAATGTCAACGGGACCGCCCGGTAGCCGGCTGTTGTAAAGCTGCCTAATTCTCAGCCGAGCCTGGTTGGTGGCAGGGGCTCGCTCCAAAGGTACTGAGTGTTCCTGGCGAGGGTCGGATTCCAGACTTCTTGAAAAACGCGTTTTTCGGCGCCCCGCTCCTCACGCTCGCGGTTTCGGGCAGCAGCGCCCCTTGACACGGCCAGCCGGAGGCTGGGGCCCGTGTTCCGGACTTAGCTGCTTCCCTTCTCGCATGCGGAGGCCGCCGGAACACGACGTCTGTCTGGGACGGTTTGAGTTTTTCCGCTACAGAGGCCTGATCTTCAAATTCCGGAATTCGATTTTGTGTCCCTCGGAAACTCTCTCGGGATGTGCCCATTGCAAGCCGATGGATCCTCGCGAGAATTTCCCATCATGACCCTCGGCAACCTTCTCGCCGTTGAAGACGATGATGAAATGATCACCCTGGGCTGTGACTTCGTAGGTATTCCACTGGTTGGATTTTATGTGGGCCGGCGAAGCTTGAATGGCATCGATGATGCTTCCCGTATTGTAGCCGCCTTTGCGCGCCGTGTCGCGGATTTGTAGTTCATAGCCGCGCCGCTCGCCGGTTTTCTTCGCTTTGGGATCGGTTCCGCGCATGCGGTTCGGCTCGGGAGGCTGGATTCGCAAGTACATGCCGGCGTCCACGTCGTCGGTCGTTCGGAACTCGGCCTTCAAAATGAAATCGCTGAATTGCTGCGCCGTGTAAAGACCTCCTCCCCTGCGCGAGTCGGTCATTATCGCGCCGTCTACAACGCGCCACTCGGCTCCGCCTCCGCGCGATATCCACCCATTGAGAGTTTTGCCATCGAATAGAAGAATCCAGCCCTCCGCTTTTTCCTGCGGGGTCAGGGTATTTGGCGCAGAATTGGATGGAGCCCCCAGCATGATCCAAAGACCGGCGCCGGCCGCCAACAGGAGTCCCGTTGCTCGCTTCATGTGCCCTCCTCCCTTCGGGGTACCATTATCTCCGCTTTCGGCCGGATCGGCCAGCAAAGTTTTTTCGTGGTGGATGGAATCGAGCGTGGCTGCTTGCACCTCGAGCCCCCAATGGGTTCGCGGCTCTCTTAGAGCGCCGTTGCCGGCGTCACGCCAGCCCGCGCGCTCGGTCTCTCGCTTCCTCCCGTTGTATTAAACTGTGGGCAGGAGGTGTGGTGCACAACCACCACCATCGCGGCGCCACCGGCAAGCGGCTGCAACTTTCGCTGTTAGCGACGATTCTATTCATCGTCGCGGAGTTTTTCGCCGGTCTCCGGGCTCATTCGCTGGCTCTCCTTTCCGACGCGGGCCACAATTTCACCGATGCGCTTTCCCTGCTGCTCGCCTGGTTTGCCTTCTTTGTGGAATCCAAACCTCCCAGCGAAACCAAGACCTACGGTTATCAAAGGGCGGGCGTGCTCGCGGCCTTCGTAAATGCGCTCGCTCTGGTGGTGCTGGCGGGCTTTATTTTTTTCGAGAGCTACCGGCGGCTCGGCGCTCCGCAGCCGGTGGCGGAGCGTTTGATGATAGGCGTGGCGGCGATCGGCCTGCTGGTGAACGTTGCGATCATGATAGCGCTGCGCGAGGCCGGCCGCCGCGATATCAATATCCGAAGCGCCTTCGTGCACATGCTCGGGGATGCGGTTTCCTCCGCAGGCATCATCGTAGGCGGGGTCCTGATCGCGTGGACCGGATACAACTGGATCGACCCCGCGCTTTCCATTCTGATCGGCCTGATGATTCTGTGGACAGGCTGGGACATCATCAAGGAATCGCTGAATATTCTGCTGGAAGGCTTGCCCAAGGATATGCAGCTCGAAACCGTCATGGAGGCGATGCGCAGCATTCCGGGAGTAATCGACGTACACGACGTGCATATCTGGAGCCTGGCCTCTCACAGCCACGCCATGAGTTGTCACGTGATGATCGAAGACCTGCCGCCGTCCTCCAGCGAAACCATCCTGCGCTCCGTGAACGAGTTGCTTGCGTCCCGA
>DASREK010000038.1:0-3160 GCA_035652135.1 Bryobacterales bacterium | reverse complement strand
CCGATCTGGGAGGGGAATCGGCAGCGATGCCTGGATAGAGGTCACCCTTTGGTTTTCGGAGGAACGTAGTCCGGCGGCAGCGCCGCACCTTCGCCGAAGAAGTAATCTTCCATTTGTTTGATCACGATTTCCTGTGCTTCCCGCGTAGCGAGATTGAGCCGGTACTCGTTCATGATCATCTTGAGATGCTCTTTCCAAAGGTCCCAGGCATCCCGGGAAACGTTCTCATAGATACGCTGCCCGAGCTCGTTATCAAAAGGCACTTCGTCCAGACCGGGCAACTCTTTTTGAAATTTTACACAGAACACCTTCCGTTTGACCGGTTTCTCCGGCCTCATCGGTCCCGGGGGCGGTGCGCAGCTCATTGTTCTTCCCTTTCAGAAAAACGCAGGTTGTATTCTCTGGATGCTCCAGCGACAATAGCATTATCGCACGCCTCAACTGGCTCAGACATGCATACCAATCAATTGATCCATGAAAGCAGCCCTTATCTCTTGCAGCATGCCCACAACCCGGTGAACTGGTACCCCTGGGGACCGGAAGCGCTCGAACTGGCGCGCCGCGAAAACAAGCTGATTTTCCTCAGCATCGGCTATGCCGCCTGCCACTGGTGCCACGTGATGGAACACGAAAGCTTCGAGAACGACGAAGTGGCGGAGATCCTGAATCGCGACTTTGTCTCGATCAAAGTAGACCGCGAGGAAAGGCCAGACCTCGACGAAATCTACATGACGGCGACCATGCTCTACACCGGGGGCCAAGGCGGCTGGCCGATGAGCGTATGGCTCACGCCCGACCTGAAACCGGTTTTCGCCGGAACCTATTTTCCGCTGGAAAGCCATTATGGGCGCCCCGGGTTTAAGGAGTTGCTGCGAGCCATTGCGCGGGCATGGCGCGAGCGGCCCGACGAGCTGCGGGAGCAGGCGGATCGAGTCGTCGGCGCGATCGCGTCGATGCAGCAGATCGAAAAAGGAGACGTGCTCACCCGCGAGCGTATCTCGCAAATCGTGCGCCGTTTGGCCGAGGCTTACGATCCTGTTTATGGCGGGTTGCCGAGTGGGGGAAGCAACAAATTCCCTCCCAGCATGTCGATGGACCTGCTGCTTCGGGAATACCGCAAATCGGGTGATCGCCTCCTGCTCGGGACCGTGGAAAAGACCCTGGAAAAGATAGGCGACGGCGGCATCTACGACCACCTGGGCGGCGGCATCCACCGGTACTCGACGGATGTCCGCTGGCTCGTCCCGCACTTCGAGAAGATGCTTTACGACCAGGCCCTGGTCGGCTCCATTTACCTCGACGCTTATCAGGCGACCGGCCGGCCGATGTTCGCCGAGCGGGCGCGCGGCATCTTTGATTACGTTCTGCGGGACCTGCAAAGTCCGGAAGGGGGCTTCTATTCGAGCGAGGATGCAGACAGTGAGGGCCTGGAAGGCAAGTTTTATATCTGGACGTTCGATGAAGTTCGCCAAATCCTGGGCGAGGAGGACGCAGCGCTGTTCGCGTCGCACTACGACATCACGGAATCGGGCAACTGGGAGCATCCGGGGGACGCACACGTCCCGCAGGGGCCCAAGAATATCCTGCATGTAGTGCGGCCTTTGGAAGCCATCGCCAGGCTGAACAATCTGGATCTGCCAGATCTCAAAAAGCGCTTCGACGCCATGCGCCGCAAGATGCTCGAAGCCCGCTCGAAGCGGCCGCGGCCGTCTCTCGATGACAAAATTCTGACCGGGTGGAATGGCCTCATGATTGCGGCCCTGGCCAAAGGCGCGGCCGTGCTCGACGACCGCCGTTACGGCGAAGCGGCCGAGCGGGCGGCAGGCTTCATCCTGTCGCGGCTGGTTGAGAACGGGCGCCTGCTCGCCGCTTACGGCAAGGGCAAAGCGCGGCTAAAAGCCTACATAACCGATTACGCTTTCCTGGTGGAAGGGCTGCTCGGCTTGCACGAATGGTCCGGTGATAGGAAGTGGCTGGAGCAGGCCTCCCGCCTCGCCGATACGGCGATCCAATATTATTGGGACACGCAGGATGGCGGGTTTTTCTTCACAGCCTCGGACCACGAACAGCTCATTCATCGCAGTAAGATTTCAACCGACAGCGCGATCCCTTCGGGCAATTCCGTCATGCTCATGAACCTTCAGCGGCTGGCTGTGCTCCTGGGCCGCGAGGACTTGCGCGAGAAGGCGGCCGAGATTATCCGCCTTTTCGCGGCGGCGATCGAGAAACATCCGTTTGCCTACGATCGGATGCTGGCTGGCATCGAAGCCTGGCACGACGGATTTGTGGAGATCGCCATTATCGGCCCCGAGCACTCGCCCGCGACCAGGGAGCTGTGGCGCGCGGTTTATCGCGGCTATTTGCCCAACAAGGTTGTGGTCCGGAGCGAGCAGCCGGATCCGAGGCTGCCTCTGCTGGCAAACCGGGCAATGATCGGCGGGCGGCCCACGGCCTATGTTTGCCGGAACTATTCCTGCCGTCAGCCGATGACCTCCGCCGAAGAGCTGGCCGATCAATTGGGGTTTTCCCGGCAGCAGGACGCTGAGCGCGCCGGTACAGTAAACTAAGATCGTGCGAGAGGCTGGCGGCTCCGCGGCATGTTCGCCTCGCCCCTCGCCCCTCGCACCGAACGGCCGGCGCAAATTCTTATGAACCCGGAACAGAGGGAAGAGCACGCCGGGCAAGGAGCCGGGCCCGGGGGCCGCGTTGATCGAAATTTTGGGTCTGCCCGCCCAGGAGTTTGAGAACGGAGATCGAAATGGCTGATGAAGACAAAACAAAAAAAGTCGTCTACTTGGGAAGCGGAGCCTTTGCGATTTCAAAGCCGAAGCGGGGAGCCGCCAAGCTCCGCCGGTCGCGGCTCAAAAAACCACAGAGGGGCGCGCGAAAATAAGCTATCTGGGATGGGCTAACGGCTGCGGGTCACCTGCCGGAGGATGGCCGCCAGCAGCAGCCACTGTAAACTCAAAGCCAAAACAAACGCGATCATCAATGCACCACCAACGGCGAGCAACCCCATTTCTCCCTGCCTCCGGCCCTGCGGCGAGCAATCGAAGGGCCACGAGTGCGCCTGTTCGCTTTCAACTCGTTGCGCTTCGGCCGATCGGATGCAGCGGTATTTTTTGCCCGCCTTTCGAGTAGTTTCGAGATCGTCGCCGGT
>DASREK010000037.1:0-26965 GCA_035652135.1 Bryobacterales bacterium | reverse complement strand
ACGCAGACCATGACCAGGCCGCGTACCAGGAAGCGGCCCTCCGGCCGCCACGCGCGCAAATGCCGCATCGCCTGGAGGAGCAGAGCGTACAGCAGGCATGTGGCCGGCGCGGCGTAATGAGGGATCAGCCAGACCTCGGCTGCAAGTCCCAGCGCTGTCGCGGCGCCGGCCAGCGCCAGAAGACGCAAGCGCCGGTCGCGCAGCGCCCGCGGCAAAAACGCCAGCGGGAGCGCCAGCGCAGGCCCGAAGTAAAAGGAGAACACCGTCGTGAGCTTTTCCCGCGTTCTGGAGAGAAAGCCCCCGGGCGTGCGCGTCTTTTCGAAATCGGCGAACTCATAGCCGACGTAAAAATCGCGCAGCACACGGTGGCGGTACGCCGGCTCGGGCCGGGGCGTCTGCCAGGGAAAATACGGCGCGACCGCGTATGTAGCGCGGTTTATCTGGTACGGCAACGTGAGCGGATTTCCAAAAACGCGCCAATTGTAATAGCTCATCGCGGCGGCGGCGGCCAGCAGAATCGCGCCGGCGGGAAGCGCCGCTCTGCGCAGCAGCCGCGCCCGGCGCGGCTCTCCCATGATCGCGGCCACGAGAAGCGCAAGCAGCACGGGGACGCTCAGCACCAATCCCTCATAGGGCCGTGTGTTGGCGAGGATCGCCAGGCCGAGCGCCAGCAGCGCGGCATGACCGGCGCGCGGCGAGCGCAACAGGCGCGGCAGCGCGCCGAGGATCAGCGCTCCGCCCAGGGCGGGCGCCGCACCGCCCCAGTAGCTGTTCATCCAATAGCTGAAAATTCCGAGCCGCAGCACGGCCAGAAACCCGCCCAGCAGCGCCCATCCCGGCGGCAGCCAGCCCTGGAGCATCCAGCCGAACGCCGCGCACATGGCTCCCGTGCTTATCCACACTCCGAACCACGGATGGCCGAAAATCCATTTCCCAGCGGCCAAAATAAGACCCTGCCCCGGCGGATACATCGACATGTACGTCGGAAGCTGGTCTATATGGAAGCTCTCGAAATGAACCCACATCGGGTGCGGCGGATTGGCCAGACGTCCGGAGGCGAAGGTTTCTGCCGCGAGCAGATGGCTGAACTCGTCATGCACGCCCGGTTCGGGAATCGGCAGCGCGGGCAGCAGGGCCAGCCGCGCCAGCAAGGCAGCTAAACCTACTACTACGATAGACAAACCCTTTCTCCGGGCCAGCCGCGCGAACGCGTCTTCCCAGCGCCGGAACCACCGGGATCCCAGCCTCGGTCCGGCAAACGCCAGTCCGGCTGTGATCACGGTTAGCGCCGTTTCAATCGCCAGCAGAGACATCCGTAGCGTGCCGATTAAGGCCTCGAGCCAAACACAGCATACTGGCCGCCCAGCGGAAGGCCCGACAAACCGGCCTCCAGCCACGCCAGACGCTGATATACAAATTCGGGAAAAAGAAGAAAGTATTGGGTGCGGAGCACCTGCATCCCCGCCACCCGAACCAGCCGCCTGACTTCCCCGGCGCTCAGAAGCTCCGCATTCGCGTCCACCGGACTCCGCCGCACAATGAACCGGGTAACCGGGTTGAAGGGATTATGCTCCATAACGCAGAAAATGCCTCCCGGCCGGAGAACGCGGGCGGCTTCTGTCGTCAGGCGTGCCCTGACCTCGACATCCACATGGTGGTAAACGCATACGGCGGTCAACAGATCGAAACTTCCGTCGTCAAACGGAAGCTGGTCCGGAGCGTTCTGGAGCCGCACATCGAGGCCCTTGGCGCCGGCGATCATCCCCGCGGATAAATCGCAGCCGGCGGCATACCTGAACTCGCTCTGGCTGGCGGCCAGCAGATCGCCCCGCCCGCAGCCGATGTCCAGCCAGCGGGCTCGCTGCATGGCTACGCCGGCTCCTTGAAGAAACGCCTTTAGCAGGAGCCGCTTCCTCTCTATGAAGAAGCGCCCCCCGGGCGCAAACCTCTCCCGCACTGGGTCGCGCAGCAGCTCCGGGTAGGCTTCGACGTAAGAATCAAATTCGGCTGGCGGCCGGCTGAGAGGACGTTCCTTCAGCGCTGTTTGCGTCATGGCGCTCCTCGGGAGCGGGCAGAAGAACCATCCGCTCCAGGTGACGTTCTGCGTGGGAGAAATTTACCGCTTCGGAAACAACATAAAGCGGCCGGCCCTTCGCTTCCTCGTAGATTCGCGCGATATAGTCGCCGACCAGACCAATGGCGACGAGCGTCGAGCCCGAAAAAATCACTTGCAAACCGACCAGGGAGGTCCAGCCCGGCACAGTCCCCTTCAGAACGACGGTGACGTAGAGGACCCAGGCGAAATAGAGGAATCCGCCGAGCGTCATCAGAAGCCCGAAGGTGAGGCACAACCGCAGGGGCAAGGCCGAAAAGGAGGAAATGGCCGTCCAGGCGAATCGGAGCATCTTGCATAGCGAGTACTTGGTTTCTCCCGCCGCGCGCGGCTGGCGGTGAAACGGCAAAATCGCTTCTTTGAGCCCCAGCCACGCCACCAGCCCGCGCATGAACCGGTGCTGCTCGCGGAAGCCGCGCAGCGCGGCCACGGCCCGCCGGCTGAAGAGGCGGAAATCGCCGACCTGCGGAGCCAGGCGGCTGTCGATGGCCTTCCGCATGAAGCGATAGAAGAGAGACGCCGTGGCGCGCTTAAAAAAACTGTCGCAATCGCGGGCCACCCGCTGCGCGGAAACGACGTCGTAGCCGTGCCGGAACAGATCCACCATGTCGGGCAGGAGTTCGGGCGGATCTTGCAAATCGGCGTCCATCACGGCCACCGCGTCGCCGGCGGCGAAGTCGATTCCGGCGGTGATGGCGGCCTGATGTCCGAAATTCCGGCTCAAGCCGAGGATCTTCACGCGCGGATCGGAGCGCGCGGCCTGGGAAAGCACTTCGAAGGAGCCGTCCCGGCTGCCGTCGTTGACGAAAATCAGTTCGTGCTCGCAGCCGGTCTGCGGCAGGACCTCGCGCAGCGCTTCGAGCAGCCTCGGCAGGCTTTCCGCTTCGTTGTAAACGGGGACTACGATGGAGAGCAACATGGGAATTTTCCTTCAGAGGCGCCGATTGCCCCGGCATACTCCGGCGCTGCGCCCGGTTTCGGCGCCGGGCTGCTCTGCGCTTGGAGCAGCGGCCAGGCGAGAATCACCGCCGCGATCACCGTGGCGCCGGCCAGGATCCAGGAGAGGCGCGGATAACTAAGCAGGCTGGGGAGAGAGGTTCGCAAAGCGATGGGCCAGGCCAGCGCGGCGGCGCCGCCGAAGCAGAGCGCGCGGCGGCTCTCGCGCGATCGCAACTCCGCCGCGGTTGTGCAGGCGGCCTGGATCGCTAACGTGAAGGGAAAGGCGGCCACCAGGTCGGCGAGATAGTGCTCTCCCGTTCCCAGCGTGGCCAGAATTGTGAAGAAGAGATAAACGCCGGCCGCGGCTCGCCACCCGGCCTGGCCCGGCCGGCAATTCCACAGCAGCGCCAGCGCCCAGGCTACGTGCAGCGACGGCATGGCATTCAGAAATCCGCCGCGAATCGGAATAGGAACCAGATCGGAAAGCGAGAAGACGGGCGGATTGGAAGGAAAATGTCCGAACGCGTAGACCGGGCCGGTAGCGGGGCAGATCTGGTACATGAAAAACCCCGCCACGCCAATGCCCAGAAACACCCGGAGGACGAGTTCCGGCGAGCCTTCCCGCGCCTTTAGGTGCGAGATGTACACCAGCGCAGCCGGCAGCGGCAGCGTGACGTAGACCAGGTTGCTGACCACGGCCAGCGGCGGCGAAGCGGCAAAAAGGCGCCCCAGCGAGTAGCCCGGCTGACAGCCCAGGGCTCCGTCAAACGCGTAGAGAAAACGGTCGTAGGTCATCGGGTGCAGGTGGCGCGTGACGCCATGCGCCAGGAATGTCGCGATCAGCATGAGAGGCAGCACCCCGACCGCGAACAGGCTGTTCGCAACCTCACGCCTCGCCGCCGAGCCCGGCGCGGACCAGAACAGTTCGACCAGCAGCGCCAGCAAGCCTCCCAGCCCCAGGAACGCGCCCATAACCAGCGGCCAGTAGACAAAAGCGCCCGGCCACTTGCCGCGCAGCAAGGCATAACCGACAGCGAAAGCCAGGGCGCCCGCCGCCGCTCGCAACAGGCTTCGAGCGCCCGGCCGTTTCACTGCATAGATCAGGAATGCGCCGGCGAGTTGCGAGGCGAGCAGCGGCTGCGCTCCTGTTTTGCAGCGAAGGGCGCCGGCGAGCAACGCGCCCGCGGCGAATGCGGCCAGCGCGTATCGGGCGAGAGTTCCCGCCATGCCGCCCTGCGCGCGCCTTGCAATCGGGAATGGATTGACTGCCGCCATAGGGTTTAAAATCCTGCCGGTGCGAGCGATTCTGTTCGATTCATTTCTCCAACTACACGGCGGCGCAGAAGGGGCAAAGCGGTGGAACCGAGCCAAACAATCGCCAGGGCAATCCAGGGTAGCGGGTTGGTCAGCTCGTGAAAATAACTCCAGGGCAGCAAGAGAAGGATCCGTACGGCTGGCAATGGTGTTGCCATGGCGGCCACGGCGAGCAAGGCATAGTCGTAATGATAGGTGTGTGGACTGAGAAGCAGGCTTGCCACAAGCGCCGCCAAGACCTTCTCAGCGTCCGAGGCTCGGCAGAGGATAATCACCACCGAACCGAGAATGAAAATTGCCGCGGCCGCCGCCGGGGCGGGGCCCAGATGCCGAGCCAGCCCCCTCCAATTGCACATCGTTTCCGGCATGTAGTCCGAAAACGGAGATCGAAGCAGGAGAATCCAGTCCCGGAGCCCGGCGGTTCCCAGCGCCGCGATGGAAAGCGCGGCCAAAGCTCCTGCCGTGGCGGCAAAGGACCAAAACATTCGCCGCCTGCCTGCCACCAGCGGCGCCATCGGCAGGAGCCAAACCAAATGGGGCTTGAAACAACACAGCCCTAGCAGGATGCCCGCGAGACGATCTCTTCCGAGCAGCGCCTGCCTCAAGGTGGAGGCGACGAGAAGAGCCAGCGGCAGCACATCCTGGCCCAGCGCAATGTTATACAGGAAAGGCGTAAAGACCAGCAGGCAGGGCCGGGTCCAAGCCGGCGCGCCAAACCAAATCGGCAGCTTCCAGAGCAGCAGGCCGAAGACGGCGAGATTCCCCGCAAATGCGAAGAGCAAGGCCGTGCGGTACGAGAACCACGAAAGCGGAATACAGGCGAACGCCTCGAAGCTCGGCCTGTTAAACGGGTAGTCTCCGATCCGCTCTCCCTGAGAGCGCAATTCGCGGACGAGGGGTTCATATGCCGCCTTGTCATAGATCTTTGCTATGTCTCCGGCGGCCGCCATCCGGCCTACCATGTAAAACTGCATGTAGTCAGGCGGGAAATACCCCGAGTGCGATGGATTCATCAGGGAGAACGCGGGGGCAAGGGAAACAAGAAAGATCCACACAGCCGCCAGCCACGCTATCCCCAGCAGCGCTTTTCCGGAGAAGGCGTCCAGGCGGCAGCCCGCCTCAGACTGCGGCGCAAGCGCTGTTTCGAGCATCGGCCCCCCCTTCCCCCGCGCATGTTTGCGCTGTATCCGGTGCAAGCGCTGTGTCCGCCCGCGCTGCGAGAACGATCAGGCCGGCCAGTGCAACCAACGTCAGCGGCAGCATGTCCTCGCGGCGGTAAAAATACGGCCAGGGCAGCAGGAGCGCATACTGCGCCCATCGATCGAAAGCGCTCAGCGCAACCACGGCCAAAAGCGAGTAGTCCTGAAGATATGTATGCGGGCCCAGCAGCAAGGCGGCGAGAATCGCCGCCGCAAAACTCTGCCGCAAACGTCCTTGCCGGAGTACGAAGAGAAAACAACCGGCGGCGACGGCGCCTGCCGCCAGACCGCTCGCAAAACCAAAGTGCAAAGCGAGCGCCCGGATATTGCCCATTGTCTCCGGCATCGAGTCGGTCGTCCGGGAATGGAGCAGTTCCATCCACTCTCGGAAGCCGGTTGAACCGGCAACGGCGGCGGAGATAGCGGCCAGGGCCGCTCCGGCCGCAAGAAAGGCAGCCGCCATCTTTCGTTTTCTCGCCGCGAGCAGAGCGAACGGCATCGCCGCCAGCAGATGGGGCTTGAAGGCGCAGCCTGCCAGCACGAGTCCCGCCGGGATCTCCCGCTTTTGCAGCGCCAGGTGAAGCGAGTAGGCCGCCAGCAAGGAAATCAACAGCGTGTCCTGGCCCAGTCCGATCGACCAGATCCACGGCAGAAAGCCCGCCAGCCACGGACGAAGCGGCGCTCCGGCGGGAAGCCACGCCGGAAGCTTCCAGACGAGCGCCGCCAAAAGCGCGAAATTGGCTAGGATCCACAGGTGGGCGGCGGTTTGAAAGGGCAGCCGGGCGAACGGGGCGCACAGATAAGCCGCGAATGCCGGACGGTTGAAATAAGGCGTGCGGTTAAAATAGGCGCTCGAAATTTCGGACCGGCTTTCCGAAGAACGAATCTCGTCCACCAGCGGCGGATAAGCCGGCTTGTGATAAATCTCGGCGACCCGCCCGCTCGCGGCCAGTTTGCCCGCCACGTAAAACTGGAGAAAGTCCCACGGCGGCTGGCTTCGCAGCGGCAAAAGCAGGAGGCCGGCCAGCAAAGCTGCCAGCAGCCACGCGCCAATTTGAGCCAATCGTCTCGGCATGTATACGGCAGTATGCGTGTAATCGGCCGCTAACCTATGAGTGCAATTCCACGGCCAGGTATTGGCCGCTCGATTGCTCAAATAGGTGCGTGCTCTCTCGACGAACCGTCGAATCCTTGGCGATTCTGCTGGGGGTCGCGATCAGCCGCCTGCTTTTTCGCAGCCATTATTTGTACGACATAGACTCTGTAAATTTCGCCCTGGCCCTGGGGCGTTTCGATCCCGCCGTGTACCAGCCGCATCCGCCGGGCTATTTCCTGTATGTCTGCCTCGGGCGACTGGCGAATCTGCTGTTTGCCGACGCCAATTCGGCCCTGGTCGCGGTCAGCGTTCTGGCGAGCTGCGGCGCGGCGGCCTTGATCTACGCGCTTGCGGACGCTTGGTTTGGCGGGGAAGCGGCCGTTCTCGCGGGAGTGCTCTTCCTGTTCTCGCCTCTGAGTTGGTTTCACGGCACGGTGGCCCTGACGTATATCGTCGAGGCTTTCTTTTCCGCCTTGATCGGCTACCTTTGCTGGCAAAGCTATTCCGGGAGGACCGCCTTCCTCGTGCCCAGCGCGCTCGCGCTGGGCGTGGCTGCGGGCTTCCGCCAATCGTCCCTGCTCCTGCTGGCGCCGCTGTGGCTGGCTTCGCTGCGCAAGGCCCGGCGGAATCAAGTGATAGCGGGCCTGGCCGCGCTGCTGGCGGCCTTACTGGCCTGGTTCATCCCCATGGTCCGGGCGGCCGGCGGCATCGCCGCCTATCTCGCTCCCCTGCAAGATCTTTGGCACGTTGTATTAGCCAAACACACTTTCCTTCGCTCGCCGCTGGCCCTTTCTGTGGCCCGGTTCTGCACCATCCTCGGCATTTACAGTTTGCTGGCGGGCGCCGCTGCATGGCTGCCGCTGGCGGCGCGGAACGCGGGCGAGGCGAGAGAGAAAAAACAATTTACGTGGATTTGGATCGCTCCGGGACTGCTGTTCTTTACTTTCGTCTTTCTTCGCTTCGTCAACAGCGGATACCTGCTCGTGCTTTCCCCGCCCGTTTTCGTCTGGCTCGGGCGGTGGGCGGCGCGGCTCTATGCCGCCTGGAATGCCCCGCGCCGCCGTAAACTCGCGTTGACAGCGGCTGTGGCGGCGGCCAACACGGCAGTGTTCCTGTACGCGCCCGTATACTGTTCCTATAAATCCCTCAAGGACTTCGAGGCGGAGTTGGTTGGTGTAAACCGGAGTATCCGCGCGGCGTGTTCACCCCGGGATACGGTCATCATCGGTTTCGACTCCCACTTCCTCGGGTATCGCCACGCCGCCTATTATCTGCCCGAGTATTTGACGGTCCAATTTCCCGAGGTGGAGTTCGCAGCCGGCAAACGCGTGTTCGCCGTGCAGGACCGGGAAACGCGGGCCGAGAGCGAGCTCGCCCTGGCGGCGCTTCCTCATTTCGTTTTTTATCCGCTGCCCGCCGGCCCCGAGTATTCGCAATATCTTGAGGATCTTCGCCGGCGGCTTCCCCCGGGAAGCTTGCAGGCCGTCCGCGCCGGCGGCCGCGATTTGCTGGTAGGTCCGACTGCGGATCTCGCGCTGCTATTCCCCGCCACCCTCTCCCTCGCGGCGCAGCCGTATACCGCCCATGACGGCGCGCGCTGAAGCTGTATACGCGCGTTCACAATGTTTTTTTCTTAAAACCAGAGCCTCGCGGTAAGACATTCAAAGCAAACAGGGAAGACGGGTTCCGGCGGATTGGGCGTGGAATTGCACTTCGCAGCGCGTTCCTTCACTGCGGGCTTGCCGCGAAGCGGGAACGCGAGATCTACGAAACAGGAGAACAATTGAATGAAGAACCTTCTTTTGAAGCTGTACGTCGCTTTGCAGAACGAAAGCGGCCAGGATCTGATCGAGTACGCGCTGGTGGTGGCCCTGATCGCCTTCGCCGCCACGGCGGGCATGAACACTGTGGCGACCGACATCAACACCGCCTTCACCAACATCGGGACCAAGCTCACCACTTACACCAGCTAACTGCTTTCATGGATGGGAGCACGGGCGGCGGAGGCCGCCGCTCCGCTTCCATCCATGCAGCGCCTTCTCCGCATTGCGGCCTCGTCCCGCCGCACTGTTCTCCTCTGTCTCCCGCCTACGAGTTTCTGCCCTTGTATTTTTTCCGATCGTTTACTTTTGATTCACAAGTGAAAGACGGCTCCGGCCGCGGATGCCGCCCGTACCAGGTCCATGTGACACGGCCGCCAAGCTTTCCTTCATGTTCCTTCATGGATTCGCGCGCTGCGGCGCCGAGGCCGGGCCGAGCGCGCCGGCCGAGACTGCCGCACGGCGTTGGCGGGGACGTTTTTGCGAGCAGCGCTTTTCTCTGCGGCCTGTGCCGGCGCCCGGAGCGGCGGGAAATTCGCGTTTTCCGGCCGGCCGGGCGCTCTTCGCGTATACGGCAGACGACTTTTTGCGTATACGCGCGTTTACAGAGACGCGGGCCCGGAGCCGGCGGGAGCGCGTAAGCAATTCAGGCGCAGGCGGTTTGTGGATCGGCCAGGGGATTGCAGTACCTATAGCGCTTCCATAGGAACGCGGCTCGATGCATCCGGTGCACTCCATCGCTTTGTGGCCCACGTTGATTGTCTTGGTCATAGCTACGATCAGCGACATTCGCACGCGGCGCATTCCCAACCGGCTGGTTTTTCCGTTTTTGGCGGCCGGCGTGACCGTGAACGGCGTGGCGCAAGGGATGCGGGGCGTCGCGCAAAGCGCGGCTGGAATTGGCATCGCGGCTGCTGTGCTGGGCGTTCTGTGGTACCTGCGCGGGATGGGCATGGGCGATTTGAAGTTGTTCGCCGCGGTCGGGGCGTGGATCGGCCCATCGCAATTGATCACAGCGCTGGTGGCGACGGCCATGGCCGGCGGATTTTTGGCCCTGGCGTACGCGCTATGGAATCGCTCGCTGGGGAAATGCATCGACGGAACCGGCGAGCTGGTGAGCGGATTTTTTCGAGATGGTTTCCGTCCCCACAAGGAGTTGCGGCTGGAAAACGCGGCTGCGCTCAAAGTTCCCTACGCGGCGGCGATCGCGATAGGAACGATGTTTTCGTTTTACGCCCTGTAACAGGCAGGGAGAGGAGATGAGATCCGATGAATCGATCACGGCTTTTGGCCACGTTTTTGGTGGCTTTATTGGTGGCTGGGGCGGCAAGCCTTTTTGTTTTTCAGAAACTGCGGCAGAGCACGGCGCGCGCGTCTTCGGGCAGCCGGGTGATTGTGGCGGCGCGCGATTTGGAAATCGGGCAGAAGCTCAGCGAAGGGGATCTGAAGGTGGTGGACTGGCCCGGTTCGAGTCCCACCGGGGCCTTTTCGAAAGCTTCCGACATCGTGGGACGAGCGGTTCTTTACCCGGTTTTCGACGGCGAGGTTCTGCTTCAGGCGAAGCTGGCGCCGGAGGGTTCCGGAGCGGGCCTGCCCGCGGTGATTCCTGCGGGAATGCGGGCTGTATCGATTCGCGTGGATGACGTTGTGGCTGTGGCCGGCTTTGTGGGGCCGGGAACGAGGGTCGATGTGCTGCTCACAGGCAATCCCGCGAATGGGCGCGCCGGCGGCGGCGACGAATCTCTGACGAAGACGATTCTGGAGAACGTGCAGGTGCTGGCGGCGGGACAAAAAATCCAGCCGGATGACCAGGGCCGGCCGGAAAAGGTGAACGTCGTGACGCTGCTGTGCAATCCGGAAGACGCGGCGAAAGTGACTCTGGCGGCCAACGAGGGCCACATCCAGTTGGTCCTGCGGAACCCGACCGACACCAGCAAGGTGGCAAAGGAAGCGGTCGTGGGACGCCAGGCTCTCTACGGCGGTCCTGCCCCGAAGCCCGCTCCCGCCCCGAAACCGGTGAAGCGCGCGCCGCGCCCGGAGCCGCAGATAGCTGCGCTCCCCCCTGCGCCGCCCGAGCCGCCGGTGATCATGAAGGCGGTCATCGAGGTTGTGCGCGGGGAGAAAGTTTCTCAAGTGGAAGTGGGACCGGCCGCGTCCCAGGGTGGAACAGAACGGTGAACTCGACTTTCGAGTACGAACATCCACCCGTGGTTAAGAACATGCTTTCGGTCGCCCTGATCGGTCCGGACGAGAAGCGCCGGCGGGCGTTGGCCGCCGCGCTCGAGCGGCATCCGGTGACGCTTACCGGCGAATACGGCGCGTATCCGAATTATCACCAGTTGGCGAAACTGGGCGAGTCCGGATGCGATGTGGTGATCGTGGACCTCGATCCTGATCCCGAGGCGGCTCTGGACCTCGTGGAGAACATTTGCAGCCGGAATCTCGCAGCCACGGTGATGGTCTATTCCGCCACGCGGGACCCGGAAGTGCTGGTGCGCTGCATGCGCGCCGGGGCGCGGGAATTTTTGAGCGAGCCGATTTCAGCGGACACATTGGCCGAGGCGGTGATTCGCGCGACGGCGCGGCGGCTGGAGATCGAAAAGCAAAAGAAGCTCAGCGGCCGGGTCCTGGTCTTCTGCGGCGCCAAAGGCGGAGCGGGCGTGACCACGCTGGCCAGCAATTTCGCGATCGCCCTCAAGCAGGAAGCCGGCGCTGAGGTGGCTCTCATCGATTTGAAAACGCAGCTCGGCGACGTGGCCGTAGTGCTGGGCCTGACGCCGCATTTCACGATCGCCGACGCGCTTCACAACTCCGAGCGGCTCGATCAGGACTTCGTCTCGTCATTGCTGGTCGAGCACAGATCGGGCGTCGCGGTGCTCGCCTCGCCCGATCAATGCAGCGCCCAAACCCTGGTGATGGACGGGAGCCTCCGGAAGCTGCTGCACGTCCTGCGCAGCCGGTTCCCGTTTGTCGTGGTGGACGGCGGTTCCATTTTCACCGAAGGCCTGCAAGTCGCCTGCGAGATGGCGGATTCGATTTATTTGGTGACGCAGGCGGAAATCCCGGCTTTGCGGAATGCGCAGCGGCTCATCGCGCATTTTCAGCAGCCGGGGATGCCGGAACGGCGGATTGAAATGGTTCTGAACCGCTTCGATCCGCGCAAGGTGGAGATCCAGGAAAGCCGCATGGCGAAGGTTCTGCCCCTGCCGTTGAAGTGGAAAGTGCCGAACGACTACTTCAGCGTCTGCCGGTCCCTGAATACCGGAGCGCCGCTGGCGCTGGAGAATTCCTCGATCGCCAAGGCGCTGCGCCAGATGGCGCGGCAGGCGTGCGGCAAGCCGGTTGAGCAAGGCAAGAAAAAAAGATGGGGCTTGTTTGAATAGCGGCGGCCCCGGCGGGTGTAATCGAATATGGAAACTCTAGATTTTCAACAACTGAAGAGGGACGTACACCGTACTTTGCTCTCCAAGGTCGATCTGGAAAAGCTGTCCGCGGTCAATAACGGAAAGGCCATGCAGGCGGTCTCAGCGTTGATTCAGGAGATCATTGCCAAGGAACGGATCCCTTTGAGCGCCGCCGAAAAAGAGAGGCTGCAAGCCGATCTGATGGACGAAATTTTCGGCCTGGGGCCGCTCGAGCCGCTTCTGAAGGACCACACGATTTCCGACATTCTGGTCAACCGCAAGGACATGGTTTACATCGAACGCGGCGGCATTTTGCAGCGTGTGAACGTGCACTTCCGGGACGACGCGCACCTGCTGCAAATCATCGATCGCATTGTGGGCCAGGTGGGACGGCGCATCGACGAATCCTCGCCGATGGTCGATGCGCGGCTGATGGACGGATCCCGCGTCAACGCGATCATTCCGCCGCTGGCGCTGGACGGCCCGGCGCTCTCCATCCGGCGTTTCGGAACCGAGCCGCTGACGGCGGAGCAATTGCTCCAATCGCAAACCCTTTCTCCGGAGATGCTGGAAGTACTCAAAGGCGCGGTGCGCGCCCGCATCAGCATTTTGATTTCCGGAGGCACCGGAGCCGGGAAAACCACGTTCCTCAATATGCTCTCCAAGTACATTCCGGAAACCGAACGTCTGATCACCATCGAGGACGCCGCCGAGCTGCAAATCCAGCAGGAAAATGTGGTCCGCCTGGAAACGCGGCCTCCCAACGTGGAGGGCAAGGGCACAATCAAGCAGCGGCAACTGCTTATCAACAGCCTCCGCATGCGCCCGGACCGCATCATCATCGGCGAGGTGCGCGGCGACGAAGCTTTCGACATGCTCCAGGCCATGAACACCGGCCACGAGGGATCGATGACCACGATCCACGCCAACACTTGCCGCGATGCGCTGGCGAGGCTCGAATCGATGGTGGCAATGGCCAACGTCAACCTGCCGGAGCGGGCCGTGCGCCAGCAGATCGCCTCCGCCATCGGCATCGTCCTCCAGCTTTCGCGCATGAGCGACGGCACGCGCAAGGTCGTCAACATCGCCGAAATCACCGGCATGGATGAGGACGTCGTCAGCATGCAGGACATTTTTACGTTCGTGAAAAAGGGGATCGGGCCGAACGGCAAGGTGGTGGGCGTCTTCCAGCCCAGCCGCATCCGCCCGAAGTTCGTCGAGCGGATTCGCGTCTCGGGCATTCTTCTGCCTCAGGATCTGTTCGAGCGGTCGATGGAGGTCAACTGACCCGCGCTGCGAAAGAGACAGGTGAAGCATGTTTTTGATCGCACTATTGGTATTTATCGCCGTATTCGCCGCCGTTGTTCTCGCCATGGTGGCCATGGGCGCAGGGACCAACAAGGACCAGAAGCAGATCCTAGAACGCTTGGAGTCCATCAGCGCTGCGGCGCAGCGGCGGCCCGACGACGAGGGCTTGAACATTCTGCGCGAGGAGCTGCTGAGCTCGATCCCGTGGGTGAACCGGCTGCTGAATGAGGTCGACCTGTTCCCCAAGTTGCGGGAGATCCTGCGCCAGGCCGATGTGAAATGGACGGTAACCAGCCTGTTGCTCAACTGTCTTGGCGCAGGTTTGGCGGCGGGCGCGGCCGCTTACTGGAGGACGCGGGCGATTCCTTTCGCCCTCATGGTTGGGGCGGTGGCCGCGGGGGGGCCCATGGCTTACGTCTACTTCAAGCGTTCCCAGAGATTCGGCAAGTTTGAAGAAAAGCTGCCGGAAGCGCTGGATCTTATGGTGGGAGCGCTACGGGCCGGCCACAGCCTGATCTCCGCCTTGGAAATGGTGGTGAGGGAGATCCCCGAGCCGATCTCAGGCGAGTTCAAGAAGTGTTTTGATGAGCAGAACTTCGGTTTGGAGCTGCGCGAGGCAATGATTAACCTTGGAAACCGCGTTCCGCTGCATGACATGCACATAGTGGTCACCGCGATTCTGATCCAGAAAGAAAGCGGCGGCAATCTGGCCGAGATTCTGGAAAAGGTTGCTTCCGTGATACGAGACCGCTTCCGTTTGAAGAGGCAGATTCGCGTTCACACGGCGCAGGGGCGGTTGACCGGATGGATCCTGGCGTTGCTGCCTGTGATTCTCGGCTTGGGATTGTATTTCGTCAACCCGGCGTATATGAGCCGGTTATGGCAGGACAAAACCGGCCTGAAGCTGATGTATACCGCAGCAGGCATGACGATCGTCGGCGCTTTGATCATCCGGAAGATCATCCAAATTCGTGTCTGAGGCCCGGTTATGACGCTTGCTTTACTGACATTCATCGCGATTTTCATGCTGATCACCAGCGGCGCTCTGCTGCTCGCCTACCGGGAGGCATTGCTAAACCGGCTGTCGAGCGTGGTTTCGCCCGCCAGTTCGCCTCAGAACCTGCTCCAGCGGATCTTCGGCGCCAGGGCCAAAGCCTCGATCGAGGAAGTGATCGACCCGTTTCAAAAGATTCTCCCGCGCAGTCCCGAAGAAGTGGGCGTGATCCAAAAACGTCTCATTTGGGCCGGATACCGGAAGGATTCCTACGTCAACATTTTCTATGGTGCAAAGGTGGCTGTTCCTTTGGCGCTTTGCGTCCTGGCCACGGTCACCAAGGCGTATCACTATGGCCCTTTTTTCGTTTACGCGCTGGCCGGCGGCTTGGGTTTCCTGCTCCCCGATTTTTGGCTCGGCAATCGCATTGCAGCGCGGCAGTTGAAAATCCGGCTGGGCCTTCCCGAGGCCCTCGATTTGATGGTGATTTGCATCGAGGCGGGATTGGGCATCGACCAGGCCGTGCTCCGGGTGGCCGACGAGCTGAAAATGAGCCAGCCGGAAATTGCAGATGAACTGAATCTGGTGAATCTCGAGCAGCGCGCCGGGCGGGCGCGCGCCGACGCCTGGAGAAATCTGGCCGAGCGCACCGATGTGGATAGCGTCCGGTCTCTCTGCGCGATGCTGATTCAAACTGACTATTTCGGCACCAGCATCGCGAAGTCGCTGCGGGTTCATTCGGAAAGTCTCCGGACGCAGCGCCGCCAGCAGGCCGAGGAGCAGGCGGCGAAGACCACGGTGAAACTTGTGTTTCCTCTGGTCTTCTGCATCTTTCCCTCCCTGTTTGTGGTGGTGCTGGGTCCGTCCCTGATCATTGTCTTCGACGCGTTCGAGAAGTATTTGTTGCACTAAGTCAGAAAAACTCACTTAAGGAGAATGAATATGGGAAATGTAGAGCTGATTCGGTTGGTTTCGGGGATTTGCTTTGTCATCGTTCTGTTCGTTCTGATCCAGCGGCGCCGCAAGCGGGTGCGTTAAACGGACAGGACGATCATTCGGACCTCGCCAGCCGCCGCGGCGGAGCTCTCTCCGGCCGGCGGGGTCAATCTGCTTGTGGCCGGCAGGACTGAAGTCGCGAAGGTCTCGCACTGGCCGCGCGAAAAGGACTAACGTGGATAAGAAAGTCTGCGTTTTCAACCAAACCCGGCAGTCGTTCCTGGGCCTGGAGGTAGCGGTGGCTGATACCCACCTCTCACGCCTCATTGGCTTGCTCGGCAGTAAGAAGCTGCGGCCCGACGGCGGGCTGTGGGTGGTCCCCTCTTACGGCATTCACACGATCGGAGTGCTGTTTCCAATTGACGTCGTGTACCTGGATAGCGAGCACCGTGTCATTCACGTGATTGAGCATCTCGGCCCGTTCCGGATTGCTCCAATGCGAATGCACGCTGTCAGCGTGCTCGAACTGCCTTTGCGGACGATTTATGAATCGCAAACCGAGGTCGGAGACGAGCTGCTGATTTGCTCGCCCCTCGATATGGAGGTGCATTGGCGGGCGTTGCAAGCCCGCAAGCTCGCCGAAAGCCAGGATGCTGTCAAGCAAGGGCTGTCATGCAAAACTTCAGGTGGCTGAAGAACTGGATTCGGACTTTAAGGAACGGGAAGGAGCCGGAGTTTGTGAAGGTGCCTCTGGTTGCGTCTTTTTGGAATGGCGGCGTGTCCACGCAGTATGCGGTCAAAAAGGTGACGAAAACGGGGGCGTATGTCGTCACCGGCGATAAATGGTATCCCGGAACCATCATTACGATGAGTTTTCAATACGACCCCTATTACGTGCAAGTCGCTCAGATTAATGGCCATGCCAGGAACTCGCTCCGCATGCGGGCGAAAGTGACTCGCCACGAACCGGACGGCGTGGCCGTCCGTTTCATTTACCTGAACGACAGGGAGCGGCGTGCGTTCGAGAAGTTCTTAGCCGACGGGACGGTGCGAGGCACGAAATGAAGACGACGAACCGACGGCACAACCTTGCCGGCGCCGCTTTGGTCGAGTTTGCGCTTGTGCTGCCGCTGCTCTTTGTGGTTTTTCTGAACGCGGTGAATTTTGGCGGCTTCTTTTTCGCCTGGATCACCGTGGCAAATGCTGCCCGCACCGCAGCCAATTACATGATTATGGGCGGCGCTTCGGTCAATTCCCCCCCGTAAGCCACCGCAGCTCAAATCAGCGCCGTTGTTACCACTGACATTTCTTCCCTGCTCAACAGATCGAGCCTCGCCGTACGGGTCTGCACCAGAAGTCCGAGCGGGCCGGGGCCGAGCGGAACCGCCGCTACTCCTGTCTGCACCGTGGCCACGGGAACATTTGCGACCACTCCGCCGGACGTGCCGGCGGATACCAGGCCCGAAGGGCCCCTCTATGTGGTGGGCTGGGTAGATATCGACTACACCTATAGGCCATTTATCCCTCTCGGCTTCCAGTTTCCTGGGCTTGGCTTGAGACTGACCCTGCCGAACAATCTGGTGATCCACCGGCGGGCCGTAATGAGGATTCTGCGATGAAAGCCGCCAGGATTTCCGCCCGGCTGCCGCGCCGCGGGAGCAGCCTTGTAGAGTTCGCATTGGTCGCGCTTCAGCTTTCTTTGGTGATCTTCGCCGGTCTGGAGTTCGGCCGGATGGTGCTGGTCTACACCAATCTTTGCAATGCGGCCCGAGTCGGAGTGCGCTACGCGATTGTCCATGGCAGCGAGCGCACAGGGACCGGCGTTAACGGGCCGGCGAGCTCGAATGACATTTGCGGCGTGGCCGGCCTGGGCGGCGCGACTACAAACGGAGTCGTCGCCGATTACGCCAAGGCAGGCCTCCTCAACCCGAAAGCACTTTCCTGCACGGTGTCTTGGCCGGACGGCGGCCTGAAAACAGCGGGCTCCCGGGTCCAGGTCACGGTGACTTATCCATACGATCCGTTCGTGGTCCTTCCCTTGAGGGTCAGGCTCGGTACCACTACCGAAGGGATTATTACGTTTTAGAGGTTCCGAATTATGCGGCTATGCAAAACGAAGAGGCAAAATCAGAAGGGACAGGCGATCATTCTGGTTCTTGTCGCGCTCGGCTTGTTCTTGCTGGGAGGTATTGGGCTGGCTATCGACGGCTCACACCTATATGCGCAACGCCAGATGGCCCAGGCTGCCGCAGACGCCGCCGCCCAAGCCGCCATCATGAGCATCTTCAACGGAACCAACACCTCCGGCGGCAGCCCAGATTACAAGAATGCTTTCGGCTCGTCAGCCTTCGACTGTGCTGCCAACTCAACCCTGACTCCCTGCTACTATGCGCGGCTCAACGGCTTTGACCCGGCCAATGGGGATGTCGTACACGTTGATTTTCCCGCCTCGGATCCGGGAACAACCTTGTCCGCCAGCGACCCTGTGGCCTTGTGCCGCGTCACAATCATCCGAACCGTCAATACAAGCCTGATGCGTTTTCTGGGGCCGTCCACGAGCAAAGTGGCCGCTCAGGGGACGGCAGCGATTGTGGACGTGGTGGCTCCCGTGCCGATTATAGTCACTCACCCCAATCTCAGCGGATCATTTTTCATCAACGGCGGCCCCACCATCACCATATGCGGAGGGCCGCAAAGAAGCATTCAGGTGAACTCGAGCAGCCCCACGGCGATCAGCCTGAGCGGCAGCAGCAACGTGGTGGATCTTTCTAAGGCTGGGCCCAAGGATGATGGCTTTTGCAACAGCGGGACGGGCACCGATTTCGGGAATTTTGGAGGACCGGAATCGTATCCCAACGCGGGAGGCCTGTTGCTGGGATCGACTGGCAAGTACCTGGACCATGCGGCTGTCATTCTCGACCCTCTGAAGGATATCCTGGCCACTCCGAGCCAGCCAATCATCACCCAAAGTAATCCCCTTCCGGTTCCAAACGGCGTTGACGGCTGCCCAGCCTCCCCGGCGAAGGCTTGCGCACTGTATTTGCCCGGGTATTATCCGAACGGTATCAACGTCAAGAACCAGACGGCGCTGTTCGCTCCTGGCCTCTACTACATTGGGAACGGCGGCTTCGGCAATGCTGCAAACGGCGACATGATGATGGCGACATGCCCGGCGCCTGCTGTTGGAGGATTGCCCGCAATCCCGATTACGGGAACCGATCCCGCCTTCGGATGCGGCATGATGGTTTACAATAGCGGGACCGGCGTATTCAACGTCGGGGCCAACAGCAGCGCCAATCTTTTGGGCCCGCCGGATGGGCCCCCTTACTACGGCGTTCTGTTCTTCGAAAACCGGAACGCTCCTGAAAACAACGGGAAAAACAGCGGCCACCGTTTCGGCGGAGGCGGGGGCATGACCCTGATTGGAACGATATACGTGAATAACTTGCTGAGCTATCAGTTGGCAGATCCGACTCACTACCAGCGGCTGGTGCTGCAAGGGACGCCGGGCCAGCAGACGCTGATTCGCGGCGAGATCATTACCAACGTTCTTGAGCTAGGCGGCAATGCGGGCATTAAAATGCAGCTCGATCCACTGAACAAGCTCCATATCCGGCAAGTGGCGCTGGTGCGCTGAAAGAGGGCCTCGCTCGGAGCGTTTTGTTTTACCTTACTTGGCGCCTCGGAGCTTCGACGGCTGTGTGCGGCGCCCGCTCGCGGCCTCTTCAGGCCAAGAACGCACAGACAGCCCGTTTGTTCTTCGGCCTCCGAAATATTCCCATGATAAAATAGCGGGTGGGTACTGGGAACTTTTGGGTAAGAGTTCCGTTTTTTTCCTTTTGAGCTGCCAAAACCAGCAGAAACGAGCCTGCGCCGGAGTCCGGCGGCTTCGATCCCCGCAGCGAGCCGCACCGCGCTTTTCGCTTCCTGCGTCGGAGGAAAACGGCGCCTCGCCTCGCCAGCAGCGTAGTACCTACGTATCAGCATTTCCGAGGCGCTGCCGGCCTGGAGAAGCTGCATGAGCACAGGCAAGAAGCTGCTGCTGACCGGGATCGGTTTGGCCGCGCTGGGCGGCATCGTTTACGGCAGCATCCGTTACAAACAAAAGGGAATCACTCCGGTTCAAACCGGACGGGTTGTCCGGCAGGACTTGGTTTCTCAGGTCACGGCTTCCGGGGAGATCAAACCCAAAAATTACATTAATGTTGGCGCGCAGTACATGGGAATTTTGACCGAGATTCTCGTAAAAGAGGGCGACCGCGTAAAAAAGGGCCAATTACTCGCCAAACTGGAGACTGTACAGCCGGCGGCCGACGTCGCGGCGCAGCAGGCCACCCTGAAGACGGCCCAGGCCGATTTGCTGGCCCAGGAAGCGGCCATCAAATCGGCGCAGGAAAATTTGAAAACAGTCCAGGCGTCGCTCGAGCGGGCCCAGGCCGATCTGGAAAAAGCGGCGGTGGCGTTTGACCGGGCCAGGCAACTGCTGGCCAGCCAGCTCATCGCACAGCAGGATTACGACCAACGCAAATCCGAGTACGATGCCGCGGTAGCCGGGGTGTCCGAGGCGCAAGCCCGCGTCTCGCAAACACGCGCGCAGCTTGAGCAGAGCATGGCTCAGCGGGAGTCGGCCGTTCGAAGAATCGATCAGCTTCAGGCCAACCTGACCCGGCTCAACGATGTGCTCCAGAAATACTACTCTCTGGCGCCGCTCGACGGCGTAGTCACCAACCTGCCGGTGCGCGTGGGGGAGACCGTGGTACCCGGCATCCAGAACTCCCCGGCCAGCCTGATCATGACCATCGCGGATATGTCGGAAATCACCGCGGAAGTAAGGGTGGACGAGACCGACATCGTCAACGTCAAGCTGAACCAGCCGGCTGAAATCACCGTCGATGCGATTCCGGGCCAAATCTTCAGGGGCCGGGTAAGCGAAATCGGCACCACTGCGATCATCCGCTCCACGGGCTTATCGGCGTCGCAAAGCACCGTCTCTACGCAGGAAGCCAAAGATTTCAAGGTTGTGATTGCGATGGAAAATCCGCCCGAGGGGATTCGGCCCGGGCTCTCCTGCACGGCCAAGATCACCACGGCCACACGGAATAAAGTGCTGACCATACCAATTCAGGCGTTGACCGTGCGCACTGCGGCCGATCTGGCGCCGGAGGCCAAAGCAGGCGGCGTCCAGGCGGCGGATAAAAGCACTGCCGTCGTTCCTCCGTCAAAAAGAAGGGAAGAAGTGCAGGGCGTCTTCGTTGTCTCCGGCAATCAGGTCACCTTCCGGAAGGTGGCCACCGGCGTTACGGGGGCGTCGGATATCGAAGTGGTGGATGGCTTGCAAGAAGGGGAGGAGATCGTGACCGGCTCGTACAAGGTGCTTCGGACGATCCGCCCCGGAGCGGCGGTGAAAGTCGATAACAAAGCGGCTGGGACTGCCGTCCAATAGGAGACGGGATCGCACTATGCCAGAAGCGGCGGTTCAAAGCCAGGATGTCGGAGAGCAGTTGCGGCGGCAGGGCGTCGTAATCCGCACATATGATCTCTGGAAGACCTACTTCATGGGAACGGAGGAGATTCACGCTGTCTCCGGCGTCTCGATCGAGATCAAGAAAGGCGAGTACGTCGCCATCATGGGGCCTTCCGGTTCTGGAAAATCCACGCTCATGAACCTGATCGGCTGCCTGGATACGCCGACCGCCGGGCGGTATTACATCAACGGCCAACTGGTAAGCGATCTTTCCGACGACGAGCTGGCGCACATCCGAAACAAGGAAATTGGTTTTGTCTTCCAGACCTTCAACCTATTGCCGCGCGCCACGGCGCTGCATAATGTGGAGCTGCCTCTTATTTACAACGGAACGCCCGCACCGGTGCGCCTCGAGCGCGCCAGGCAGGCGCTTCTGAACGTAGAACTGGGCGGGCGCATGTACCACAAACCGAACGAACTGTCGGGCGGCCAGCGCCAGCGCGTGGCCATCGCCCGGGCGCTGGTTAATAATCCGGCGATTCTGCTCGCTGATGAGCCGACCGGCAACCTCGATTCAGCGACCGGCAACGAGATCATGGCGCTTTTCGAGCGGCTGCATGACCAGGGAAATACCATCGTGCTGGTGACCCACGAGCACGATATCGCGATGCACGCCCGGCGCATCATTCATCTGCGCGACGGCAAAGTCGAGCGCGACGAGCGGATCCGGTAGCCCGCGACCGGCCCTCCACTAACCCCCCCGGGCTAGGAGATAATTCCCTTTCGTACGGCATAGAGGATCACTTCAGGAACGCTGTGCAAATTCAACTTCCGCAGAATGTGGGTGCGGTGGGTATCCACCGTATACAGACTGACATTCAAAATGGCGGCGATCTCTTTGTTGGTTTTCCCTTCTGCTACAAGCTGTAGGATTTCGCGTTCGCGGTCGGTGAGGAGCTCGTAAGTGTCGTCCGATCCCTTGCGTTCGAGAGCTCCGGTGTACTCCTCTTGCAAAATGCGGCTGATCTTGGGGCTGAAAAACGATTTGCCTTCGGCCACCGCGTGAATCGCCGCGATCAGATCCGCTTTCAAGGCATCTTTTAGCAAATAGGCCCGGGCTCCGGCTTTCAGCGAGCGGATCACGTAGCTTTCATCGTCGTGCATGCTCAGAATAACGATCCCGGTGCCGGGGTGCTTTTCAATGATGCGCCGCGTGGCCTCAATGCCGTTCATGCCGGGCATGGCGATGTCCATCACTACGACATCGGGAGAATGCTCCGCCACCAAATCGAGCGTTTCGCGGCCATCAGCGGCTTCGGCTACCACGGCCAGCCCCGGCTGCCGCTCGAGCATCAGGCGCATGCCCTCGCGGAGCACGTTGTGGTCGTCAGCCAGAAGAATGCGAATCGGCTTCACTTTCTTGGGCTCCCTCCATAGTGGCCAGCGGCAGCGCGACTTTCAGCAGCGTTCCGCATCCGGGACGTGAATCGATCTCGAAAGTCCCTCCCAGATGGCGGACGCGCTCCTCCATTCCAAGCAATCCGAGGCCCCGAACGCGCTGCGGGTCGAATCCGCTTCCATCATCCTGCACGCTGAGCGTGATTCTTCCTGTCTCGCCGCGCACCGCGACCTGCACCGAAGTGGCCTGCGCGTGGCGGGCGCAATTATTCAGCGCCTCCTGGACAACCCGATAGATGCACGATTTGTGCTCCTCCGGCACGCCGTCGGCGAGTTCGCTGGCCACCTGTACGCGCAAGCCGGTCCGCTTGGCGATCTCGCGCGCTTGCCAGTTCAAAGCCGGCACCAGCCCAAAATCGTCCAGCATGGAAGGGCGCAACAGGAGAGCCATGTTGCGGATTTCGTTCACTCCCTTTTCGGCGAGGCTGCGGATGGACTCCAGGCGCGGGGAAGCCTCTCCAGCCGGCTGGAGGTCAAGAAGATTCTCCACTTCCATCAGAATGGCCGAAAAGGATTGGCCGATTTCGTCGTGCAGTTCGCGCGCCAGCGCGCGGCGCTCCTGTTCCTGGGCTCGAACCAGTTTGGCCGAGAGCTCCTGAAGGCCGGCCTGAGCCCGCACGCTTTCTTCCAGCCGCTTCCGTACTTCGTTTTCGAGCCGCACGATATGAAAAATGGTCAATCCGGCTAAAGTCGCCCCGCCGAGCAGCGTCAAAACGATCATGCCCACCAGTCCAAGCTGGAGGCGTCCGAAAAGCGCGTCCAGCTTGTCGTTTCCTCGCTTCAGCATTTCTTCATTCAGCGCGGCGATGCGGTCGGCGATCTGGAGCATCGACGTCCGCCGCGGCACGAGCTCTTCGTAGAAAAAGGCATAGCGGTTCTTGTTCCGCTCTCCCGGCGTCCAGGCAAAAGTACGGTTCAAAATTTTCCAATAGGCGTCGATTTCCGAGCGAAGCGCCCCGAAGGGAGCCGCTTCTTCGGGCTCGAGGGCCTGCGAGTAGCGGTCGAGCGCCGCTTCTGTGTCCTGTCTCAGCCCCTCCAGCGCTGCGATCTGCGCGTGCGCCCCGGAAGGTTCGGGGGCGAGCAGAGAATCCCGGGCGAAAGTGCCGGAGAGATAGATATTCGAGCGAATCTGTTCCAGCGCCCGGTTTCTCGAAAGGAAGTGGTTTTGCAAGGCCGCGTCGCTGCGCCGCAGGCGGTTCAGGGAAAATAAGGCTCCGACCTCGGCTGCCGCCATCAGCAACAACAAGCCGCCAAATCCGCCCACCAGTACAAGCCAGGGCCGATGCCGCATCCTTCCCCCTGCCGGGGCTGGCATTGCGAAGCATGCCAGCTAAACCCTCTAAGATAATCCTCTGAGGTATTTTGGGGAATCCCGTTGATCCGGTATCGTTTGGATCTGGAAAATACCGTATCGACGGGATTATGCAGCGAGCCTGTTTCCGTATATGGTGAATCGAAGATTTCTCGTATGGAGGACTTTCTAATGCAATCGCGACTTTTGGCCGGCCTGAGCGTGGCGATGCTCTCAATGACGATCGGCGGGTGTTCCAAGAAGGCGCCGCCGCCACCGCCGCCCCCGCCCGCTCCGAGCGCGCAGGCCAGCCCCGCTCGGGCAACTCCGGCCGTGCGGCAGACCAACCAGCGGCGAGAGCAAACAGCGACCAGCGCGCCTTCCCGAATGCCGGATGCCGCTACCCGAGCGCGCATACAAGACCTGTTGAACCGGATTCAGGACGCCTATTTTGACTACGATAAGCATGATATCCGGCCCGACGCAGAAGCGGCCTTGCAGAAAGACGCGCAGACGCTCGCCGAGATCATTCGCCAGTACCCGGATTTCAAACTGACGGTTGAGGGGCACTGCGATGAACGTGGTTCCGAGGAATACAACCTCGCTCTCGGCGATGAGCGCGCCCAGACGGCAAAGAAATACCTCGCCAACCTGGGCGTTCCCGCCGATCAATTGAAAACCGTGAGCTACGGCAAAGAACGACCCGTGTGTTCCGATCACGACGAGGCCTGCTGGCAGAAAAACCGCCGCGCCCACATCACTCAGGATTAGATGCCGGCGCCGGCCGGCTCATCTGGCGAACTGCTTTCTCCCGGGCTGCGAGGGTCCGTCCGGAATCCTCCGGGCGCCCTTGCGGCTCTCACCTCCCATTCCCCGCACGAGCGTCAAGCTTTCCGGGAAGTGTGGGGAAGGAAGGTCTGCCGCCGCGATTCGCCTGCGGCCGCCTTGTTCTCAGCGTATTTGGACGGCTGATGGGACTACAGGTTGGGACTGGCTAAGGAGGCGACCGCGCGGCGAAGCGCTTGGAGAAAAGGCTCGCCCCAGGTCTGAAGTCTTCGTTCCAGCTTTTCTGTGCAATCACAGCCGTGGCAGGCCCAGGCCTCGGCCCCGTTTTCATCCGGCATTTGCGTCGGTCGTGGGCATCCTGGATCTTAGCCAGTTCAAAATACTGTTCCCAATAGGGACGCTCTTCCTGGAGCGGCGTCGGACAATAACAAATCTCGACCCAGCGGGCGCTCTGGTCGCTGCACAGCCGAGCATCCTTCATATTCCGCAGGTACTCTCCCTCTGCCACTGATCCTTGGCCCAGAGTTCCGTTTTCGATGGCTTCGAGGAGCGCTCGCTCGCAGCCAGGCTTGACCGGCGCCCGAACCAGATATCGCATGACACTCCCATTTTATTGAACCGGGGACGGAAACTGCTCCCGCTTTTATTGAACCGGGGATGGAAACTGCTCCCGCATCCGGGGCCAGGATTCCAAAAGGCGTGCAGCCCGGAACGGCGCTTCTTCGCTTTCCTGCTCCTTCCGGGCCGCGGCGAGACGCGCTGGCAGTTAGAATTTAAACCGCAAGGCGAACTGCATGATCCTTGGATCGCCGGCCAGGGTCGTAATAGCAGCGACCGAGCCACTGTTGATGTTGTTCCCCGGCAGGCCAAAGAGCGGCGTATTGGTCAGGTTGAAAACCTCCCACCGGAACTCCAGCAGCCTGGACTCGGACCAGAGCGGAAAATTGCGGTGCAGCGAGAAGTCGGTTCCCACCTGGCCCGGAGCCCGAATGATGTTGCGGCCGGCGTTGCCGAAGACCCTCTGCGGCGGAGTCGAAAAAGCGTCCACGCCGTTGGGCGCCAGCGCCCGGCAAGCTGTGCTGGTGGAGGAGTAGAACCAGCAATTGACGTCTTGGAGCACCTGAGGGGCGCCGACCACGTTGGGCAGGGCGTGCTGGAGGCCGATGTCAATCGAGCTGTCGTTGTTGCCGGCGAAAACAGTGAACGGCCTGCCGCTTTGCGCCACCACGGAGCCGCTCACCTGGAAGCCGCCCACGATATACGACAGAGGGCCGTGGGAAGCGAGCCTTTTGCCCTGGCCAAAGGGCAGGTCATAAATGTAGCTGGCTACGAACCGGTGCGGCACGTCGTAGTCGCTCGGGCCGCGCCAGGCCTTGAAATTGCGGCCATCCTGATTGAAGCTGTTGGACCCGTACACGGAGAGGTGCTCCGCGTCGTTATCGATCGATTTCGAAAACGTGTATGCCGCCCGGAAGCTCATGCCATTGCTGAAGCGGCGTTCGAGGGTTCCTTCCAGGCCGTGATAAATCCCGTTGCCGAGCGGGTCTCGATATTCGATCTGGCCGAAATTCGGATAGGGCAGCACCCCGTTGATCGGCTGGTTGAAGTTGCGGAGCGTGTTCAAGTGCGTGCTCTTGGTCCCGACGTAATCGACGTCCACAAACAGGTTGTGCGGCAGCAATCTCTGCACCCCGAAGCTCCACTGCTGCACATACGTGTTCGGCGCATCCGGATTTGCCCCGCGTACCTTAACGCGGGCCAGAACCAGATTAGCGGGGTCCAGATAATTGGTCGGGAATCCATTGCGAAGAGGGAAGACCGGCGCGGGCGCCGTCGAAGTGAGCGACACAGTGTTCTGGATCAGGTTCGGCGGATTGAGCGCCAGTTGGTCCTCGCTCCCGATCCGGTCAAACAGCATGTAGAAAATGCCATAGCCTGCTCGCAGGACGGTGTTGGATGTGAGCTGGTAGGCCAGGCCGACCCGGGGAGCGAAGTTGTGCCGGTTGTCGTTGACTGTTGCGCGGTCCGAAATAGATCCGTTCTTCGCGAAGACCAGCGACCCGGCGCCGGCGGGATTGAAGTTGGCGATGCGGTTCTTGCCCTCGAGGGCCGGCGTGGCGTAATCGTAGCGCAGGCCGAGGTTCAACGTAAGCTTCGGGGTCAGCTTGTAATCGTCCTGGCCGAAGAAGGAAAACATGTGCAGGCGCTGGTCCACGAAGTACAGATTGGTGAGGCCCGCCGACTGCACCTGCCCCAGCAGAAAATCGGCATAGGAAAGCCCGGTGCCCGGCACGCAGCCGGTGGCGTTGCGCTGGCAGGTGAAGATGCGGTCGAAGCCCAGGAAGCCGCGGGTTTGCGGGATGTCCATGAAGTTGTTGCGCAGAGGCGCCCGCAGATCGCCGCCGAACTTGAGCTGGTGTTTGCCGCGCGTCACCGAAACGGTGTCGGTCCACTGATACTGCTGCGTGATCTGGAATTTGGGGAGGAAATCGGGCGAGCCGATGAACGTATTGAAGCCGTTGAACGTCATCCGCGGCAGCCCGCCGGCCACTGCCGGGTTATCCGGCACGCCCGGCACGTAATCGGAGACCTTATTCAGCCCAAACGGATCTTGTTCGGCGAACGAGTTGTCGCGGCCGAAGCCGATGCGAAGCTCATTCACCAGGCGCGGGTTGATGGGACGGGTCCAGCCGAGCGAGATCTGGGTTGCTGTGAGATTCTGGCGGCCGAGCGCGGAAGAGGATGTGCCGTCGGCGATGCCTCCAAAATTGCCGGGAATGAACCGGAACCGCGTGGAGTAACTGTAGCGGAAGAAGACAGAGTCCTGGGAAGTCGGCTGCCAG
>DASREK010000036.1:0-4429 GCA_035652135.1 Bryobacterales bacterium | reverse complement strand
CTTCTTGTCCGTCACCGTGAAAAGCAGCGGCACACGGGGGACCTCCACCTCGATCTTGCTTTCGGGCGTGTGATTTGGCGGAATCCTTGACTCTTGCGCCGCGAGGGGCCACAAAGTCAGCAGAACCAGCAAACCGGCTCTCATGGAGTATTCATATTATAACAGCACCAGCGCGGATCTCCCTTCGCGGAGCGCCTGCAATTGGGATTCGAGCTCCGGAGGAAGCGGCGCCAGAATCTTCAGGGTTTCGCCGGTCGAGGGATGGGTGAATACCAGCTCGCGAGCGTGAAGAAAAATCCTTTCCAGGGTGGGCTGGTGCGGCGCGCCATAAAGAGTATCGCCGGCCACCGGATGTCCGATCGTCGAGAGATGCACGCGGATCTGGTGGGTGCGCCCCGTGCCGATGCGAACCTCAAGCAGCGAGAAGCCGGGCCACTCCTCGATCACGCGATAATCGGTAAGCGCGGTGCGGCCTTCGCGCGCTCGCGCGGTCATTTTCGCGCGGTAGCGGCGGTCCCGGCGGATCGGCATTTCGAGCCGCCGCCACTCGAATCCGTCCAATACCACGGGCCGGCCCTGGCGGGAGCCCGAGACGCGCCCGTGGGCGAGCGCCAGATACGTTTTTCGGACCTGCCGCAAGGCAAACTGCCGCCCCAGGCGGACGTGGGCCGCGTCGGTTTTGGCTGCCAGCAGAACGCCGCTGGTCCAGCGGTCCAGGCGATGTACAATGCCGGGGCGCAGTTCGCCTCCCACCGCCGACAGCCGCTTGAAGCGATGCAGAAGGGCGTTTACCAGCGTGCCTTGGGTGATCCCGGCGCCGGTATGCACGGTCATGCCGGCGGGCTTGTTCACCGCCACCAGATCGTCGTCTTCGTAGAGAATCTCGAGAGGAATCTCCTGGGGAAAGGCGCGCGCGGGGACGGGTGGAGCGAGCGGTCTCACTTCGATCTGCTCGCCTCCTTGCAACCGGGCGGAGGCCTTCGCAACTGCGCCGTTCACCAGAACATGGCCCGCTCGGATCCACTGTTGCAGCCGGGAGCGGCTGGTTTCCTCGAAATGACGCGCCAGAAATTGATCGAGGCGCTGGCCGGCGTCGGCGGCGGTGGTCTGAAATATCACCGTGTTGTAGTATGAACCAAGGTTGGGGTTGTGGGGCCGTGCCGGGGCTTTCCGCATGGTATGCCATGGCCGGCCCAGCACAAAGACTCACAACCTGGAATTATCGTGATCAAAAGCGCCATCATTCCGGTGGCCGGACTGGGCACGCGCCTGCTGCCGGCCACAAAATCGCAGCCCAAGGAGATGCTGCCGGTCGCCAAAAAGCCCATCGTCCAATATGTGGTGGAAGAGCTGGCCGCGGCGGGCGTCGAGCGGATGCTGTTTATCACCGGCCGCGGCAAATCGTCGATTGAAAATCATTTCGATCACGACCCGGAGCTTTCCCGCTCGCTAAACAAGGCCGAAAAGAACGGCCTTCTCGACGAGCTGCGCTTCGAACAGTTGAAAGTCCATTATTTCTACACGCGCCAGCGCCTGCAACGCGGTTTGGGGGATGCTATTTTGTGCGGGGAAAACTTTGCCGGCTCTGAGCCGTTTTTAGTCGCCCTCGGCGATTCCATTATCGGCCTGAACGGCAGTTCCACCATCACGCGGCGGATCGCGGAGGTGCATGAGAGCGAGCGCGCCGCCTGCGTGATCGCCGTGGAAGAAGTTCCCCGCGAGCTGACGTCGCTTTACGGAGTGGTCGCTCCCGAGTCGGAGGGAGAAGTGTTCGGCATCCGCGATTTGATCGAGAAGCCCGCTCCCGGGGGGGCGCCGAGCAACCTGGCTATCGCCGGCCGCTATGTGTTTTCTCCGGCCATTTTCGAGATGATTCGAAAGGTCGAGCCCGACCGGCGCGGAGAAATTCAGTTGACGGATGCCATTCGAATGCTGGCGGTTGCGGGCGAGCGCATCGTCGGCGTCAAGCTTTCCGGCGGCGAGAGACGTTACGATATCGGCAACTTCCGCAGCTATTTCGAAACCTTCATCGAATTTGCTCTGGCCGATCCGCAGCATGGTCCTCCCTTGCGGCGGCGCCTGCGCTCGTTGCTCGGGTAGCGCTTCTTGATCTGCGCGCGGCCGCTCTGCGGTTGTGTTGCCGCGTTTACGTATCCGTAAGATCCAGGTCGGTTCGCCGTAAGGGAATTGCTTCCTCCAGCCGATTTCTTCCCCCGGGGAAGAGGGCGAGCACCTGAAACCGCAACCGCAGCAGCAACCGAACACCGGCGCCTGGCTTTCCCGGATCAATTTGCAGGAAGCTGAAAGCGCGATTCTGACCGGCCTGGCGGAAACGCTCGAGAAAAATCTTTCCGTTGAGGCGCTCCTCGATGAACTGCTCCGGCGTTGTCTCGAGGAAACCGGCCTTTCTGGGGGGCTGGCTTACATGCTGGACCAGGACGCCCGGTTCTGCTTGCGGGCGAAGCGGGGATCTTCGGATCTGGAAGCGTCCGTTCTCGAAAGCGTTCCCGGCCGGCTGGCGTTGCTCGGGCAGGCGATAGAGAGCCGGGAGCCACTGCTGATTTCCCGCTTCGCCGCCGCCGGGCCCATACGGGATTGGCTCGACCTAGCGCGGGCCGAGACGGTTCTTTTCGCGCCGCTTCTGATGGGGGCGCAGCGAATCGGCGCGCTGGTGCTGGTTTCTTCGGCAAGGGAGCTCGATGAAGGCTGGAGGGTGTTCGCCAGAACCCTGGGCAGGCATATCGGCCCTATCATCAGGCTGGCGGCGGCATTTTGCAGCCTGCGGCAGAATGAGGAGCATTTGTCGCGCATCGTGCAGACGCTGGCAGAGGGCGTTCTTATCGCGGATCGCGACGGTCGTTTCACGCTCGCCAATGCGGCAGCGGAGAGGATTTTGGGGCTGCCTGCCGGAGAAATCACCAAGCGGACCCACAATGATCCGTGTTTCCGTGCGCGTTCCCCGGATGGAGAGTTGCTCCAGTCTGCCCAGCACCCATGTGATCGCGCCGTAGCCACAGGAGAACCGGTGCGCAATGTTGAGATGTGGATCGACCAGCCCGACGGCCGCCGCGTGTTCGTTTCCGCCAACGCCTCTCCGCTGCGCGACGCCGCGGGCGAGATCACCGGGGTTGTACTTTCCCTCAATGACATCACGGATTACAAGCGCCAGCAGGAAAGCCTGGCGCGCTCCAACGCCGAGTTGAAGCAATTCGCTTACGTTGTGGCTCACGATTTGAAAGAGCCGCTGCGTACCGTCGCCAGCTTCACGCAGCTTCTCGCCGAGCGTTATAAGGGAGCCCTGGACGAAAAGGCGGACCAGTTCATCTCCCGGGCGGTGAGTGGAACGCAGAGAATGGCCCGGCTGATTGACGATCTGCTCGCCTACGCCCGGGCGGGTTCCCAGGCCCCCGACCCGCAGCCGGTCGCGGCGGAGGCCGTTTTTCAAAGCGCTCTGGCCAACCTGGAGGCGGCAATTCAAAGCAGCGGGGCCACCGTGGCCCACACGCCGCTGCCGGTGGTTTTGGCCGATCCGAGCGAGCTGAATCAACTGTTTCAAAATCTGATCGGAAATGCGCTTAAGTTCCACAACGATGCGCCGCCCAGCGTAGAAGTCTCGGCCGAGCGGAAAGGCGGCGAGTGGATTTTTTCCATTCGCGACAACGGGATTGGCATCGACCCGAAGCACGCGGACCGGATTTTTCAAGTCTTCGAACGCGTGCATAGCCACAAGCAGTATTCGGGCAGCGGAATCGGCCTGGCCACTTGCAAGAAAATCGTGGAACGCCATGGCGGCCGCATCTGGGTGGAGTCCGAGCCCGGAAAAGGGTCCACTTTTCGATTCGTTCTCCCCGCCGAAGCTGCTGCGGGCGTCGAGCCGGCGGGCTGAATACAACCGGGCCGGCGCCGGTCAGAAACCCGGGCGCCGATCGGAGACCCCGCTGACGGATTCTCCGCGCCAGCGGCGCGAGGACGCTGGTATTCCGCTGGCCGGCGTGCGGCCGGTTTTCTCGCCATCCGACATGAGTGGAACAGACCCGAGCGTCGAAGTACTGATCGTAGAGCAAAGGCCGCGGAGCCTAGCAGCTCTGCGAGAAACCCTCGAACCGGAATTCACCGTGCTTGCCGCCCGCGCGGAAGATGCGCTCGCCGCCCTTGAGCAGCGTGCTCCGGCGGTGATGGTTTGTCCTGAAACCGCCGGCAGGGATCTTTTGAAAGCAGCATCCGAACGCTCGCCGGCGACCCAGATTGTGCTCGCTCGAAGGCGCGGCCGGAGAAGCGCCCCGGCGGCAGGAGAGGGGCTTGTCTATTCATATATCGAAGAGCCCTGGGACCCAAAACTTTTGCGCGTGCTCACCGCCAACGCGGCCGCCTACAGCCGCCTGTATCTGAAGTTTTTGCGCGAGCGCGATCTGCTGCGGGCGCTGATGGA
>DASREK010000035.1:0-17964 GCA_035652135.1 Bryobacterales bacterium | reverse complement strand
CGCGCGCTGAAACGAGACCCGGAAGCTCGCGAGCTCCTGTATGGCCGGGCGAAAAGCCTGATCGGGCTCGGGGAGGCCGAACAAGCCGCGGCCGACCTGGAGGCGCTGGTGCGCGCCGAGCCGGCGTATCATTTCTACGATGCCTATTTGACGCTCGCCGGATGCTATGAGCGGCTCGGCCGCGATGATGCGGCGCGGGCGGCCTACCAGGAGATTTTGGGCCGCACCACGGTTTCCCGGGCCTATTATGATTATGGGAGACTGCTGGCGCGGCTGGGCGAGTTGGAGACAGCGCGAGAGATGATGCGCCAGATTCTGGCGAAAAAACTGTCGTTGCCCCGCTACTTGCGGCGCCAGGAACGGCCATGGTTCCGGAAAGCCGAAGCATTTCTGAAATCCGGAGCGGGCGCGGGCGCCAAGACAATGTGAACGGAGGGGATATGTTTCACCGCAGGAGTTTTCTTGTCGCGGGCGCTCTGGCGGCCGCCCGCGCGTTCCCCTTACCCAAACAGGCCGCATCCGGAGTGCTGCGGCTGAACCTGCGCACGCGGGTCGAGGCCTTTAAGGGCAGTGGCCTCTGGCAGGAGGTCCATTTCGAACAGACTTTGTCTGCCGCCCAAACGGCGGTCATCATTTGCGACATGTGGGATAACCACTGGTGTACGGGAGCGGCGCGCCGCGTGCAGGCCCTGGCGCTGAAGATGGCCCCCATCGTCGATGAGGCGCGCCAACACGGCGTGCAGATTATCCACGCTCCCTCGGAAACGATGGACTTTTACGCGCAAAGCCCGCAGCGGCAGCGGATCGCCAGCCTTCCCAAAATCGCCCCGCCGGCGAATCTTAACCTCCCCGATCCTCCACTTCCGATCGACGACTCCGGAGGCGGCTGCGACACTCCTGACAAGTTTTACAAGGCCTGGACTCGCGAGAACGCGACATTGCACATCGGCGCGAACGATGTGATCTCCGACAACGGAGCCGAAATCTACTCGTTCCTCCAGCAGCGCGGCATAAAGAATCTTCTGGTCATGGGCGTTCACGCGAATATGTGCATCCTTAACCGCCCTTTCGCTATTAAGCAAATGACGAAGTGGGGCCTGCGCTGCATCCTGGTCCGCGACCTCACCGACGCGATGTACAGCCCCAATGACCGGCCCTACGTGAGTCATGAGCAAGGCGCCGAACTGGTGATCGAACACATCGAGAAATACTGGTGCCCATCTGTGCTGTCGGCCGACCTGAGGCGGGCCTTGCATTAAAATCGGCCGTTTTCATGGGAGACGCATCCCTCGCGACGCCAGTCAAGACTTGGCGAAGTTCGGCGAGGCATTGGAGCCAAACTCACTGAAGCCGGCGCAAAGCAGGGCGTAGCAGGCGGCAATCATGGAGGGGGTCCGCCAACCTGCCGCGAGGAGGCAGCGGGAATGGGCCGCCGCGAACCCACCACCCGCGCGGAAGTTGCTGCCGCACTGAAACAATCACTTTTTGGCTGTTGCGGGCTTGGAGGAGCGCGGCCGCATCTCGAGCTTCAAGTCCGGAATGCCGAGTTGCCCCTGAAGCTGGCCCAGCTTGCTCAAGTCGATCGGCCCCACAATATTCACCACGGTCAACTCGCGCGGCTCGGCGGCCAGCACGGCCAGGCCGGCCATCTTGCCGTTTTCCAGGTACGAGTAGACGCAGGTTGTCTCGCCGTTCTTGCTCTCTTGCACATCAATGAACTTCGTCCAGCCCGGCGCGTTTAACTGCTTTCGAATCGACTCGACGTCGGCCTGCGTGTAGTCACCCGGCTTTGAGAACTCGAAGCTACGCACGTAAACGCCGGTCAGACTATCGACCAGCGCCTTGACATCTTTGTCCGCGTCTTTCCGGGATAAAAATTTGCGGCCCATTTCGAGCATGGGGCCTTCGAGGTTCACGTTGGCCACCTCAGCGGCCTTGGCGGCCAGATGATCGAGATTGAGTTGCAGCTTAGCGCCTTGGCCGAACGCGGGCGCGCAAGCCAGCAAGCAAGCAATAAGCGCAGCACCTTTCATAAAGGATCCTCCCGAGCAGAACGGATGACAGCTTCGCGAGCCTTGTTGATCTTCGAGCTGGCGATCTGGAGCGACAGGATCAGTTGGCTCTTGGCGGACTCGGCGCGAGCGCGCTCGGCCGCTTCATGCCGGATGTAGACGCCGGTCACTAAGGAGGCCGCCAGAGCACTGGACAGCGCCCAGCGCCGCCATAGCGCCACTGGACGGCGTCTCGCACGGACGCCCTTCATCACCCGGGCCGTAAAGTCCAGCGACGGCGATTCGCGCCGCAGACAGCGGCTCAATTCCTCCTCCAGCCGGTCCATGCTAGTGTATTGCCTCCAGGCTCGGCACACCTTCCTTCCGGAGGTCTTTTTTCAGCAGTGAGAGCGTCCGGTGGAGGGTGCTCTTCACGGTATTCAGCGGCATCTGCAAGACTTCGGCAATCTCGGCCAGCTCCAGCTCTTCCTGAAAGCGGAGGATGACAACCAAGCGCTTCCTCTTCGGCAAAGCTTGCACGGCGCGGCGCAGTCTCCCGGCCAGCAACGGGTCGCGCGAGACCGCCTCGGCGGGCAGTTCCGGGACCGCATCTAAAGCAACATCGCTGTTTACCTTGCTCCGTCGCGCGTAGTCGATACACTTGTTGCTGATGGCCCGCCGCAGCCAGAAAGCCAGATGTACGTCGGACTCCAGGCGGTCCAGGCGGCGGTACAACTCCAGAAAAACCTCCTGGGCCAAGTCCTCCGCCAGGCCGCGGTTCTGGAAGAAATGGTAGGCAACGCTGAAGACCATGGCCTTATAACGTTCCACAATGGCCGCAAACGCCTCCGGGTCCTCAAGCGCCGCGCGCACCAGCATCTTGGAAGCGTCTTTCATCGCGTGCCAAGGTTATATACGCAAGCGGGCGGCGCGAGGGTCCGCCAGCGAGGACTTTTTTTATTGCCGGCGCGAGAGGCTCGAACGCCGGCCATTCCTGGAGGGTTGCGTACTGCTGCCACGTTCTCCACGCCCTCTAAGCTCCTATCTGGTGGCCCAGCCATGAGAGTCGAACCTTTCGAGATGGAGCGCCTGCAATCGCTGTGGGAGAACCGCGTTGAGTACAACCTGTCGGAAAGCGGCGTCCATCCCATGTCCCTGCGCGAAGTGCTCGGCGACGATATTTCGCTCGAGGAATTTCTCGACCAAAAACTCGGCTATGGACAAACCAACGGCAGCCCGCAACTCCAGGAATCCATCGCCGAGCTCTATCCCAGCGCGGATGCGGAAAATGTGCTGGTAACTAACGGCGCCGCCGAAGCGAATTTTCTGGCCGTGTGCAGTCGGATCGAACCGGGCGATGAAATCATCGTTATGCTGCCGAATTACATGCAGATCTGGGGACTGGCCCGCGCGTTGGGCGCGCAGATCGTCCCGCTGCCCCTGCGGGAACAGCATCGCTGGGCGCCCGACCTGGGCCAGTTGGCGAGGGCCTTTTCCCGCCGGACCCGGCTCATTGCCGTCTGCAATCCCAACAATCCTACGGGCGCCGTACCGCCGAACATGAAATGCAGGCCATCGCGGACGCCGCACGGGAAACCGGGGCGTGGCTCGTGGCGGATGAGGTGTATCGGGGCGCCGAGCGAGAGGGCCCCCTCACGCCCAGCTTCTGGGGCCGGTACGAGAAGGTTTTGATCACCGGCGGGCTCTCGAAGGCCTATGGAGTTCCCGGCATCCGTCTCGGCTGGATCGCCGGGCCGGCAGAAGAAGTCGCCTCTCTCTGGGGTTGCCACGACTACACGACCATCGCTGTGGGAGTTCTGAGCGACGCCCTGGCCCGAACTGTTCTACAGCCGGAAAACCGGCGCCGGATTCTCGAGCGCACGCGCGGCGTCCTGCGCGAAAACTATCTCTGCCTCGCGCAGTGGGCGGAAGAACAGAACGGGATCCTGCGCTTCGTTCCGCCCGCCGCGGGAACTGTCGCTTTCTTTCGTTACCACCTCCATATTCATTCGACAGACTTGATGCGCAAACTGCGGGACGAGAAAAGCGTCCTAGTAGTTCCAGGAGAGCATTTCGGGATGGACGGCTTTTTACGGATCGGCTATGGCCAGCCTTTAAGCATCCTGCAAGCCGCTCTGGGGCGCATCTCCGAAGTCTTCCATGAGATCCAGAGCCGAGAAGCCCGGCGTTGAATTTTCCAGTGAAAACGCGGAGCCGTTCGGGAAAAGCGGATTCTCTTTGCAATTTCCGGGAGAAACCTGTGCTGCATGGGGACCTGTTACCCTCGACGGATTACCTGATATGTCTCGCTGCGCTGTTAAAACGACGCCCCTCGTCGGATTCGGGCTGCTAAGCCCTCAAGCTACACGCCGAACGGATCCGGCCGGCATCGCAGGATGAAAAATTCACCGATTGGTTAGTTGACAGCTCGACGGCCCTTGCATCCTCGGCTGAGTTGTGGTACAGCATTGGCCAAGTTTAGCGAAACATAAGGAGGAGAGCATGCTGAGGTGGCGTTCAGCGGTTCTTCTGTTTCTGTCCTTTCCGGGGATTTTTCTTCTGCTCAATTCGTGCTCATCGGGCCCGCCTCAGCCCAAGATGGGCACCCCGGCCTGGTATTGGGAGGCGGCCAACGAGCAGTTCACGGCGGGCGACTTGGCTAAGACACAGGAGCATCTCGAACGGGTCGTCGCTTCGGACAACCCCTACAAGGCGCGCGCGGCCGTCTGGCACCTTGTCATGTCCAGCGGCATGGCGATGGGCTACAAAGAACTGGCGGAGGCCTACGATGCCGGCGGGGAGGAAGTGAAGGACAAGGCGTCGCAGGCGGCCGAGTTCCGGCGTTTGGGAAACGACGCCAGACGGTCTGCCAAACAGTACTGCCTGGCTCTCGCCCAAGAACTGGAAAGCTTCCAGAAGGAAAACGCCGGGGCTACGGAATTTGCTCTGGAATTCGCATTTCCACAGGGCAGCCCCGGAGAGGATCCCGCGCTCGCCCGGGTGCGTAAAGGGATGCTCCCACCGGAGTCCGAACGGGCCCAACTCGAGCGCGCCACCGTGAAACGAGGCGTCGTGCTCGAAACGGCGTCTCTGGTGGGAGCGGATGGCGATCCGGCGAAGGCTGCGGACATGTTCAAGACCCAGCCGGTAAAGGTACCGCGCGCCGTGTTTCTTTATGGGCTGGCGGAGAGCTTGTTCGAAGAATCCAAAATCTTCGATCGCAAGCAATTGAATGAGCCCGACAAGAAGAAGATTCTCTACCAACTGGCTCTCGATTGTTTGAAACCGGCTTCCGAAGCCGGCGACGAAGGTCTGAAGAAGAAAGCGAAATCGCTCGAAGACAAAATCGCCAAAGAGCAGAAGACCCTGCCCAAGAACGTGTAGGGACCCTCGCCGGCGAAGCAGGTTGGGAGAAGGCAGGCACGCGCTGCCTCTGCGGTAAAACCGCCGGAGGAAATGTTTGCCCGCTGAAGGATCCAGCAACTTGCCGGCGGGAGGGAACTCGCTCCACCGATTGCCGCCTTAGACCTCATACCTTCTGAAGCCGCCGCGGCGTTCTGCCAAGCTTCGTCCGGGTTGCAAGCGGTCTTCTCGGCGTCTTCAGGTTGACAGTCTTTTCCGGTCTTTGATAGCGTGGCTGGCGGCTCCCGAGAGGCGTTCATGAGAAGGCCGTGGAAAAGCGTAGGGCGGTTTCTGCCGCTCGTGCTGGCTGCCGCCGCTTTGCTGCCGGCGCAGCAGACGCGGCCGGCTTGGAGACCCGCTCGGGCGGGGTCGTGCCCAGCTTTGATCATCGGAAACCCGGACGGAAACTATATTGTCCCGGGGTCGATGGGCGATATCCGTTATCAGGGCGGCCTCACAATGGATGCCTACGCGCCGCCCGGAAATCCCCGCCCCGCTGCGCTTGTGATTCGGGGCAGCCGGGGGAATAAACGGGGTTATGTGACCAGTGTGTACGAACAGCTTGCCCGAGACGGTTACGCCTGGTTCGCCCCTAGCTTTCGCGATGCCGAAGACGTCGCAGCGGCCCTACGTTTCATCCGTTGCCCGGGCCGGTTTAACATCACCGGCAAAATCGTTTTGATTGGGGACGATACCGGCGCGCAAATCGCCCTTCAGATTGCTTCGAGAGGCGGAATCGCCGGTGTGGTCGCCTTGGCAGCGAAACTGGATGAAACGGCCGCACGTCCCGGCGTCCCGGTGCTCATGATTCACGGCGCCCAGGATGAAGAATGGCCGTTAGCCAAAGCCCGGGCCTTTTGTAGCGAGTTGAAGCGCTGCACCCTTTATGTGGAGCATGACGCACGCCACGCCTTCGAGAGCTGGCCTGCCGCCCAGTGGGATTACAAAGAGGAACTCGATGCGTGGCTGATCGGCGACCGCCGCGGCCTGTGGAACGACATTGCTTTCTCACGCCCTGACGGCCGTGCTCTTACCATGAATGCGTATATCCCGGCCGGGCCCGGGCCCTTTCCGGCGGTCATCATCGCCCACGGCGGCGGTTGGGAGGGCGGTGACAAGGTCGTCTATGTTGCCCCAATATTCAGGCCGCTGGCCAAGGCCGGCGTGGCATGGTTTTCCATCGATTACCGGCTACTGCCGTATGTGCGCAATCCGGAGCAGGTCGAGGATTTGCGCGCGGCCATTCGCTATATTCGCCAGCATGCCGCCAGGTATCACGTTGACACGAGTCGGCTCGCGATTCTGGGAGAATCGGCCAGTGGGCAGCTTGTCACTCTGGTGGGAGCCGAGCCGTGCCCGGGCTGCGAAGTGCAGGCGATCGTGTCTTTTTACGGTGTCTACAAGCTTGAAGAAGGCGGGCGGTTTGCCTCACGCCTCGACTGGATGTTCGGTCCCGACCGGACTCTGGATACGCTGCGCCGCTACTCTCCCCTTTTCGCCGCGCACGCCGGAATGCCGCCGGTGCTGGTATTGCAGGGCGACAAGGATCCGCTCAAGGCTGGATCGGATGAATATGTAGAGCAGTTGAAGAAGTTGGGCGTGCCGCACGAATATGTGATTGTAGAAGGCGCTCCTCACGGAATGGAGAATTGGGAGGGACATCCGGAGTGGGCTTTTTACAAGCAGAAAGTCGTAGATTGGCTCAAGGCGACGATGCATTTTTGAGAAGCGCCGCCGGCCCGGCAAGGTTGGAACATTTGGCTTGAGATGGCGCGCCACGCAAAAAACATAGGAGCGACAGCGATGAAACAAACAAGCGGTTGGCTGTTGATAGCGGCGTTATTCGGAACGGCGGCATGGGGCGCGGAACCCGCCGAGCGCTCTGCCATGAGCCGCAGTTTCGACCGGCAATTGAGCGGCGTGGAGCGAGAAGTGGTGTCCCTCGCCGAAGCGCTGCCCGCGGACAAATTCGCGTTTGCGCCCACTCAGGGAGAGTTTCAGGGCGTCAGAACCTTCGCCCAGCAGGCCTCCCATATTGCTGCGACGCTCTATATGATCGCTTCCGCTCTGCTGGGAGAAAAGAATCCGAGCGAAGCCGGCAAAGACGAAAACGGCCCGGCGTCCCTCAAGACCAAGCAAGACGTCGTGAATTACCTGAAGGCGGCTTTTGCCTACGCGCACAAGGCCATGAATACGCTGACCGACCAGAATGCGACAGAGATGATCGGCGCGCCCTTCGGCAATAACAAAGTGCCGCGTGTTTCCTTGGCCGTTATGGCCATCTCGCATACCTTCGATCACTACGGGCAGATGGTGGTTTATGCCCGGATGAACGGCGTTGTGCCGCCCGCCAGCCGTCGCTGAGGCCGCAGCTCGAACGGCGGGAGTTGAATCAGGCCGGCGTCGCGTGGGATATCTGTCCGGGAAGCCAACTGCCGAATGGAGCCGCGCCGTTTCGGCCGGCCTCGCCGCGGGCGTCTTGGCGCCCCAGCAGCGCCGGAAGCGCCGGCCCCTGCCCTTCCGTTTCCGAGAAGCGGCGTCTGTGCTTTCGAAACTATCGCAGATAACCAAGGAGCTTGGGATGCATGCGCACAAATTCGGCGACCAAATCCTCGGCAAGAGAGCGGCTGTCGATCAGCGGATTGGCGGCTAGCGCTTTAGAAGCTTTTTCGAGTGACGCTTCGAGCGCGGCCTGGACGGTGAGGTCTTCGTAATCCTTGACGCGGCGAAGCAGAGCCGCCACCGGTTGAGGCGCCGCTCCCGCGTCGAGCGGCCGGGGCCCGCGGCGGCCAACGGCGCACGGCACTTCAACCGTTGCCGTGCGATCGTAACCGCGAATCGCGCCCTCGTTGTCCACATCGAGGGCGATAATGTCGCCCGTATCGCCGTGGAGCGCGGTGAGCACAGCAAGCGCGATGCGGTCGTAGCCGGCGGAGGCCGAATAAAGTTGCTGCGGCGGGCGCGGCATGTCGGTTTCAAGCTGCAAATAGGTGGCGTTGCGCCCGGCCAGGTATTTTTCATACGCCGCAAGGCCGCCGCCGCGCGAAAGCTCGTCCGCCAGCCACCGGTTCATTTCCAGGATCTGTTCGGCGCGCGTTTGGCCCGCGGCGCGCAGGTGCGCCACCGCCGCCTCGGGAGAATAGTAGAAATAGAGATAATCGGAAGGGAACGCGCCTAAGCCAGCGAGCAGCTCCGGAGAAAAAATCGGCCGCTCGTATACGGTTCGGATGCGCCCGGGATCAGCCAAAATTTGGGGCAGCACGTCGCGGCCGCCATCCATCACTTTCTTCACCCAGCCCAGATGATTCAGCCCGAAATAATCGAAGCGGAGCCGCTCAAAGGGCGCGCCGGCGGCGTGCGCCAAGCCGTGAAACAACTCGAGGGGCGTGTCGCAGATGCCGATGATGCGCGCCTCCGGCAGCGCCGTGCGGATCGCCTGCGTAACGATTCCTACCGGGTTGGTGAAATTGATGATCCAGGCGCGAGGAGCGCCGCGCAGGGTCGCGCGGACGATCTCCAGCATCGGAGGAATGGTCCGCAGCGCCTTGGCGAAGCCGGCGGCGCCGACGGTTTCCTGACCCAGCAACCCGCGGTCGAGCAGAAAACGTTCATCGGCCGCGCGGGCGGCCATACCGCCGGCGCGAATGCTGGTCAGCACGAATGAGGCGCCCTCCAATGCGTCCTCGAGGCTCGCCACGATGCGCAGCCGGAAAGCTTCACCATCGCGCCGCAGCAAATCCCGGCACACGCCGCCCATGAGATCGAGGGCGTCGCGGGCAAGGTCGTAGAGCACAACTTCCTCCAAAGGAAGCTCGCGCCGCCTCTCAATAAGACCGTGGAGCAGCAAAGGAACACGAGCTCCTGCCCCGCCGATGACTGTCAGTTTCATTTGCGTTTTTGCGCCGCCACGCGCTGCGCCGCCGCCTGATTGCCCCGAAGCAGGCATTCTTTCAATCGGGCTCCGCCGATAAAGGCGGCCAGGAAGCCGGCGTTGAAGGCGTCCCCAGCGCCTGTGGTTTCGACGCCGTTTGCCGCGCCGCGAATTCGCTCCGCAGGCGCCAGGATCATCCGGCCGCCGGGATGCCCCTTGTCTGAGGGATTCCGCTCCCAGGCGGCCGCCCCACATGCGCCCAGCTTCAGCACGGGCAGCGCCGCGTAACGCGCAAGCGCTTCAAGTGCGGCCTCTGGCCGCCGCTGGCCGGTCCAGTGCTCCCCTTCAGTCCGGTTCGCTAGAAAAATCGTGACCGCCCGCAGCAGCGCCCGGGCGCCGCGTTTGGCTGCGATATCCGGATTCCAGCCATGGTCCCAGGAGGTTGTAATCTTGCAGGCGGCCAGGCGCCGGCATAGCGCCGTCCAGCGAGCGAAGTTTCTGGGCAGCAGCGCCAGATGCACGTGCCGGGCGCGGGCGCAGTAGGAAAACAGATCAGCCGGCAGCAGTCTTTCCAAGTCGCGATTGGCTCCGGTACAGGTCAGAAAGAAGCGGTCCGTAATGGTCGAGACCGATACGGTTATGCCTGTCGGCCGGCTGGGGTGAATCAATGAGTATGCAGTTTCCACGCCAGCCTCCTTGAGCGGCGCCAAATCCGCCCGTGCCGTCTGGGATCCCACCACTGTGACCAGGCCCACGCGTAGCCCCAGCCGGCGCGCCGTCAAGGCGGTGATCGGCGCTCCGCCCCCGGGCGAGCGCAGAAAATGCTCCGTTTTCACTTCCTCGCCCAGCTCCGGCACGCGATCCAGGCCGTAAAAGATGAAATCGGAGTAAAACTCGCCGATGCAAATCAGATCCAGCAGCGCCATTGGTCAGGGGATCTTTCAGGCAGCAGCCGGGCGACAGAAACAGGTGGCAAGCCATAGATCGACGCCGCCCATGAACTGTTCCGAAGGATTGTACACTCCGCCACAACTCCCAAAGGTCATTGCTGCCGTCAGGCGGCCGCTCTGCTCTTTGTGGCGCGAGGGCTGCCCTAAGCCCATTACAACACGAGGAAAGGGATCGTGACCGCAAGCCCCAGGTAAAAGGCCGCGGTGTGGAGGCGTCTTTGCCACTCAGCGCCCTCCAAAAGCCTCTGAAGATCAGATTTTGAAAGGTAGCGGCATGAGAAAAAAAGTGGGGCTGATCGAGGCGCAAACCCAACGTCGGAGGATTCGGCGGCGAAAAGGACCCAGGCAGATCCCTCGCTGCGCTGGGGTTGGAATCCAGTGTTAGTTGCCCGAGCGCCAGACGTCCCCGGGCTCTAACTGCTTTCCGAACGTTGCCCGCTCGCACTCGCTTTACCCGCTCGCGACAGTGCTACAGTGAAGAAGCCGCCGCCGAGGCGGCATCCGGACGTGCCGCGACGACTCGAAACCAGTAGCGCGAAGTCCCCGGATGCCGGTTCCCTGGGCAACGCCAGCGCTGTTTTCTCCAAGGGTTTCGTCATCGCTATCGCAGCGAGGGGCCTGCTTTCGCCGAATGCCGTGATCCTCGCCGTTCTCCTTCTGCTTTTCCTTCCGGCGGCGGCCGCCGCCACCGGACCTCCCTCAGCCCAGGCGGTTAAACGATTTCAAGACGCTGTCGCCCAGTGGAAGCAGGGGCATCCCGAAGCGGCGGAGCCGGTCTTGAAGGAGTTGTGCAGCGAGTATCCTGACGAACCGGCGTTTCAGGACGCTCTCGGGACGCTCTACAGCTTGCAGCGCCAGCCGCGGCTTGCGACTCCCTACCTGGAACAGGCGGCGCGGCTCAAACCCTCGGCCGACGCCAACGCCAAGCTTGCCGAAAACTACGCTGAGCTCGGCCGCAGCCGCGAGGCGGAAGCGTTGTTCCAGAAAGCGCTGGCGCTCGAGCCGGGCAACATCGGCGCAAACATGGGTCTGGCCTCCCTGAAAATGGATCGGGACGCGTACGCGGCGGCGGCGCCGCTGCTGGAACGCGTGGTCCGGGCGCGGCCGGCCGACCCGCAGCCGGCGTATCTGCTGGCCGTCTGCTACTCGTCTCTGGGCCGGGCGGCGCAGGCGCGGCGCGTGTTGCTCAATCTGCCGGAAAAAGCTCGCGATCGCGAGGAGATCCAACTCCTGCTCGGCTCAGCCTCGCTCGCGCTGCACCGGCAGGATGAAGCCAGGGCGTATTTCGAGCGAGCCTTTCAGCGGAATCCCGCATCGGTCCCGGCAGCGGCCAACCTCGGGGGTTTGCTGGTCGCCGCCGGGGAACTCGAACGCGGTCTCAAGCTCCTGGAAGCCGCCTGGCAGAGCGACCACACTTCTTACCTGGCCGGCTACAACCTTGCGCTGGCCTATAGGACAAAGGGAGACTTCGCCGCAGCGCGCAACGTGCTCACTTCTCTGCTGGCTCAAGGCGAAAAAGCTGAGCTTTACAGCCTGCTGGGGGAAGTGGAAATCGAGCTTCGTGACGGGCCGGCCGCCCTCGACCATCTGCAACGCGCGGTGAAGCTGGAACCAGGGGAGGCCGATCTGTTCGAGCTGGGATATGCATTGCTCCAGTTCTGGAAATTAAACGAAGCCGTGGAAGTTCTGAGTCGCGGCACAGCCCAATTCCCGAGCTCCGCGCGCCTGTGGATGGCGCTTGGCACGGCGTACTTCGCCCAAGACCGCAACCAGGATGCAATCGACGCCTACCTGCGCGCGACGCAGCTCGGCGATGATCCGCGCGCTTACCGCTTCCTGGCCGAAGTTTACCAGGCAGCAAACGCCAGCCGCTCCGATGTGGCCGCCAGGTTCCATCACTACCGGCTTACTCATCCGAATGACGCCTGGGCTAATTTGTGCGACGGCTACGGGCTGCTGCGCGATGGCCAACCCGAGAAGGCCTTGCCCTTGCTCGAGCGCGCTGTGCAGCTTGCGCCAGGCCTCGCGGCGGCCCATTTCGAGCTGGGCAAACTGTATTCCCAGCAAGGCCGGCGGGAAGAGGCGTTGCGGGCCTATGAAGCAGCAGTTAAGGCCGACCCCGGCCACCCGGAAGCGTGGTACCGTCTGGGACAGGCCTACATGCGGGCCGGCCGCCGGGAGGACGCCGAAAAGGCATTGGCCCGCCATGAGGAACTACGCAGGCAGCAGGCTGCCGGCATCGAGCAGCGGCTGCGCGGCGCCATTGAATTGCTCAACGATTCAAAGAGAAAACAGGACCAGCCATGAAACACACACGACGGGACTTTTTGGCCGCATTCACGGCCGCGGGTGCGATGGCAGGCCCCTTGGCGGCGCAGCAACCCGCTGCGGACCAAATCACCCGGGCGGAGCTGATCGCAGGCTCCCGCCTCCCGGATGCCATCCGGGCTCCGGCGCGGTCGCCCGCCGTGCTGCCGCTGGGCAGCATCGAATACCACGGGCCCGGCGCGGCCCTGGGCACGGATACGCTGCTCGGGAGCGGGCTGGGGGAGCGCGTGTGCCGGCGACTCGGACGTTCCAATATTCCGGCGGTCTTGTTTCCGGCGGTAGTTTACAGCCAGTCGCCCGCGCACACGCGGGCCTTCAGCGGGACCATTTCGGTGCGTCCGGAAGCCGTTACTATGTATCTGCACGATATTCTGGAGGGCATCAGCGCGATGGGCTTTCAAAAAATTTTGGTGCTGAACGCCCACGATGGCAACATTGGACCCGGCCGGGCCGCCGTTTTCCAGATCGCAAACGAGAAACCGCTGGCTCAGTTTCTTTTTCTCAACTGGTGGGAAGCCGTTCCCGGTCCTCTGGTGGATTCCCTTCATCTGTTCACTCAGGGCAATGGTGGACACGGCCACGGCGGACCGCTGGAACTTTCCTCGGTGGCGGCGGTCAACCCCGCCGCTTTGATTCGAGAGAGAGGCCCGGACCTGCCCGCGCCGCCGGATATCGCCGGATTTCCCTACTATCTGGCCAAATACTCTTCTCCTGCCTGGCCAGGCTATTCCGGAAAGGTCAGCGAGGCCTCGGCGGAGAAAGGCGAGAAGATCATCGAGCTGGCCGCCGAGCGGATCGCCGCCTTGGTCGAGCGCTGGATCGCGAACGCAGAGATCCCCGGAAACTGGTGATTTTATTGGCGATTTGAGCTTTCGCAGGGTTCGCCGCAATCTTGACAAATCGGTGCACCGCGGTATACTCAAGAAAACAGTAGGGTCTGTTTTGCGTATTGCGTAACAAAGGGAGACGTACCGTGGCGCTTTCACGGTTGTTTGGTCTGCCCGTTTTCAGTAGTCGGTGTCTGTGTGCGCCAGGAGGAATATCTATGCGTTTCTTGAAAATCATGAATCTGGTACTAGTAGTATTACTGTGGGGTTTGCCCGCATGGGCGCAGATCGATACCGGTACAATCACGGGGACGGTCACTGATCCGACCGGCGCGGTCGTGCCCAAAGCCGTGGTTACGGCGACCAACGAGGCGACCAACGTCAGCACGACCACGCAGACCAATTCGCAAGGGCAATACGTACTCAGCGGGCTGAAGGTCGGCACCTACAGCGTCAGCGCCGAACTGGCGGGCTTCCGCAAAATTGTGCGCACCGGCTTGGAGCTGCATGTTCAGGAGCGCCTGGCGGTGGATCTCGCCTTGCAGGTGGGCGAAGTCACCCAGGCGGTGGAGGTGAGCGCCGGCACTCCGGTACTCGAGACGCAGTCAGCCGACATGGGCAATGTTGTCGAGCAGCGCCGCGTTGTGGATCTCCCGCTGAACGGCCGCCATTACGAAGACCTGGCTTTGCTGGCGCCCGGCGTATTTCCGCGCCCGGGCACGGGCAATCCTTCCCCCGCGCGGTTTAACGTGAATGGCAATTTCTCCCTGCACAATTATTTCGCCCTGGACGGCGTGGACAACAACACGGCCGGCGAGGGGTTGTTCGGCGGCTCGCCTCAAATCATCCAGCCTCCGCCCGATGCTATTCAGGAATTCAAGGTGCAGACCCGCACTTATTCCGCTGAATTCGGCACGGCGCAGGGAGCGGTGATCAACGCTGCGCTGAAATCCGGGACTAACCAGTTGCACGGCGACCTGTACCACTTCCTCCGGAACTCAGCGCTCGATGCCAACGACTTTTTTGCGAATACGGCGGGAATCAAGAAGGGAAATTTCGTCCGGAACGAGGGTGGATTCACTGTGGGAGGCCCCGTATATCTGCCGGGCGTTTATGACGGCCGCGATAAGACGTTCTTCTTCTCCGATTTCAGTTTCCTGCGAATCCGAAAGGCCCAAACGCTGGCTGCTACGGTTCCAACCCCTGCGATGAAGAAAGGCGATTTTAGCGGGCTGGCGTCACTGAAGGATCCGAGCAGCGTGATCCCTTCCGAGGGCGGCTGCATCGTAAACAACGTGATCCAGCAGCGCTGCATCGATCCGGTTGGCCTAGCATACGCCAACCTGTACCCGGACCCCACGGTTCCAGGGCCGTTCACGGGGCAGGCGAATTACTTCGCCAACGCCAGCGTTCCGACCAATTCGAACCTGGTGGACGCCAAGATAGACGAAAGGGCCTCGGATAAGGACAGCATGTTCGTTCGCTACAGCTATTACAAGCCGGTGGCGCTGGTTGAGGTGGGGCCTTTTACCGCAGTCAATCCGCTCTCCACGGGCGGTTTCACCGCGAACAACCCGGTGACCAGCCAGCAGGCGGCCACTTCCTGGACCCATGTGTTCAGCCCCACGCTGGTGAACGAAGCCCGATTCTCCTTTTCGCGGCGGAACGCCGCTGAAACGCCGTTTTCCCCGCCCGGCAGCGCCGCAGACAAAGTCGGGTTGAAGAATGTACCGAACACCCCGCTGAGCTCCGGCATTCCCGCCATGAACGTGGGCGGCTTTCCGAAACTCGGCACTTCAGAGTGGCGGCCGCAATTCCAGGTTTCTCAGGTGTGGCAGGCGCTGGACAACCTCTCGATGGTGAAGGGCAAACACAGCTTCAAATACGGCTTCGAGTGGAAGCGCTACACCCAGAATACGCTCGACATCCGCGCGCCGCAGGGCGCCATGACGGTGGATAACAATTTGTATGTCGGGGCGAGCGGCACCAGCAGCTTCGCCGGACTTGCCAACCTCCTCCTGGGCAACGTGACCACCTTCAACCTCAGCAGCCCGTTCGTCTACCACGATTACATGAACGGGACAAACTTCTATGCCCAGGATACCTGGCGCCTCACGTCGACCTTTACGCTGAATTACGGCGTCCGCTACGAATACTTCACGCCGTGGATTGAGCGCGATAATCACACTTCCAATTTCGACTCGGCCAATGGTGGCCGTGTCATATTAGCGAGCAATGGCGGCGTATTCCAGCGGGCGCTCGTCAATCCCGACAAAAATAATTTTGCGCCGCGCGTGGGCTTCGCCTACAACCCGACCAAGCGGGTGGTAGTCCGCGGCGGATTTGGCGTCTTTTATCAGGCGTATGACGTGGTGGGCAGCGAGAGCGTGGTGCAACTCAACCCGCCGCAGTTCATCGATACAGCCATCGGCGTGGGGCCGACCCAGCCCCCGGTCTTTTTCCTCCGCAACGGCTACCCGACTCTGTCGCCTCCCAGCATCACCGACCCGAAGTTCCTCACACAGATTCAATTCCGCGCCATGGACCAGAACATGCGTTCGCCGTATGTCGAGCAAGCCAGCCTGGGCGTGCAGTTCGATCTCGGCCACGACACGGTGTTCGAGCTTTCCGGAGTTGGGAACTATGCGCACAAGGTTCGTAAGTTGCGCAACTTGAATCAAGGCATCCTGACCACGTACGGAAACCCTGCAAGCGTGGTATTCCCTTATCAGCCCACTTTCGGCAACGGCTTTATCGAATATCTGGCCGCCAACGGAGATACCAATTTCCACGCGCTGGAAATGCGGGTGGAGAAGAAGTATTCCAACGGATTGAGCTTCCTCGCTTCTTATACCTGGAGCAAAAGTCTCGGGGATGTGCTGGACAATCTCTCCGCAGGCTTCAGTGGCGGCGTGCAGGTCTTCCCCCAGAACGCGTACAACAACCGCGCCGATTACGGGCCATCGGCTTTCGACCAGCGCCACCGCTTCGTGCTGAGCTACGTCTATGAGCTGCCCTGGGGCAAGGGGAAGCACTGGCTGAACGGTCCCGGCCCGGTGACCTACGCGTTGGGCAACTGGCAGATCAATGGAATCACTACATTCAGCACCGGGGCGGCACTGACGGCGACCGCTCCCGCGAGCCTCTCAGGAACTGCTCCGAACGGCGGCGCCAACGCGCGCGCCAATTGTCTTAGCCCCGTGACTACGGGAGGACCGCTCAACGCCTGGTTCAGCAAGAGCTCGTTCGGAATACCGGCTGCCGGCACGTTCGGCACCTGTGGCCCAAACACTTTTTACGGCCCAGGGCTGAATAACTGGGACTTTTCGGCGTTCAAGAAATTCCCTGTGACGGAATCCAAGTACTTCGAGTTTCGCAGCGAGTTCTTCAACCTGTGGAATCATCCCCAGTTCGCGCCGCCGAACACGAGCGTGACCTCGGGCGGATTCGGGCAGATCACATCGTTGCAGGTGCCCACACGGGAGATCCAGATGGCGCTCAAGTTCTACTTTTGACCGCTGGACGCGGCATCGCGCCTCCGGCGCAGTAATGGCAACTCGCCAACTCAGCGGGTTGAGGGGGCCGCAAAACCCGAGCCGGCTTTCGGCGGCAAAAACGGAAGCCGGCCTTTGGTTTGGTCAACCGGGCGACAATAGCGCGAGAATCGTCCAAGGCTGATTGACTGTTCTCAGAACTGGCGCGGAAAAGGTTGTTGCCGGCGCCGGGTCTCTCCTTCCCTTTATCCGTTGTTCAGGAAGGCTGTTGCTCAGGAAGGCTGTCCCCGCAAAAAAACGGCCGGCGGCGGGATTGCCCCAAAGAGCCGGGGCGCAAGGCGGTTGAATCGATCGGCAGAGAGGCCTTTACTGGCCGGTTTCGGCTGTCGCTTTCTCTCCTTGCCCGGCTTCCGCTGCCGGGCGGAAGGGCCACTCCCGGTGGGACCGGGCCCGGCAGAGGAACAGGACGATGCCGGCAAACAACACGGCGAAGCCCCCGGCGATAAAGCGCCAGCCGGAAGTGACCAGCACATAGCTCCACAATGCGAACGCCACTACGCTCGGCAGCGGGTAGAGCCACATATGGAATGGCCGATGGATGTCGGGCCGGCAGCGCCGGATGAACGTCACGGCGACAATTTGCGCCAGCACCTGCACCGCGATCTGAATTACGATGAGCGCCTTGATAATCGCCTCAAGATCGAAGACGCACAGCGCCATCGAGACCGCCCCCAGCACCAGCAGGGATACGTGAGGAAATCGCCCCCGGGGATGCAGCCGGGCGAACACCGAGAAGAAGCGCCCATCCACAGCAGCGGCGTAGGGAATGCGTGTGTAGCCGAGCATCAGCGCGAATAGAGCCGCAAATGTCGTCCACAACACCAGGACCGTGGCGGCCGTTCCTGCCCAGCCGCCATAGATGCGGGCGAGCATGTCCGAAGCAATGGCAGTGGAGCGCGCTGCTTCCTGCCAGGGCACGACCGCGATCACGCTGGTGCTCATCAGCAGATAAATGGCAGCCACAAACAACAGCGAGAGAATCACCGCCCGGGGAATTGTTCGCGACGGATCTTTCACTTCCCCTCCGAGATAGCAGATGTT
>DASREK010000034.1:0-25884 GCA_035652135.1 Bryobacterales bacterium | reverse complement strand
TTGCTGCCTACGTATTACCGCGGCTGCTGGCACGTAGTTAGCCGCAGCTTATTCGGCGGGTACCATCATCATTTTCCCCGCCAAAAGAGCTTTACACCCCGAAGGGCTTCATCACTCACGCGGCGTCGCTGCATCAGGGTTTCCCCCATTGTGCAAGATTCCCCACTGCTGCCTCCCGTAGGAGTCTGGCCCGTGTTTCAGTGCCAGTGTGGCCGTGTGCCCTCTCAGGCCGGCTACCGATCCCAGGCTTGGTAGGCCATTACCCTACCAACTACCTAATCGGCCGCGGACCCCTCTTGGAGCGGCTTGCGCCTTTCCTCCCCGGAACTTGTGTTCCAGGGAACGTATGCGGTATTAGCCCGGGTTTCCCCAGGTTATTCCCCACTCCATGGTAGGTTATCCACGTGTTACTCACCCGTGCGCCACTTTACTCACGGGGTTGCCCCCGCTTTCTCGTTCGACTTGCATGTGTTAGGCGCGCCGCCAGCGTTGATTCTGAGCCGGGATCAAACTCTCGAAAAAAATTGTCGTTGCACCTTCCACCCCGGCCGCCGCCTTGCGGCTGCGGCACGTTGCGAGGAGACCCCCGCACGGCGGAAGCACAACTAACTCGTGAGTTTCGTTCGCCCGGTTGAACTCAAAACATGACGAATTACGAATTTGCATCCAACCAGATTGTCAAAGATCTGCGCCCAGCCGGATCGCCGCTGCCGCTGCCCTTCTCGGGCAGCTACAACTCCCCAGGCCAGACTGGCCTCGAAACCAATCAGCGCCCGGCCCCGCACAGAACTCGCGCTCGCGGGGAAAAACCGAGCACCAGAATTTCGAAAAACTTGAAAGACCGCTCAGGTAGGCCGTATTCCGTCCCGGCTGCGTGGCGCATGACCGGGATTTTGTTACCTAACCTTCCAAACCGCAGACACCAAGAGGTGCCAGCGGTCAACTGATACAACATGAGATTACCAAAGGTCGCCGCAGGATGCAAGGGAAAATTTCAGGTGCGCCCCCGGCATGTACCCCCGCTCACAAGACCGCACTCCGCCCTGGCCGGAGCATTCCCGCGGCCCCGGCCCACACCCACGGCGGTCGGGCGGCCGTCAGAGAAGGCGCTCTGGGATCGTGGCCATCACGTGCGGGCAATGAGCCCGTCGGGCGAGAGACGGGATTAAAAAACAGCCAGCGGCCCGATTTCGATCTTTCGGCGGTGAGCGGGTTTTCCTCCGGGACCGGAGGCGGAAATCCAGTCCCAGAGGAATCGCCGGCGCGGCGGCGGGGAGCGGTATCAATTGCTCGGCTGAAGCAGCGGCAGGCAGGAGCGGCACGCCGAAAAACAAAACATTTACAATATGTTTTTTACTTTAGAGCGCTACAAGGTCCCTTCCGGCGCCCGGCGGAGCGCGACTCGACCGGCGCAGGTTTGGCATTCCCGGGAATCCGGCGGCGGCCCGCCCCTGCCAGCCCGGCAGCCGCCGTGCGGTTCGAGATCCCGCCCAGTCAAGGGCCATGGGACAGGAAGATTCGGGTATAGTCGAAGATTCGGGTATAGTCTTAGAGGAGGCCCGTCATGGCTTGGATCCTGTTGTTCCTGCTGGCAATGAACATCCGCCCGCTCTCGGAGAGCGCTCCGAACCGGCAGCCGCAACTGGCTGCGGCGAACGGCCAGGTCGGCATGGTGTTCGGCAGCGGCGGCTCCATCCTGTTTGCCCAATCGAAGGACAACGGAGAAACCTTTTCGGCGCCGGTCCGCGTCGCTACGCTGCCCGTGCTCGCGCTGGGCCATCATCGCGGGCCGCGCATCGCCTTCGCCGGGAAAACGATTTTGATCAGCGCCGTCAGCGGCCAGACGCCGGCCACGGACGAGCATGCGCACGGCCTGGCGGCAGACGGAGATCTGCTACTGTGGCGGTCCACAGACGGCGGGCGCACCTGGTCCCAGCCTGTCGCGATCAACGACGTGCCGCGATCGGCGCGGGAGGGCTTGCACGCCATGGCCGCCGATGCGCAGGGCCATGCTGCGGCCGTGTGGCTCGATCTGCGGGCTAAGGGAACTCGTCTCTATGGCGCGTTTTCCGACGACGCCGGCCTTACATGGTCGAAGAACCTACTGGTTTATGAGTCCCCGGCCGGCACCATCTGCGAGTGCTGCCACCCCTCGCTGGTTTCGGCGGGTGGCGGGGAGTTCGTGGTGATGTTCCGCAATGTGCTTGACGGAATGCGGGACATGTACGTTGTACGGGTACGCAACGGCAAGGTCGTCGCCAAGCCGCAGAAAACAGGCGTCAACTTCTGGCCTCTGAAAGCCTGCCCGATGGACGGGGGATCGGTCGCGCTGGAAAACGGCAGGGTTGTCAGCGCGTGGCGCCGGGAAGAAAGGGTGTTTCTTGCCGAGCCCGGGCGGGAAATCCCGCTCGGCCGCGGCAAAGACGTTTCCATGACTGTTGGCAAGAAAGGGCCTTATGTGGCGTGGAACGACGGCTCCCGGATCGAAGTGAGCGAGCCGGGATCGGCTGCTCCCGTTACGTTGTCTCAGTCCGGCGCCTTCCCGGCGCTCACGGCGCTTTCGGACGGCTCGGTTCTGGCTGCGTGGGAGGAAAGCGGATCAATCGCCACACGCCGATTGCGCTGAGGGTGCGGGTAGCGGCTCCGCTTCACCCTGAGGGCAGGCGCCGCCAACCTTCCGGCGGCGCACGAGCACAGCATGCCGTTTTTTTCCCGGAGCGATTCGCTGATTTCTGAACCCAATCTTTTTCGGAAACCTGCGGCGTCTTTCTGGCGTCCATTGGCCGACAGATCTGAGCCTTTGGATGGCCGCGTACCGCCGACCTTCGTGGAAATCGTGGCTCGCGTTGCTTGCAACGCTGGCGTTTCTAGTCGTCTCTAACGCGGTTTTCCTGCCCGCCCATTCCCACGGCTCCTTCGAAGACCGCACGTGCGCGCTGTGCCGCAGCGGCCACATGCCCACGCTGGAGCCGTATGTTAGCACCCAGGTCCAAGCCGCCCAACTCGTGGAATGGCGCATCGAGAGCAGTGAACTGAGCCCGATTCTCGAGGCGGCCGCCCGCCCGAATCCCCCTCGAGCACCGCCCGCATAATCGCTTCCCCCGAATCGATGCAACTGCGCCCTGGCCTGCGGCATAGAGCCCGCAGAGCTTTCGTTGTCTATTCCGCCCGATCGAAAGGGAGAGTTGACTATGCCGGCAAGACTGCCTGTTTTGGATAGTGCGTGGAAATTTTGCGCGGCGCTACAAATTATCGCCGCAAGTTGTGCTTTCTTTTTGGCCGCGCCGCCCAGCGCCGTTGCGCAATCGGGCGGTTCTATCGATGGCTCGATCCTGGATCCCACGGGAGCAGCCATTGCAGGAGCAAGCGTCACAATCGAAAACCGCATTACCGGTTACCAGCGGTCGGCTGCGACGGACGCCGCAGGGGCCTTCCGGTTCCGCAACGTTCCGCCGAACTCGTATCATGTGACGGCCTCTGCTCCCGGGTTCAACCCAAGCGAACAGGAAATATCCGTGCGTTCCGCTGTGCCGTTAACCCTAAAGCTCTCCCTTAGCGTGGCCGGCGGACAGACCACCGTCACGGTGGAGGCCGAGGGATCGGCCCTGGAAAACGTGCCATACGCTCACAACGATATTGACCAGAGCAGTTTTTCCAAACTCCCGGCGCTATCGCCGGGGTCGGCGCTGAGCGATGCCATCATCTTGGGCAGTCCCGGCGTCGTCTCCGACTCGAACGGTTTCTTCCATCCTCTCGGCGATCACGCGCAGGTGACCTTTTCTGTGGACAATCAGCCGATCAGCGATCAGCAGAGCAAGCAGTTTTCAACGCAGTTGCCGTTGAACGCCATTCAATCCATGGAATTGATCACGGGCGCCCCGGGCGCCGAGTACGGGGACAAAACGAGTCTGGTGGTGAACGCGGTGACCCGATCCGGCCTGGGGCAACCGCCGCACGGCAGCTTCAATGCACAGTACGGATCTTTTGGCACAGCCGGGGAGCAGGCATCCCTGGGTCTGGGAACAGCCAAATTCGGGAATTTTCTGGTATTCAACGCCCAGCGGTCGGGGCGGTTTTTGGACTCGCCGGAGTTTCACCCGATGCACGATATCGGCAACAACGGAACGTTTTTCGACCGGATCGATTATCAGCCGGGCGGCCGCGACGCCCTGCACCTGAATCTGTTCGCCGCGCGCAACTGGTTTCAAATACCCGATACCTACGATCAGCCGCAGCAGGACCAGCGCCAGCGGGTCATCACCATGAATATCGCACCCGGCTACCAGCACACCTTCAGCCCGCAGGCGCTCCTCACCGTGAGCCCGTTCATCCGCGAGGACCAGGTGAGCTACTTTCCCAGCGCCGATCCCTTTGCAGACTCTCCAGCCACGCTGGGCCAGGGACGCCGGCTGCTTAATTACGGCGGGAAGGTTGACTTTTCTTATGTCCGCGGCGGGCACAATCTGAAAATCGGAGTGCAACTGATGCAGACGCGCCTCAAGGAAAATTTCCGCCTCGGCATCACCGATCCGGGCTTTAACCCGGTCTGCGTCGATGCAACCGGGACTCCGCAGGGCCCGCCTTCAGTGACGGACCCGGCCGCCTGCCCCGGCTTCGGGCTGGAGGCGAACCCGGATCTGAACCTTGGGCTCGTGCCTTTTGATCTGACCCGTGGCGGCAGCTTGTTCCGGTTTGCCGGAGCCGCCAATATCAACCAGTTTGCGTTCTATGTGCAGGATTCGATCACCTGGGGAAACTGGACGTTAAACCCCGGCCTGCGCGTCGACGAATACGACGGTCTCAGTCAGGCCTCGGGCGTTCAGCCGCGCCTGGGTGTTTCCTATCGCCTCAAGCCGACCAGCACCGTTCTGCGCGCGGCATACTCACGCACGTTCGAGACCCCGTACAACGAGAATCTCGTTTTATCGAGCGCCACAGGAGCGGGCGGCCTCGCCACCAACGTCTTCGGGGCGTTTGCCAGCAAGCCGCTCCAGCCAGGCCGGCGCAATCAATACAATGTTGGTCTTCAGCAGAGTTTCGGGCGCTTTCTGCTGGTGGATTCTGATTATTTTTGGAAGTACACCGCCAACGCCTTTGATTTCGATACGCTGTTTAACACGCCGATCGCTTTCCCTATTTCCTGGCGCAAATCGAAGATAGACGGCGTTTCGGTCCGCTTCAGCACGCCCAATCTACATGGGTTGCAGGCCTACACTAACATCGGCCACACACGCGCGCGGTACTTCGGTCCGGAAAACGGCGGCCTGATCTTCAATTCGCCCCTCAATACGGGAGTCTTCCGCATCGACCATGATCAGGCCTTTCAGCAAACGACCAATCTGCGATATCAGAGGCCCCGAAACGGATGGTGGTTCGGCTTCACTTGGCGCTATGACAGCGGCGAAGTGGCCGGGTCTGTGCCTGATCTGCACGCGGCGCTCAGCCTGACGGCGGCCCAGCAAGCCGCGATCGGTTTTTTCTGCGGCAGCCAGCGCGCGAGCCTGGGCAGCCCAATCACATCCTGTGGGTCGCCGCAATACGGAGCGGCCCTGCTGCGGATTCCCTCCCCCGGCGCGGCCGACGACGATCACAACCCGCCGCGCGTAGCCCCGCGCCATCTGTTCGATCTCGGAATCGGTACGGACAATCTGTTCCGGAGCGACGGCCCACGGCGGATCACCGTGCAATGGATGGTCGTCAATTTGACAAACAAGGCGGCGCTTTATAACTTTCTCTCGACGTTCAGCGGAACGCATTTCGTCCCTCCGCGGACATACAACGCCGAGATCGGTTTTGTGTTCTAGCGTCCGGCCGGAGGCGAGCGCGCGCCGCTCTGCGGTGGGGCGCGTTCCCGATTGCCACAACGCAGTCCGTCCAACAGGGAACGCCCCGGGCGATGCCGTTCGCAGCCCGGAGAATTCGTCGGGCCGCGGCCGTTGGGACGCAGCCGGTTGTTGCCTGGGGCCCGCGAACCTCGGTATGATATGGGCGGATGAGCAAAGAAGAGGGTATCGAGGTTACAGGCACAGTAGTAGAAAAATTTCCGGGCGGCATGTTCAGCGTGGAGCTGGAGGACAAGCACGTCGTGCTGGCGCACATCGCCGGCAAGCTCCGCAAGAACCGGATTCGCATTCTTGCCGGCGACAAAGTGACGATCGAGCTGTCGCCGTACGATTTGACCCGCGGCCGCATTACCTACCGGTACCGCTAAAACCCCGTGGCTATCGGCTCTCGCTGACGCGGCCTGGATATGGGCCGGGCGGAACTGGTTTTTTGCTTTCCCGGCTCCTGATCCAAATTCTTATACGAAAGCCGCCCAAGATCTTGCCCAGGCTCGGATGATCCGCTAGCAAGCGGAGGAAACGGCCCGGATCCCTCTCCGAGCCTTTCTTCCTGAGCCGAATTCCGTACCCTTTTTGCGGCCCGCGAAACACCGGACAAACCCGCGCCGCGCCCTTGATTTTGGACGATGTTTGCTGCATGATGAAATCCCTATCCATAGGAGCTCACCATGCAGAAACGGATCCGTGTGACAGTCAACGGAAATACGGTCGAAGCGAACGTCGAGCCGCGCCTGCTGCTGGTGCATTTCCTGCGCGAGATTGCGGGCCTTACGGGAACCCACGTGGGCTGTGAAACCAGCGTGTGCGGAGCCTGCACGGTGCTGCTGGAGGGCCGCGCGGTCAAGTCCTGCACGGTATTCGCGGTCCAGGCCGATGGACGCAAGGTGGAGACGGTGGAAGGCCTGGCGACCAATGGGAATCTGCATCCGGTGCAGGAGGCGTTCTGGAATGAGCACGGCTTACAGTGCGGCTACTGCACCCCCGGCATGATCATGACCTCCTGCCAGCTTCTTTCGGACCACCCCAACCCGAGCCGGGAGGAGATCCGCCATGGGCTGGAGGGCAATCTTTGCCGGTGCACCGGCTATATGCACATCGTTAACGCCGTTCAGGCGGCGGCCAAGAAGCTCAGCGCCCGGGCCTGATCGGCGCGCGGGGAAGAAAAATCCCGATATCGACTTCCGATCCGAGAGGTGGCACGATGGCTACAACAACACCAACCAGGACTGAAACGTATGTAGGACGGCGCCTCCGGCGGCGCGAAGACCCGCGGCTGATCACGGGGACGGCCACCTATGTGGACGACGTGAAGCTGCCGGGGATGCTCTACGCCGCGATCGTCCGCAGCCCGCACGCAGCCGCACGCGTCAAGAGCGTACGGACCGAAGCGGCAGCGAAGGCCCCAGGCGTACACGCCGTCTTTACCGGTGCGGACGTGGAGGGCGTGGGGCCGGTTCCTTGCGCGGCAGCGCTTCCTGGCCTGCGTGTGCCCAAGCACACTATCCTGGCTACAAACCGCGTGTATTATGTCGGCCATCCGGTCGCGGTAGTGGTCGCGAGCGACCGCTACCTGGCGGCGGATGCGGCCGATTTGATCGAGGTAGACTACGACCCGCTGCCCGCAGTGGCGGACCCGGAGAAGGCGCTTGAGCCGGGGGCGCCGGCGGTCCACCCGGAGTGGCCCGACAACATCGCCTTCACCCAGCATACCGAGGGCGGCGACTGCAAGAAGGCGTTTGCCGAGGCGGAAAAGAACGGCGTGATTGTAAGGCAGCGCATCGTCAGCCAGCGCTTGGTGCCGATGGCCATGGAGACGCGGGGTGTCGTCGCGGAATGGCGCTCGGGGGACAAGTATCTGACCATCTATTCCTCGACGCAGATTCCCCACCTGATGCGGACCCAGGTAGCGCTGATGCTGGGGATTCCCGAGAACCATCTGCGCGTCATCGCGCCCGAAGTCGGGGGCGGCTTCGGCAGCAAGCTGAATGTTTACGCTGAAGAGGCCCTGATGGGGTTCATCGCCATGCGGGTGAACAAGCCCATCAAATGGATAGAGAGCCGCCGTGAAAACTTCCAAACCACCATTCACGGGCGCGGCCACGTCGATTACGCCGAACTGGCGGCCACCAAGGACGGCCGGATTACGGGGATGAAGCTGAAGCTCATCCAGGACCTTGGCGCCTATCACCAGTTGCTCGGCCCGCTGATTCCCACCTTGTCGGTGCTGATGATGCCCGGCCTGTACGACTTTCACAATATCGAGGCGGATGTGATCGGCGTGTTCACCAACGCGGCGCCGACCGACGCCTATCGCGGGGCGGGAAGGCCCGAGGCCACGCACGTCATCGAAAGGATGGTCGACATTCTGGCGGCCACGCTGAAAATGGATCCCGCCGAGATCCGGCTGAAGAACTTCCCGCCGAAAGACGCTTTTCCGTTCACCACAGCTACGGGCTTGAACTACGACAGCGGCGACTACGCCGCACCGCTGAACCGCGCGCTGGAGATTCTCGACTACTCCAAAACGCGCGAGGAACAGCGCGCAGCGCGGCGCCAGGGGCGGCACTACGGCATCGGCATATCGACCTACGGCGAAATCTGCGCTTTCGGCCCATCGCCGGCGACGCCGGCCGGCGGTTGGGAAAGCGCCACGGTCAAGATCGAGCCGACGGCCAAGGTAACCATCATGACCGGCGCTTCGCCCCACGGCCAGGGCCAGGAGACCAGCTTCGCCCAGCTTGCGGCTGATAAGCTTGGCGTAACGCCCGATGACGTCGTCGTCATCCATGGGGATACCTCCGTCGTGCAGTATGGCATCGGCACGTTCGGCAGCCGGGCGACGGCGGTCGGAGGTGCGGCAGTTTATCAGGCCCTGGATGACCTGCGCGCCAAGTGCATCCGGTTCGCAGCCCCGATGCTGGGCGTGCAGCCGGACGACGTGCGGTTTGAGGGCGGCGTTTTCTCGAGCCCCAAGAGTTCGAAAACAGCCACCATCGGCGAGGTAGCCCTGGAGGCTCACATCGTCCGGCATCCCCAGCCAGGCCTGGAGCCTGGGCTGGTGGCGACCCGGTTCTTCGAACCCTCGAATTTCGCCTTCCCCTTCGGAGCGCACATCGCCGTGGTCGAGATCGATAAAGAAACCGGAGAAATCAAAATACTGCGCTATATCGCGGTGGATGATTGCGGCAATGTGATCAACCCGCTGCTTGTGGACGGCCAGGTGCACGGGGGCGTAGCTCAGGGCTTGGGCCAGGCGCTGCTCGAGGAAGCAATTTACGATGAGAACGGCCAGCTCATCACCGGCGAACTGATGAACTATGCAATTCCCAAAGCGCACCATGTTCCGGAAATCGAATTGGACCGCACCGTAACGCCCTCGCCCGTGAATCCGATGGGCGTGAAAGGCGTCGGCGAGGCGGGAACGATCGGCTGCTCGCCCGCCCTGGTCAATGCGGTCGTGGACGCCCTCTCGCCGCTCGGCGTCCTGCACGTAGACATGCCCATGACGCCCCAGAGGATCTGGCGGCTGATTTCGGAAAGGAGCCAGGCATGATCTCCCAGCCATTCGAGTACTACGCCCCCGAGTCGGTTTCCGAGGCACTGCGCCTGCTCGCAGCTCACGAGGACAGCCGCGTGCTGGCCGGCGGCCAGAGCCTCATTCCGATGATGAAGCTCCGTCTTTCGGCCCCGGCAAGCCTGATCGATCTGGGCCATATCGCGGAGCTGAATTACATCGTTGAAACCAACGGCTCGATCCGCATCGGCGCGATGAGCACTCACAATCAGATTGAGACCTCCGAAACCCTTCGCCAAAGGTGCCCACTGCTGGCGGAGGCCGCGGGGCGGATCGGCGACATCCAAGTCCGAAACCTGGGCACTATGGGCGGAAGCCTTTCCCATGCCGATCCCGCGGCCGATTACCCAGCAGCCCTCCAGGCCCTGCGGGCGCAGGTGCGGCTGGTAAGCGCCAAAGGGGAGCGCACGCTGCCCATCGACGAATTTCTCGTGGATGCGTTCAGCACCGCGCTCGAGCCGAAGGAAATCCTATATGAAGTCCTCGTGCCTGTGGACCCGCCCGGTACGGGATGGGCTTACCTGAAGCAACAACAGCCGGCCTCAGGTTTCGCCGTCGCCGGCGTGGCAGCCCAACTCGGCGTGAAGGGCGGCAGCATCTCCTTTGCACGGGTAGGCATCACGGGTGTGGCTTCGCGGCCCTATGCGGCAACGGCTGTTGAAGCCGCGCTGCAAGGCAAACCGGCCACACCGGCCGTCTTGGGAGAGGCAGCCCGTTTGGCGGCGCAGGGGGTCGAGCCGCTCGCGGATGTTTACGCCGCGCCCGAGTACCGCGCGCATCTGGCTCAGGTCTGGACTCGGCGCGCTTTGGACACCGCTCTTTCGCGGGTGAAATGAAGGTACAGGGCGAGTACTCTCTTCCGCTTCCCCAGCCGGCGGCCTGGGACTTGCTGCTCAATACCGAGGTTCTCAGCCGGGCCATACCGGGCTGCGAGAGCCTGGCGCCTGCGGCGCCCGATGAGTACGAAATGAAAATGAAGATCGCCGTCTCGAGCATCCAGGGGCTGTTTGCAGGCAAGGTTCGCATCTCGGAGAAAACACCCCCGGCCAGCTACCGCCTGGAGATTCAGGGCCAGGGCAAGCTTGGTCACGTCCGCGGCAACGGCGTCTTGCAGCTTGCGCCGGATGGCAATGGGACCAAGGTGAGTTTCGCCGGCGACGTTCAAGTGGGCGGGCTGCTGGCAAGCGTCGGCGAGCGCATGCTCGATATGACGACGAAAATGATGATCAAGAAATTCTTTAACGCACTGGTGGCCCAGGCCCAGAAGCTCGCCGACTCCCGCCCGGCCGGCGCGTGACGCCCGACGCTGCCCCGCGCGCCGGTTGGCTGCGCCGGGATCGATTCAGGATCTTCGGCCGGAAAACCGAGATTTCGCGTTGCTCAGACATTCACTGGGCTCAAAATTCCAACTTTAGTACTATCCACTCTAAGGCAAAGATATGTTCCCAAGTGCTTGCAGTCCCGGCCTGTTTTGATAGACACTGTTTTTTGGTACCGCCTTTGCCACAAAGCTCACTCTTGTAGGAGCCAGGGATGTTCAAACTTGGAGCCGTCATTCTGATCGTCTGGGGCTATTGCTTCTTCTGCCAGGAACTGCCGCTGAAGGTCAGTGTAGCCATGATGATCAGCGGCCTTTTCAGCATGGGCTGGGGACTCCTCAGCGAAAAGAAGTGATCCTCCGCTCCGGCTGCATCCGGCCCGCCGTGATTTGCCTTCCCGGCCGCACGCGCAATTAGATTAATTTCATAAAAGACTTGCTTTTGCGTAGCGCATTCATCAAGAATGGCTGCCGAGGGGCTTCGCGCAAGAAGCTCTTATCGACAAAGTCATGGACGAGGGGAAATGGAACCAAGAAAGAAAATCTTGAAGCAACTCAAGATGGGGACCACTGAGATCCTTATCCTGGCCATTCTGACGAAAGGTGACAGATATGGCTACGACATATCCCGGGAAGTAAAGGAACGGAGCGAAGGGTTTTTCGAATTCAAGCAGGGGTTTTTGTATCCCACTCTGCGAAGGATGGAGGAAGCGAAACTCATCGCCGGATATTGGAAAGATTCCGCCAGCGGTGGTCCGGACAGGAAGTATTATCGTCTCACCCGCCAAGGCCGGGCGCGGCTGGAGGCCAGCCTCGAGGCCTGGACCGATTTCAGCAAGCGGTTCAATAAAATGCTTGCTGTCGCCAAAGAGTAACGCTGTAGCAAAGCTGTTGTAGAAATGGGGGGGCTGGCGGATCGGGATGGCTGCGCTGTATGACTAGGCTGCGGCGCCGGGTGTCGTTGCGAGCCGCGCCAGCCCGCGGAATCAAGGCTGTTAAACGGGGCATCTAGATCGTTCGAGTAATCTTGGTGAGAGTCCGCGGCCGGTCGGGGTTCAGGCCTTTTTGAACGGCCAGTGTTGCGGCAAATAGCTGGGCGGGAACGATGTAGGGGATCGGGGTGAACAGGTCTGCCGGAAGCCCTTTGGCAGGGCGGACCCCGCCCGGCACGGAGATGCGCCTTGTCGCGTAAGGGACGTTTGTGGTGTCTCCAGCTTCGCCGATCACGATCGTTTCGGCCTCGAGCTTCCGCAGCTTCTCCAGTATCGTGCGGGTGGCGTTCCGGGTCGGCCCGGGCGGGGCGAAGAGAAATACGGGAAAGGCGCGCTCGACCAGGGCGATCGGCCCGTGCAGAAAGTCGGCGCTCGAAAACCGCTCTGCGACCACATAACACGTTTCCATCATCTTCAGGGCGAACTCAAACGCGTTGGCGTAATTGAGCCCGCGACCCACCACCACGGCGTGGTCCATATAGCGGTAACGTTCGGCCATTTCCGCGATAGCAGGCTTCAACCGCAGGGCACGCTCGGCAGCCGCCGGCAGCCGCTCCATCCGGGCGGGCTCCAGCGGAGCGCCCAAGGCATAGGCGAGCAGGTACATCATCAGCAACTGACCGGTATAGGTCTTGGTGGCGGCCACGCTGCGCTCTTTGCCGGCGCGAACCAGAAACAGCTCGTCCACCAGGCGTGTGATGGAGCTGGAAGCCGAATTGGTCACCCCGATCGTCGTAGCGCCGCCCTTGCGGGCGGCTTCGAGAAACAAGTTGGTATCCGTCGATTCGCCCGACTGCGAGATTCCGACGACCAGCGCCCCGCGCCACTGGATTTGGGATCGATAGAGGGTGAGGACGGAAGGGGCCGCCAAAGACGACAAGATGCCAGTAGTGGTTTCTAGGAGGTAGCGGCCGAACAACGCCGCGTTGTCCGACGTGCCGCGGGCGGCGAGCACGATCACCGGCGGGCGGCGTTTCTCCAGAAAGCTGCGAAACCGCCGCACATGCGGCAGCTCCTCGCGGAGCGTCCGTTCCAGGGTCTCCGGCTGCTCTTCAATTTCGCGAATCATCAGGGACATAGGAGTAAGGACAGGAAGTGCGGTGAAGGGTAGTGTACCGCGCGGCTTACCCGGCCAGCTACCAACCGGAGCGCTACAAGGGCGAAACAATTCGCGTTTCAGTTCCGCAATACAGCGTGCGCTGGGCGATTTGATCGCCCGGAGGCGGAATCATCAGATGAGGCGTGATCGTAATCAGCAGATCATCCTGCTCGAAATCCCAAGTGTCGCGGCGAAACAAATGCCCCAAAATCGGAATCTGGGCCAGACCGGCATAGCCGCTCCGCGTGCGCGTAGCGCGCAAGACCGCCAGTCCGGAAACGACGCTGATTTCCCCCTCCCGAACCCGCACCGACGAGCTGAATTTGCGGTCGGAAATTACGGGCACTCCGTTAAAGCTCTGGCCCGTGAGCTGGCGGAATTCCCCTTCGAGCGCCAGAGAGACCTCGCGGCTGTCGTGGACGCGGGGCGTCACTTTAAACACCAAACCCAAATCCTCGAAGTTGATCGAAGGGAAGGGCTGGATCAACTGCCCGTTTTGCTGCAATGTCTGGATCTGCTGCGTGATCACGATCGGCGAAAAGATCGCGTTGGCGACCGGATACCGCTGGCCGACGTGCAGGCTGGCTGGCAGCCCGTCCGAGGCCCGCAACTGGAAGCGCGACAGGAGCCGGGCCTCGGATAGCAGGCTGTCGGCCTCAAACGCCGCGCTCGCCACCTGGATGCCGAACAGCGTTTCGCCTCCGCCCAGGTTCGCCGGACCGCGCGAGCCGGCAGTCACCGGAACCGTAGTGGGCGGCGTCAAGCCGAGGTTGGCCATGGTTTCGCGGCTTACGGAGACCAGGTCCACATCCAGCATAATTTCGCCTCTGGTACGGGCCAGCTCTTCGTAAAGCGCCCTTGCCAGCCGCACGCGCGAGACCGTATCGCGCACCAGAACCTGGCGGCGGGCCGGATCCACCGTGAGCCGCCGGATGTCCAATACCTGCTGTACAGCCCGGCCCACTTCATTTGCTTCTTCCGGAGTAACAGTTTGCGGAATCGGCAGCAGTTCGGCCATCGTCGGCTCGAGTTCCGTGCGCTTCTGCTGGGTGTCCTTGGCCACCAGAGCGACCCTCTCGTGCAGCGGAACTACGAAGGTCCCGGTGACCGACATGAGGGCATGCAGAGCGTCGCGAAACTCCACCTGATCCAATTGAAACCGCAAAGGCGGACCGGCGGTGAAGTCGGAGTCGAATACCACGTTCAGGCCGTAAGCCTGGAACACCTGTTCATAGAGCACACGGGCATCCCCGCGCAAGTGGAAACTGCGTGGTCCGGGAGCGGGCCGGAGCTCGGGCGGCGGGGCCGCCTGCTCGGCCTCACGGAGCTCGGCATCGGTTGGCGGCGGCCCCAGGCTCTGGCGCTTTTCCAGAGCGGCGGGGAGATAGCGGTTCACGGGATCCAGAGCCTGCGCCTGCTGCGGGAGTCCCAAGGCTGCCAAGCTCTGCGCCGCGCGTACACGCAGCCGCTCGACTGCGACTTGGTACTTTTGCACCTCCGGCCGCATGCCGATGACTCGCGTCAGCACGGCGAATGCACGCAGATCGTCCCCTTCCTTTTCGAGGCGCCGGGCCTGCTTGTAGAGTTGAGATGCCTGATCGGCCCAGCCGGCTGAGGCCAACAGGAGCAACGCCAGTACTCGGAGCATCAACTAAGATTCGACGCTTCGCAGGAGCGCAACGTGCAACTCAGTTTTTTAAAAACCGGGAAAATCGTCGAGAACGGGGTTTGAGCGCGCGAGAAAACGCCTCAGGCCACGCAACACCCACCGCGTAGAGGTTTTGCGGCTCCGGCGGCAACCGGCTTGAGATTTGCCTTCTATTTGCCGGATCACTAAAAAGGAGGGGCGAAGCCGAGCACGCCGTTGCTTTTTTCCACCCACAGCACGACCGGCTTGCGCCCGTTGATTGAGACCGGTATGACTACTCCCGAGCCTCGCTCGTGTGAGATGCCCATCCGATATGACTGGACCTTCCCAACCGGGCTGTTCGGCCCCCAATCCTCGAGAAAACTCTTGTAGTCGTAGTTGGGACAGGGCGCCTCCACCTTGCAGCCCCAGTAGGAATAAGCAGCGGCGTAATCACCGCGCTCAAGCGCAGTCATGAACTCCTGTACCCGCTTCTCTTCCTTGTAGTTCTTGAACCAATAGTACAGCGCGCCGGTTATCACCAGGCAAACCAGCAACGAGAGCAGGGCCCGCTTGATCTTCCGGGCGCGCCGTTCCTCCGCCAGGCCCTTTTCCGCATACTCATCCAGGTAGCCCATATCCGCCCGATTCTAGGGAGTCTTGGCCAGCGGATACTGCTTGTCATAAGCGGCGATGGCTTCATTCGTGATATCCATGGCCGGCTTGAAGTAAATCGTGTTGGAGGCGTCTACCACCAAATCCAGGCCCTTCTCCTCGGCCAGCTTTTTTACGACCTCCTGCATGCGTTGGCCGCCCCGGTTGAGTATCTCGCTGCGTTCGCGGTCCACATCGCCTTGCACGTCTTCTGTGAGCCGCTGTAGGGCGCGCTGCTTGCGCTGGCCATCCGCCTGCAATTCTGCGACCTGCTGCGGGGTCAGGCGCTGGGAATCCAGCTTCTCTTGGATTGCCTGCAATTCCTTGGTTCGCCTGTCAATCTCGGCTTGCTGCGGCTTGTATTTGGCCTCGAGATCGGCGGCGGCTTTTTTTATCTCCGCAGTTTCCAACACGGCGCGCTGGCTGTTGATCACCGCAATCTTAAGTTGCGCGCGCGCCGAGCCGGCAAATGCCAAAGCCCCTGCTACGGCAAGGGCGGGCAACGTAAACTTCTTGTACATCACAATAGCTTCTCCTCGATAACCTGAAGAATTCCGGGGCAAGTCTTTCATTTTACACGGACCACAAGCAGAGCGGACATCAGCTGGCCGGCGCCGGCCGGATTTTGCAACTCCCGGCGCCTTTTTTAAACAGCCCCACCGGCTTCTCCACTGCCCAACCGCCGATGAGGCCGCGGCCCGAGCCTTTGCTGCTTTCGGCCGCAAAAATGCCATTCCCGCGCAGAACCGGAAGCATTATAAGTGCAGTGCGGCCTTCCGTGATGGCAGGTTAAATGGCACATGGTTTGTAGCGGCCAGAGCTCGCCTGGCAGGGAAACCGTACGCAGCGGCGAAGAACGAGCCGTCCTGGACCCTAACACCGCGAGTTGAAGTCTCTGGAACCGGGTCGCGTGGCATCGCTTGGTATAATACCGCGCAAGGTGCGTGAAATACGGTGCCGCCAGTCTATGAAGCAACATCGCTGGAGGGCCCCCGCACAGAGCGGGCTCTGTTGTGGCTGTTCGTAAGCGCGTGTGCTCTGTGGTATCTGAAAACGAGTGTTCTGGAACCGGTACAAGGCCTCCCGCAGCCGAGCGACTTTTCGCACTATTACAAAGCGGCGCATGATCTGTTAGCCGGGACGAATCCGTTTCGCGATGCCGATTACGACTATCCGCCGCTCCCTGCGCTCATGGTCATACCGCTCGCTCACCTGAAATACGCCGCCGCAAGGTGGGTATGGTTCCTGATATCGCACGCTTGTCTGCTGTATGCGGCGTTTCTCATGTGGCGTTACACCGGCGGCGATAGCATTGCCGCATGCTGTGTGGCTGGAGTCTGGGCCTTTGGCGGTCCGGCTGCCGAAAACCTAGCCCTGGGGCAAATCGGGCCGCTATTGCTGCTGCTCGTGACCGTTGCGTACGTGAGAACAGGCGGCGTCCGCGGGGCGTCCGTTGGGCTGGGATTCGCATTGAAATTTCTTCCGGGAGTGCTAGCTCTGGCGTTCGTGCTTCGTCGCGAGCGGCGGGCCATCGTCGCGATGGGCGCTGTGGCAGGCGCATGCCTGGCTGCTCCCTGGGCAATCCTGGCGGGGTGGATGACGGGACCTGCCCTCCCATCGAAATCCTCTTATTGGATGGGCACACCCGCCTTGCTAAACTGGTCAATCCCCGCAGTTATGCTGCGAGCTTTGGATGCGTCCCAATGTAGATGCATCCCAGCGTCCTGGATCTATGGAAACACTGCCGGCGGGGTAAACTTGCCTCGTGGTTATGCAATAGTCTCGGTTACTGTGAGTGCGATTCTGCTCGCGGCCTGCGCCTGCATCCTGGCAAAAGTCTGTCGCGGAATGCTTTCGGAGGCGCAGATGCCGTGGGCTTTAGCGGCTTTGACAACGCTCAGCCTCGCAGCTTCTCCGATCTGCTGGACACACTACCAGCTCCTGCAATACCCCGGTTTAGCTTTCGCTGGCTCGAGTTTTGCACGGGCTCGTGCGACACGGTCAGTTGCAGCGCTGGCCATGCTCGCGGCCCTGCTATACGGGATACCCGTCGCGGTGCTCACAAAGTATTATCACCGCTGGGGCGGCTGGAGCGCAGGATCGCCTTCTACTTTGCTTCTATGGACGTCCATAGCGCCCTTTGCGTGTCTGGGGCTCTGGTTCCTTTTCCTGCGTCACCTGGCTGCAAGCGCTCAACAACCGGGGCGCACCGCCGCGCTGTGTTGACGACCGGGTGCGGCGCCGCTGAGCCGCTCACGCTCCGCCGCAAAAAAGCGCACATTATAGCGCGCCCGTCCGGGAGCCACGGTTTTGTTTAGTATTTCTCGCCGCCCGGAACAACAGGGGTGGCCTGTCCCTCAAACTGGAGTTCCCAGTTTGAGGCGCCGTCTACGTAGAGGCGCGCCACTCTGCCGGCCTGCTTGTCGGTTCCATTCCCGGCTAAGCCGAGCACCTGCGGATACCAGCCGACACCGTCCAGGATTTTTACCGGCGTAGTCCAATCGGCAGGTTCCGCCAAGCTGCGGCTGTAGCTGATATAGACTCCCTCCTGCGGCCATCCCGGCGAGCAGCACGAATGATTCAGAAGCATTACAAAGCTCTTCAGGTAAGTATTCCAATGAACGGAAGGTCCCCAAAAAACATCTGCATCCGGCCGGCTCCAGATGACGTTGGCTGGGAAAATAGCCGTGACGTTGCCGCCGATGCCTGGCTCCAACCAATCCCCCTGGCAATACTTCTGCACCGCACCGAAAGGATTATTCCTGCGCTCGAAGGGCAGGCGAGCTACGGCGATGCCTTGAGATTCCGGCGGACCGCTGTAGTTACTGAATAAAAAGTAAAAATATTTTCGCGTTCTGCCAAGCACCACGGAGAAATCTCCGTGGCCGCCGGCAAAGTATCCATTCTGCGAAGAGCAGTCGGGAGCATAGCCGCTCTGGAGAATAATTCCCAGATCCATGAAGCTCGCGCCACCGTCGGTCGAGACAAGCGCGCCGATTTCCGGGGCGGTCAGCGGCAAGCTGCCGCACACTCCCGGAGGCTCATAATGATACCAGGCGAAAATGGAGCCGTCTTCGTCCACCCACGTGGCCTCGATCCAATACGGCCTATGAATGGAGGGCCCCAGTACAACAGGCTGCGATTGCCAGAGATTAAATTGGTTGGCGCCGATATTCCGAATGGGCCCCAGACCGGTGGAGTTATAGAGGGTGAACTGGCCGCCCATCCAAAGCGCCGGACTGTTGGAATCGACGGGCGCCGGGAAAGAAACTGCCGGAGCGGGACGAACAACAACCTGTTGTGACTCCGCCGCGCCGGCCAGAGCGAAGAGCAGGGCGCCGGCAAGCGAAAATAGTCTCATTGCATAGCAGGACGCTCGCCCGGCGGCGGAAGTTACCCGCAGCCGGAAGGCTCATCTGTCAGGCATTGCCAGGACGATGGTTGCAGCGGTAGGTTGCGGCTCGATATAAACATACAGGAGCAACGCCACCGGCGATAGTGCGGCCGCCGCATGATGAACCCGTCCGAGTTTGAAAATATTGCGCGAGCCGAGAGAGATTTTTGGTGGTATCGGGGAATGCGGCGCATTCTTTTCGACGTGCTCGGCGCGGCGGTGGGCCAGCGGCCGGTCAATCGGGTCCTCGAAGCGGGATGCGGCACCGGCTATGACGCCTTGATCCTGCAAGAGCGCTGCGGCTGGCAAATCTTTCCGCTGGACCTGCAACGGGAGGGGCTGCAATACGGCCGCTCCTACGGTTTGCTCCGGTTGAGCCAAGGCGACGTGGCGGCGCTTCCATTCCCTCCGGCGACATTCGATCTCGTGCTCAGCCTGGATGTAATCGTCCACTTTCCCCGGGGCGAGGAAGAACGGCCTGTAGCGGAGTTTTCACGAGTGCTCGCGCCGGGAGGCCTGCTGGTGCTCCGCGTTGCCGCGCTCGATTCGCTCCGCAGCAGGCATTCGCAGTTCACCTGCGAAAGGCAGCGCTTCACGCGCCGGCGGCTGGTTGCGCTGACGTCGAAACATGGAATCCGGCTGCTGCGCTGCACCTATGCCAATACCTTGCTGCTCCCGGTCGCGCTGGCGAAATTCCGGCTCTGGGAGCCGCTCACCCGACAAGCTCCACAGAGCGGCGTGCGTCCGGTAAGCCCGTGGCTGAATCGCTTGCTGATGTTGCCGTTGGCGGCCGAAAGCCGGTGGATCGCCGCTGGGCGGAATTTTTTTATCGGGCAATCCCTGATTTTCGTTGGGGAAAAAGCCGGGTGATTTCCAAAATACCATCGCTCAGCGCTTTCTTTCCGGCCTATAACGACGCCGCGTCACTACCCGCCCTGATCGGAAAGGCCTTCGCAGTGCTTTCAGAGAATGTGGACGAGTTTGAAGTGATCGTGGTCAACGACGGCAGCCAGGACGACACGGCCGCTGTCTTGCGCCGGCTTTGTTCCCGCTACGGCCCGCGCTTGCGCGTGGTTGAGCACGACAAAAATCGCGGATATGGCGGCGCGCTGCGCAGTGGATTTTCCGCGGCGCGTTATGATCTCGTGTTCTACACGGACGGGGATGGACAATACGACGTCGGCGAGCTGCCGCTGCTGCTGGCGAAGATGTCACCCGATGTCGGGCTGGTAAACGGCTATAAGCTGGATCGCCATGATCCATGGCACCGCATCTGCATCGGATGGCTTTACAACCGGCTGGCGCGCAAGCTGTTTCGGATTCGCCTGCGAGACATCGATTGCGATTTTCGGCTGCTGCGCCGGGAGCTACTCAACAGCCTTCAGCTCACATCCACAACGGGCAGCATCTGCGTCGAGCTGGTGCGCAAAATCGAGTTGACTCCGTGGCGCGTCGCCGAGGTGGGCGTGCATCATTATCCGCGCACACACGGGCGATCCCAGTTTTTTCGACTTCCCTCCCTGCTGAGCACCGTGCGGCAGTTGACCGCGCTGTACTGGAACCTCGTGATTCGCCAGCAGAAGGAGGATGCCGGCTAGAGACCGGCTTACTCAGGCCGCTTTTTGCGAGCGGCGTTCTTCGAAACAAGGATTCGGATGACCAGGGACCGCCGGACGCCGCGGCCCCTGTTCGATCGTTCGATCGCGGCCCATCGAAGCCTGCACGCGCTTTTCCGTGGCGCCCTGCCCGAAAGAACTCGCTTATCCCTCTTCAGGACGAAAAATGATGGACCGCCCGTGGGTTCGCCTTCGGAGCCAGACCCGCCGCCGAATCCGGACAAAGCGCGTTTTTCGAGTACCGCCGGGCAGCGAGGTTTCTGTATTATAAGGTGGACGTCACATAGCGCCGCCCGGGGTAAACGGGGCTCCGGCGGATGGCGGGGAAGTTGGATGGGGATCGGGTGAGTGAACTAACTTGCCGGGATCATAAACACAGCATCGGCGGAATGACAGCCATGCGCTCGCGCGCCGGATGCCGAGTGTTTTGCGCCCTCGGGTTCGCGGCTGTGCTGCTGGCCTCCCGGTGGGCTCTCGCTCCGCGTTACCTCATCACGTTTGATGAAATCAACTTTGCGCTCGCGGTGGAAAACTTCAATCCCGCGCTTCACCAGCCCCAGCCGCCGGGCGATCCCCTGTTCGTAATGCTGCTCAAGCTGCTCTCCCATGCAACTTCTGACGTCGAAACGCTGTTTCTGAGCGCCGCTCTGCTGGTCAGCTTTGCAGCGGTGCTGCTGATATGGGCATTCGGAGAATCGCTGCTGGGAGGCGCCGGCGGGAGGATCGCCGCCCTGCTGCTGCTTTTTAATCCTGCGTTCTGGCTGGCTGCCTTAACGAATCCCGTGCGCCTCTGTTACGCTGCCGGCGCTACGGGCGTGGCGTTGGCATTGTTCCAGGCCCTGCGGAAGCATTCGGAGCGGTGGTTTCTGGTCGCCGCCGCTCTGCTGGGGGTCTCCTCGGGGTTTCGGCCGAGTCTTGCGATCCTCCTCGCGCCTCTGGCGTTGTGGACTGGGCTGCGTATCCGGCTCGGATGGCGGGCTGCGGCCCGGGCAGCTTTTCTGTTCCTGCTGTTTGTAGCCACCTGGCTGCCCGAATTGGCGGCGGCGGCGGGTGGATGGATTCCATTCGGCAAGCTGCTGCGCTCGTATTCGTACGGCGAGACGCGGGCCACCTCGATCCTGTTCGGCGCGCCCCTCGGCCCGGCGGCGCACATGGCGTGGGAAGCCCTCGTTTGGTCTTGCCTGGGCGCTCTATCGTGGATCTGGGCGATTCCCTGGCTGGCGCGCCGGAATCGCGGCATCGGCCTTGACGCGCTCACCGGCCGTTTTTTGATGTTCTGGTTTATTCCCGGCCTTCTGTTCTACGCCACATTCCATGTGGGCGACGCCGACCATACGTTATCCATTATCCCGGCCGTCTGTCTGACCGGCGCAGCCGTGCTGGTCTCGCTTGGGCATGAGTTTCCCAAGCAGACCGGCGCCGTGGCGGCGCTCGCTGTCGCGCTGAATGTATTTCTGTTCTTCAAACCGATCAGCCAAACCGCAAAGGCCAGCACCTATAAGCCCGTGCGCTGGCTGGACGGCTATATGGCGAACCTGCTCGATACAGTGAGCGATTTACAGAAGCAGGACAAGGTGACAGCGATTTTTTACAGCCCGATTACAGGCTGGAGAAATCTATCGTATTACTTTCCCGAGGTTCAGATCATTGTCGTGAAAGCTCAAGACTCGGGGCTTCCGGCCGGGTGGCTGTTCCGCCACAAGCGGGCCCAGGAGTGGAGCAGCAAAGACGGGCTCATCCAAGTCCCCTCCTGCGGGTTGCTGGTTTGGGTTGATCCGGACGCCCAGCCCAACACCACCGCTGGTGGACCGGCAATGCGCCGGCGCTATCCCGTGTCATTTACACGAGCGGCCCCGGGTCGTGTTTTCGACTTTCGCGGCTTCCGTTTCGTCGCGGCCCCCGGGGATTGCTCGGCCGCGCCCTACTCGGGTACGCGAGGAGAAAGGCCGTGAGTACGTGGAAGGAAGCGACCAACGAAGCCCGCCCCGTTCCCTATAGTGGCGTGCGTGTGCTCATTACCGGCGGTCTGGGTTTTATTGGCAGCAATCTGGCGATTCGCCTGGTGGAACTGGGCGCGCGGGTGGTGATCGTGGACTCTATGGTCCCGGGCTGCGGAGCCAATCTTTACAACGTGACGAGCGTGGCGGATCAAGTTCAAATCATCCGCGAGGACATCGCTGAGGCCGCAAAGTTCCGCGACGTTCTCCAGGAAACCCGGGTGATCTTCAATCTGGCGGGAGAGATCAGCCACATCAACAGCATGCAATTCCCGGTGCGCGACGCCATTCTTAACGCTACTGCCCAACTGCGGTTTCTCAAAGAATGCGCCGCTCATGCGCCCGGCATCCGAGTCGTTTACGCGGGCACGCGCCAGATCTATGGCATCCCCAAGTACCTTCCCGTGGACGAAGACCACCCGATTGACCCAATTGACTTCAACGGCGTACACAAGCGGGCCGCCATGATGTACCACTTGCTGTACTCTCGTGAAAACCGTATGGATGCCGCTGTTCTCAATCTGACGAACGTCTATGGGCCGCGCATGGCCATACGCCTCTCCCATCAGGGATTCCTGGGCGCGTACATCCGGCGGGTAGCCACTGGGGAGCCGCCCGAAATCTATGGAGATGGGGAACAGTTGCGCGACCCGCTCTACATTGACGACGCTGTACGCGCGTTCCTGGCGGCCGGCAGCGCGCCCCGGCTGCCCTCGCGGGTGTACAACGTCGGCGGCCCGCGGCCCCTCCAGATCCGGGAGATCGCGGAAATCGCGCGGCAAGCGGGCAATGCGCCGCCGGCGGTTTTCAAGCCTTTTCCCCGCGAGCAGAGGGCGATCCATATCGGCAGCTATTACACGAATTCCACCCGGATCCTGCGCGAACTGGGGTGGGCGCCGGAAGTTGATTTCGCCGACGGCATCCGCCGCACACTCGCGTACTACCGCGGTTCGCTCCGGCAGTATCTTCCTCAGACGCCGGCAAATCCGGACCAGATCGACGTCGAGGCAGATCGGGCCATGGCATGAGGCGCCGCCCGGATCAGCTTAAGCCGCTAGGAACTGCCGGAGCGCAGAAAGCACCGTCCGGCGTCAGCGTCCCCATGTGCAATCTCCGGCTTCTGCTGGATGCGGCGCCGGAGTGGCAACTTTATATTCAGGAAGTTTTCGACTCGGGCCAGTTCATCTTGGCCCGGCAGGTTGATGCGTTTGAAAGGGAGTTCGCCCAATGGCTGGGGGCGAGGTATGCGGTCGGCGTCGGGTCGGGAACTGATGCGCTGGAGATCAGCCTGCGCTGCGCGGGGGTTTCGCAAGCGGAGCAAGAGGTGCTCACCTCCGCGGTGACCTCGCCATATACGGCGCTGGCAGTCCTGGCCGCCGGCGCAACGCCGCGGTTCGCCGATATAAACCCGAAAACTCTGCTGCTCGACGCCGAGGATGCAGGACAACGAATCACGGCGAACACTGCGGCCATCCTTCCGGTTCATCTTTACGGCCAGGTTTGCGCGCTGGATCGTTTTCTGAATCTGGCTCGCATGCCGGCGGCGGCGCTGGTGCAGGACGCGTGCCAGGCGCACGGCGCGTGCTATCGCGGCCGGCCGCTGGCAGATTTTTCGTCCTACGTGGCTTACAGTTTTTATCCAACCAAAAACTTGGGCTGCCTGGGGGACGGTGGCGCCATTGTCACTAATGACATCCAGACCGCCGAGCGCGCGCGCTGTCTTAGAGAAGGCGGCCAGCGCGGAGACCAGATTGCCTGGGTTCGCGGAATCAACTCCCGTCTCGACGAAATGCAGGCTTGCTTTCTGCGGGCCTTCTTGCCTCATGGGGAGGAGTGGAACGCCGAGCGCCGGAGAATAGCCGCTGTCTACGATGCGCTGCTGCGTGACTGCGAGATTGTCCAGCCGGTGGAACGCGGTCCGGATTCCGTGTGCCACCTTTATGTCATCCGGACGCCGCACCGCGACGCACTTCGCGAATGGCTGGCGCAGCGCGGCATCGCTTCCGGCGTCCATTATCCGACGCCTTTGCATTTGCATCCTGCATTCCGAAGCTGCGGTCTGCGGAAGGGAGACTTGCCGCATGCCGAGCGTGCGTGCGACGAGGTGCTCTCTCTGCCGCTGTGGCCTGGCATGCCCGAGTCAATGGCGGAGCAGGTCGTGGACGCAATCGAAGGCTTTAAAAGCACCGTGGCAAGAAAACCGGCAGTTCGCTCCTCTTCGCAGCAACATTGTTGAAACGAGCTCTGGCAGCCTTTGCCAGAGCGCTGTCCGGGCCGGCGCCTGTGGGAAAATTGTGTCGATGAGAAAACAACTTCCCTATGGCCGGGCAACTTTATCCGTTTCCTTCCCGGAAGACCTGAGCGTAGAGTGGGTGCAGCCTGATTACGGTCCCGGCGTGCCGGATCCTTCTGCCTTGCTTGCCGAGTGCTTGCGCAACCCGATCGGTTCGCGCCCGCTGGCGGATCAGGCGCGGGGAGCGAAGCGGGTGGCCATCGTTGTTGACGACATTACGCGGCCAACGCCATCCAGACTGATGCTCCCTGCGGTGATCAGCGAGCTTCACGCGGCGGGCGTTGCAGCCGAAGGCATTCGCATCGTGGTGGGGGTCGGCTCGCACCGCACGATGACGCCGGCCGAAATGAAAGAAATTGTGGGCAGCGATATTTTTGCGCGGTATACGGTGATGAATCACCAGGCGCGCGACGCGCGGCATTTGGCCGACATTGGCCGCTCGCCCCGGGGAATCCCGGCGTCGATCAATCGCGCGATTGTAGAGTCCGATCTGGCCGTTTTAACCGGCTTCATCAAGCCCCACAATGTTGCCGGCTATTCCGGAGGATACAAAGCATATTTTCCCGCCGTCTCCGGCATGGACACGATCGTTGGCCTGCACGATTTGCAGCAGCTGCCGGGCGAGCCCTGCCGCTTGGGAGAAATCGACAACCCGTTCCGGACCGAGGTGGACGCCATGGGGCCGATGGTCCCGGCGCCGACTTTTCTCTTGAATGTAATGATCAACCGGCGGAAGCAGATCGTGCGAGCTTTTGCGGGCGACCCTATGGAAGCTCATCGGGCGGCTGTAGCGGAGACCGCAAAACGGGCAACTGTACCGGTATCCCGGCCCGCCGATGTAGTGCTTGCCTGCGCCGGCGGGTACCCGAGCGATATTTCTCTTTACCAGGGAATTAACGCGCTGACTTCGGTGGTGCGGCTGCGCAAACCGCTGGTGAAAGAGGACGGGCACGTGATCCTGCTGGGAGAATTTCGCGAAGGTCTGGGATCCGAGTTCGGCGGCAGCGGCCGGCACAAAGATCTGGCGACAGCCTGGGCCAGTCACCTGAAGAAAATGCGGCGGCTCACAGTGGTTTCGCCGAATGTGCCCTATGAGCCGCTCGCCGCGGCCGGAATTACCCGAGTTGAGTCGGCCGAAGAGGCGATTCGCGAGTGCGCCGCGCAGTATCCGAATCCCCACATTATCGTCATGCCCGACGCGCCTTACACAGTAGGAATGACGGCATAACAAGCCAGCCCAGGAACCGGGGCGCCGGAATCGCGGGCCGCGGCGTTTTGCGTTTGTGCTGTGGGACAGGACTGGCCGCCGCAGCCCGGGAATTAGGTCATCGGAGCATCAACGTGCATGAACGGCGCTTCAACCCGCCGCCGCGGCCGCCGTGGTTTCCCTCTTGGGTTCGAGCCGCAGCGGCACTGGAGGCAAAATGCGGGAAATCTGATCGGTGAGGTTTTCGACCGCCGCCACCATCCTCTGCAA
>DASREK010000033.1:0-17676 GCA_035652135.1 Bryobacterales bacterium | reverse complement strand
GGAGTGCGTTACGTTGACGCCCAGAGCAACCTCCAGATGAACTGGTCGCCGATCAACGGGGGCACAGCCGGGCAGATCCTTAACCGGATGAACGGAAGAACGGCATCCACCCTGTACATGGGCACGATGGGGACCAACACGTACGACGGATTGCAAACCCGCCTCCAGGGCCACTTTGCCGGCGGGTATCAGGTAGGCCTCACCTACTCTTTCAGCAAGGCTCTGGGCTATGCAACCTCCGCTCCCGTGCAGATTCCTCAGTACTGGAGTCTGAACCGCGGCCCTCAGGCTACTGACATCACGCACTCTCTTTCCGCCGTCAGTGTCGCCGAACTGCCTTTTGGCAAGGGCAAGCGCTGGGCCCAGAGCGGCGTTTCTTCCAAGCTGGCCGGGGGATGGCAGATCAGCGGACTGCTGGTGGCTCACAGCGGCCCGCCGTTCACGGCCGGAGCATCCAACTCGACCCTGAATGCTCCATATTCAAGCCAGTTCGCCGACTGCCTGAGTGCGCCCCAAAAACTCGGCAGCATCCTACAGTGGTATTCGAGATCGGCCTTCGCTGTGCCTGCCTCCGGGCGGTTTGGCACTTGCGGAGTCAACAGCCTGCGCGGCCCGGGTCTGTTCAATGCAGATCTGAGTGTTCAGCGAAAATTCCCCATAACGGAGCAGCTTCAGTTGACATTCCGGGCTGAAATGTTCAACGTGGCAAACACGCCGCATCACGCGATGTCCAGCACTTCGGTGAGCAGCGGCACTTTTTTGCAGGCGCTCAACATCGCCAATACCGGACGCGAGGGTACTGAACAACGTGCTGTCCGGCTCGCGCTGAGGTTGAGCTGGTAGCGCTCTCGCCTTCCAACCGGGGAGTAGCGTCGGGCCGGCATCGCCGAGCGGGGGCGCAGTGTCGGTGATCCTTGGGGATGTCTGCGGGCTTCGGCCGGGAGAAAGGGGAGAAGGCTACCCTTTCAAGCACTCGGCGATTTCGGCTTCGCTGATCGAGCCTTCCCGAATCATGCGCCAGTATGGCTCGGTAATATCCACGGTGGTGGCGCCGGCTCCGCCCACCGTGCCGCCGTCGAGAATCAGGTCTACCCGGTTATCCATGAAGCCGAAAACCTCGATGCTGCTGCGGCACGTGGGCTGGCCGGAGATGTTGGCGCTGGTAGCGATGATCGGCATCTCAAGCAATTCAATGATCCGGTTGGCGACCGCGCACCGAGCCTGCCGCACCGCCAGCCGGCCGGTATTGCCGGTTACCTTGAGCGGAACCTTGGCCGATGCCGGCACGATAAGCGTGAGCGGTCCGGGCCAGAAGTGCCGGGCGAGCAGGTAAAAGCGCGAGGAAAGGTTGGTGCTCAAGTCCTCGGCCATAAGTACGGAGTCCACCAGCAAAGGCAGCGAGCGATGGATCTCGCGCCCCTTGGCTTGAAATACCTGTCCCACCGCCCGGAGATTGAACGGATCGGCCGCCAGCACATACAGGGCGTCGGTAGGAATCGCTACTACCTTTCCCTGCTGGATGGCCTTCGCGGCGTATTGAACTACGCCAGAGTCGGGATTTTCGCAGTCAAACTCGATCAGCTCGGTTGACAAGGGCGCTCAGCGAAAGGATATCACAGGCAAGCTCCGGAATCGCGGGCGCGCAAGAGCGCCAGGAAAGCGCGTATGCTGGACTTGATGGTCCCCGAAACCCGGCAAAAGGAGAATTCGGTATGACCGTGCGCCAGCATTCGAAAGCAATTCGGGACGTAAGCCCCCCCACTCGCGGCTGCCAGGAGTGCCTTCAGTCAGGCGACGCGTGGGTTCATTTGCGCCTCTGCCTGAACTGTGGCCATGTGGGTTGCTGCGATTCATCCAAAAATAAACATGCCCCCAAACATTTTCACCAAATGCGGCATCCGATTATCCGGTCGATTGAGCCGGGAGAGTCTTGGGGATGGTGCTACGTGGACGAAATCATGCTGGATTTCTCCTAAACGAAATGCGCGGCCCGGAACGCCGATGGCGTAATGCCGGGCGGCGGCCGGCGGAGCCTGTGCCGGCTTCTCAGCGGGCGATGGCCTTTCTAACCGCAGCTCCGCGCGCCGATCATCCGCGCTCTTGAGGCTCCAAACCGGCATACGCCGCACTTGGTTGTTTTTTGTAGACCGCCGCTGCGGTCCAAGCCATTTCTGCCTGCTATCATTTACGCGATCCCCAGGAGGCCGAAAAAAAGAATGCTGAAGGTCGCAGGGAAGGCTGTTCGCTGTGCAACCCCACTTTTTGCTGTCATGTTTCTTTTTCCACGGGCGTTCCTCCACGCCCAAGGCCGCAATTACGGGCGGTCCATGGTGATCTCGCAACAGGGAATCGTCGCCACCAGCCAAACGCTCGCTTCCCAAGCGGGAGCATACATCCTGGCCAAAGGCGGGTCGGCCGTGGATGCCGCAATCGCCGCCAACGCCGTCTTGGGAGTTATGGAGCCCATGATGAACGGCATCGGGGGCGACCTTTTTGTGATGTATTGGGAGGCGAAGACAGGCAAGCTGACCGGTTTGAACGCCTCCGGCCCGGCCCCGGCCGGCCTCTCGGCTGAGTTTTTGCGAAAGAAGGGCTTCCAACAGATGCCCAGTGAAGGAATTCATACCGTCACGGTGCCTGGCGCAGTTAGAGGATGGGCGGTGATCCATGAGCGCTACGGCAAACTGCCGTGGAAGGATCTTTTCGGGCCGGCGATCGCTTATGCGGAGCGGGGCTTTCCTGTCGCCGAGGCGATCGATGAAGCGTGGGTTTCCGCCGGCTCTGTCAAAAAATTAAAGGCGCACGCCGAATCGGCGCGCGTATTTCTGCCGGGAGGCCAGCCGCCCCAACCGGGTGATGTCTTCCGGAATCCGGAGATGGCGCGCGCTTTACATCTGGTGGCGAACCAAGGCCCTGAGGCTTTCTACAAGGGCGAAATTGCGGCGGCGATTCTTAAAACCTCACAGCGGCTGGGCGGGACGATGACGGCCGAAGATCTGGCCTCGTTTTCACCGGAATGGGTCCAGCCGATTTCCACTGACTACCGGGGCTGGCGCATTTACGAGCTGCCGCCCAACGGGCAGGGCATGGCCGCTCTTGAGATGCTGAACATTATGGAGACAGCCCCCGCGGCGCCGGAAGGGCCCTTCAGTGCGAATGAGATGCACGAAAAGATCGAAGCCATGAAGCTCGCTTACGCCGACATGCGGCGCTACGACGCCGACCCGCGCACTTATGATGTGCCGCTCGGCGTCCTTCTTTCGAAGGGCTATGCGCGCAAACGCGCCGCCCTGATCAATCCGAAAAGGGCGAATTGTTCGGCGCCGCCCGGAGAAGCAATCGGCAGCGATACGACGTACTTGACCGTCGTGGACAAGGAAGGCAACATCGCCAGTTGGATTCAAAGCCTCTCGGCTGCATTTGGATGCGGCATCACTGTGGAAGGCATGGGCTTTCTACTGCACAATCGCGGCGAATATTTCACTCTCGACCCCAAACATCCGAACGTGCTGGCCGGCGGCAAGCGCCCGCTGCACACCATTATTCCCGCTTTTATGGAAAAGGGCGATCTGCACATCGGCTTTGGCATTATGGGCGGCTTCAACCAGCCCCTCGCCCATGCGCAATTTGTTTCCAATATTGTGGATTATGGAATGAACGTGCAGGCCGCTATGGAGGCGCCGCGATTCACCAAGCGCAGTGCCAGCGGATGCGACGTGACTATCGAGGTTCGCGTCCCTCCGGCCACGCTCCAACAGCTCTCCGAGCGCGGACATGAAATTCGGATCGCGCGGGAATACACGCAGACCATGGGGCGGGGCCAGGCCATTTTGCACAATTCGAAGACCAAGACCAACTATGCGGCTTCCGACCCGCGAGCCGATGGATCGGCCGTTCCGGAGCCAATGCAACCTTAGCCTGGCAGGAATGAGCCCGAAGGCTTTGCGGCGTGACGCCCCAGCCGGCGCCGCCGCAAGCGCGGCGAGAGCGGGGTTGGGCGCCGGCGGCGGTCCTAAATTCCGCGCTGGCTGGGGCTTCGCCGTGCCGGTTAGGGCGTTAGTTCTTGCCGGGCGGCCAGAAGCGCGTAGCAACGCTCGCCAGCTTCCGCATAATTTCTCTCGATATCGCGCAGCTGAAAGCCGTGTTCCCGCAATAGGGCGTAGACGCTGGTCCTGGTAGAAGCGTTCGATACTTCGACAGCCAGAGCTCGCAAACAGGGCGAGCCGAGCACCTGCCGGGCCCCCTTCAGCACGGCGAGCTCGTGGCCTTCCACGTCAATCTTCATCAAGGCAGGATAGCCGTACTCGCGTGCAGCCTCGTCCAAGGTCGTGGTCCGCACTGTGGCGAACATCTGTGGGCCGCCCTCCAGGCGTGAGCCGTATGTTTGGTGGGATTCCAGGGTTCCGGTGCTTCCGGTGGCTGAATCCACAGCAAAGCGGCGTTCTCCTGCGTAGTCGGAAACCGCGCAAGGCTCGACGGCCACATTGCAAACCTTATTGAGTTCCAAATTTCTGCGCAGCAGTTCTACATTGGCCGGGTCGGGTTCGAAGGCAACGACACGGCCCGCGACGGCAAGTCGGCTGAACCAAATGGCGTAGAATCCAACGTTGGCGCCGACGTCGAAGATGCAGTCGCCGGGATGGATCAGCTTTTCGAAGCAAGCCACTTGCTCGGGTTCATATCTTTTGAATCCCCCGGCAGCCCATTCGGCCTTGTTCTTTCTCGGAACAATGAAAAGCTTCAATCCCGCCCGCCCATGATCGACGATTCGGGCATCGCCTGGCAGCAAAGCCGCATAGGCCCGCCGGATCGTCCGAATCGCGCTGAGCCTTCGGAGAATCGGAGACGGAACAAATCGGAACAGTGGAAACACGCGATCCTGGCCAAGGCCATTCTATAACCTCGCAGTGGGAACTGCGCGTGTCGGGTGACTTCCGTGCGAGGCAGCCGAAGGCTTATGGCATGGGGAACGTCAACACGCTTTGCAGGAGGACCTGCCGGTCTCCGGCGCGATCCTCGGCAAACGGCAGTGACGATCCCACACGGGAAATGATGGCCCAGGAATCCTGATATTGCAGCAAGTCGATGGTTTGGGCGTGCAAAACGTGTTGCAAAGCAGCGCGGCCGCGCGGGGTAAGGTGGAGCGTCCCTTCGTCGGCGATAGCCCCCAGCACTACGGTTCCGGGCGGCAGAGAAGCAAGGTAATCGGCCATGTCTTCAGAGGCCTGCTCGTTCAGCCAAGTATCGAAGTTGTATGGCGTTCCCAACAAGCCCGTTGTTCCGTCGAGCGTCAGAAAATTGAAACCGCGGCCCGGGCCGCCCCCGTGAACTTCCGCGAGCAGGCGTCCGGCCATCTCGAAACGCGCAACAAGGCCCGCGCGGCCGCCGCCCGAGGTCACGCGAAACGTGATGTCGCCTTGGCTCGGCAGCACGGAAACTTGCAAGGGAATTGACGGATTTTGCGGGGCGAGTGAATCACCCTGAATGACGCCCCCGGCGTTCGAGATTCCCGGCGCTTGCGGCGCCGCTTGCACGCTCACTGGAATGCGCTGTCCTGGAAAGCCCACCGGCAGCGACGCCGAGATCCCCGCCGGCAATCCGGACACCGAAAATCGAACCAACTCGCAAAAGCCGTTGTAGCCGTCGATAGAAAGAAACGCCGTCTGCGGGGGTCCCCCGGCCTGCACCAGAAAATTCAGGGTGTCTCCGCCGAGCGTATAGCCGGGCTGCTCCAGGCCGTTGATCACGCTGATCGGATACGGATTGCTCAGCACTCCGCCCGCTAGAAGCTGCAAGCCCGCCGAGGAGGAGGGAGAAAAATCAGCCGACACCTGGACGTCCGTTTGGTATAGGCCGACGACGCCCGGGACCAAGCCGCTGTAAAGCACGCGCAATTCCTGGCCACTCAGGAAAACCCGAGGCGGATTACCGAGCGCCACGGGAGTCTCCGGGGCAAAGCCGGTCGGCGGCGCGTCCCTCGCACTGCCTAATCCGGTTCCGTAGATTTCCAGGTACGCGCCGGGACGCACTCCGTTCACCGTGCTGACTGGACAGGGCCTTCCCGCCGGGAGGACGCCGCGGTCCAGGATTCCCGGCGCAAACGCCTGCACGTTCACTGTTACTGAATTGCTCGCGATGCCGGCGCGGTAGGCGATGACCGCCGCTGCGGTGCCTGTGGGCGAAGCCCACGGCGCCTGTCCATTGATTTGCGACGGCCCCGCAGCGAGTAGCGGGATTGCCTGACCCGCCAGGCATGCCGATGTAAGTCCCATATGAAAGGGCGGCGACGATGCAGAGCCGCTAGTAAGCGCCGGAGCCAGGTTTTGGCCGAACAGCGACATCAGGCTGCCCGGAGCGATCGTGGCTTGCAGACTCCCCGCATTGACCACACCCTGCGGGCTGAGCTCAGGCATCGGAGCCGGCCAGGCCGCGGGCAAGGCGCCTCCCCACTCCTGAGCCAGAGCCGCGAACGCAGAGCGGGGGCGTAGGGAATCCAGACCAGGCTGGCCTGTTGCTACCAAGCCGAATAAGCCGAACCACCCGGGGTTGATTACCCCATCTGGAAAACCGTCTTGCAGGCTACCAGCCGTGCCATGGCGAGAAGCGTCGGGACCGCCTCGCCACCACTCATCGCTCCAACTGAACCAAACACCGCCCAACGCCCGGGAATCAGGCCGCGCCATCTCGCGGGCCAGTTCACGAGCCAGGCTGTGCACGGCAGCAGCCTGGCTATCGGCGTCCTCCCGTTGCAGCGTGTTGTCAAAGGCATCGATTCCAAACGCGGCAATAAGAACCGGCTTGGCGGTTTTGCCGCGCAATTCATCGAAGAGTCCCCGGAAGCTCTGGCCCCGAAACACATTGACGGACCAAAAGGCGAGCCCGGGCAGGTCGCTGTCGCGTGCCGCCAAAGCAGGTTGCCCGATATCGCCGTTATCGGCGACCGCCGTTGTCAGGAGCGGCGCCGCAGAACCAAACTCGGACTGAAGCATGTTTGCCGCCTCCTGAACTAGTGTGTAAAAATCGCGCGGGTTGCCGGCGAAATGCGTATGGTAATTAGCAGTTACTTCGTTGCCGAAAATCAAGGCAATTACCAGTTTTGAATTTTGTAATTGCCGGGCATACTGCCGGAAATCTTCAATAATTTTGGAGCGCAGGGTTCGGCCGGCGTCGTCGTCCGCTGAAAGCGTGGCTTGTGGATCGTAATAAGCATCCAGAGGAAACCCCGCCAGCACGTAAAGATGATTGTCTTGCAACTCCCGCCACAGTACGCTTTCACCGGCCGGTACACGGCCGTACAGCCGGACGGTGTTGATGCCGGCGAGCGGCATTAAAGGAAAATCCCTAGCGTAGAGGCAGCCGGAAAGCTGCAAGACGGCTCCGGCGGTCTGCCCGATCGGCGTCGGGTTGTAAGAAACACCGTGCACCGGAAAGGCGTTTCCATCAATATAAAGCCGGGAACCTCGAATCTCGAACTGGGCTCTGCCTGAAATGGCAAACAGGACTGCCAGGAGGCCCCGCACGAAGCTGCGGGAAATCATTTTGCGTGAAAAATAATGTATATCGGTGTTCTTGAAAAAGCAAGGCGGAATTGTGGAAAATGCGCGATGTTTTCGAAGGCCAATTTCGCACCGCGGCGCCCGCCCGCTTGGAGGCGGCTATCAGAACGCGAACGACCGAGCCTCAACGGGTCCGGACAACTGCGTGATCTCGCTCCGCGCCGCTGCCGCGGCCTTTCTAATCCCGGAAAAGACAGGCCCCGGAGGTAAACGCTGTCAAGCCGAGTTTTGACGCTGCGGTTTTGTAATCGGCGGGCGGGGAGCCAGAAGGCCGGATGACGAACAAAAGTCTTGTGGCGGCAAGCGGCGGATACGGCGCTAGCAAGCCGGTTGGCGCGGCTCTGCCACGCCCGTTACCACCGAACTTAAGTTGCGCTGAAGACTTGTTAGCATAAGAGCATGGCCACGGTGGCATTGCCGGAAATTGATGACGAGATACTCGACCGCCTCGAGCCCCTCTACAATTTGATCCTCCTGGACGACGACGATCACACCTACGATTATGTGGTCGAGATGCTCGTAAAGATTTTTGGGTTCAGCGAAACAGTGGCTTTTCGTCACGCCGTGGAGGTGGATACGGAAGGCAGGACCCTCCTGTTGACCGCCCCGCTCGAAGAGGTGCAGGCCAAGAGGGAACAGATTCATGCGTACGGCGCGGATTGGCGGCTGGAACGCAGCAAGGGTTCGATGTCCGCCATCATCGAACCGGCAGGCCCTTCCGAAAAGTAGCAATCAGCCGCCGGATTCGCCGATATCCCCGGAGCGGCTCACCTCCAGCCCAAGATCACGGCTCTCGGCGCTCGCTTCCCGGCTGAGAGGCTTCCGAACCATATCGGCAGGGGTGGTGTGCGCCAGCACCGGCTCCGGCGTCCGCAGCGGGGTGCGAGCGGCGGCCCGGGCCGCGTCCTCATAACCTGCTGCCGCATGGTAGAGAGCTTTGTCAAAAAATTGGGAAATCGCAGTGGCCAACTCGTATTCGAGCGGCAGTTCCGCCGCCGACTCCGCCGCGGCCGCGCCCCGGATGAAATTCAGCAGCATGCTTTTCGCGGTCGTAAGAGCGAACAGAGCCTGGCTGAAGGGGATGTTCTCCTGATAACGCCGTCTCCCAAAGGCTTCGTACCGAGTCTGCACGGCGAACTCGGTGCGCGCGCTCAGCCACTGGCCGAGGTTGTGAAACAGGTCGAGCGCCCGCTCGTGCAAATCCTGTTCGGATAGTTTGTGATACGCCGATGTTCGCGGGTCACGTTGCAATTCCGCGATCAGGTCGTTGGTAAGCCGGTCCGCGTTCTGCTGCACCAACCGGAGCAGCCTCTGCGAAATCATAAATTCCCCCGTTTTCCTACTCCCGAACTTATCGGGCCCGCCGGCTCTTGGCCTGGGATGCAGCTCTCGTCCCGTCAGATTGGTACATAGCCGCACCCGGATGACGGCTGGCTACAGTTTCGAGCGATTGCATGATGGCGTTGTAATGGTACTTCTCGCGGTAAGCTTGCGCCACCGGTTTCAGTTTGAACCATACGCCCACGTGCTCGAAGTTCATGGCGTTGAACAAGTCCTCGTTCAGCAGGCCGTTCGTGACCAGCGTGCAAGCCATGTCCCAGTAGCCCAGCACCATGCCGACGTAGTTTCTCTCTTTGCTTCCCAGCGGATATTTCTTTTCGAAATCTTTGTAATCTTTAAACTTACAGTCGTTCTGAACGAAGTCGCGGGCGCGCCGCAATCTCCGCTCGCGGCGCAGGTCGTAGAGTTGGAGCAAAAGCTGGGCGTCCGCGTGTGTGGGTTTGGAGTTCACCGCTGGTCCTCCGGCACTTTGGCGATGGGACTATGATACCCCAGAACGGGGAAACAGGCAGAGCCTTCGATCGGGGATCTTTCAGGAACGCCGCTTCAGCCTGCCAACTCGGCAAGGACTTCGTCGTCGGCGCAGAACTCGGCGTGCGGCATGCGGATGCAGCCGAGGCCGCAGCGGTGATCGGGGAACAGCCGCCCAAACATGCTGCGAATCCACTTCTCCGCCGCATTCCATTCGGAAAACGAGTTGCCCAGACAAACTCCCCCGCCTTCGATGAGGCACACAAACTCTTCCGAGTCCTGGACGGATTGCACCGCCAGGTGCACCATCTCGCGGGCTATCTGGTGGATTTCGTTCAACTCGCGCTCATGCATACACCGATCTTGCCCGAGACCCAGAATTGAACCAATAGCTCCCCGGATTCAATTTGGGTGAGTACGTCGGTACCTCGTTTCCTATTCCCGTGTATATGTCGTGATACGAGGTGGATAAGCCCGCTCGTATGCCGCTATCAGCGCCTCTTTCTGGAGCAAATACCCGAGTTGATCGACGCCGTTGAGCAGGCAGTGCTTAGAGAAGCTGTCGATCGGAAACTGGACGGTGCGGCCGCTGGGGAGGCGAAGAGACTGAGTGGCTAAATCCACATGAACCTCGGCTGCCGGGTTGCTCCCGGCGATTTCCAAAAGCTCGGCGTGCGTGCCAGCGTCCACAACGATCGGGAGCAGGCCGTTTTTCAGGCAGTTGTTCCGGAATATATCGGCGAACGATGTGCTGATAATGGCGCGGAACCCAAATGCCAGCAACGCCCAGGGGGCGTGCTCCCGCGAACTGCCACATCCAAAGTTATCGCCGGCCAGCAAGACGGCGGCTCCGGCGGCGCGCGGCTGATTCAAGATGAAGTCGGGCCGGGGGTTTCCCTCCGCATCGTAGCGCCAGTCACAAAAGAGATTCCTGCCAAGGCCGGATTTATCGGTGGTTTTCAGGAAGCGGGCGGGAATGATCTGGTCGGTGTCGATGTTGTCAATGGGCAACGGCGCAATCCGCGAGGAAAAAGACGTTATCGGGTTCATAATTCTCGAGATCTCCAGATCCCTCTTCAGTAGGCGTCTCGCTTCCAGCCCGTGGGACGGTCGCCGGAAGCGTGGAAGACACATCTAGAAGAACGTTCTCACGTCTGTAACCACCCCTGTGAGAGCGCTGGCGGCGGCGGTAAGGGGACTGGCGAGGAAAGTACGCCCGCCTTTCCCCTGCCTGCCTTCAAAGTTCCGGTTCGATGTCGAGACGCAGTACTGGCCCGGCTTCAGCTCATCCCCATTCATTGCTATGCACATGCTGCAACCCGGCTCCCGCCACTCGCAGCCGGCAGCCCGAAAGATCTCAGGCAGCCCTTCGGCCTCGGCTTGCGCCTTGACTTGCTGCGAGCCGGGCACGACCATAACCCGAAGCCTCGGGTTAACTTTGCGTCCCTTTAGCAATTGCGCGGCCAGCCGCAAATCGGAAATACGAGAGTTTGTGCAGCTTCCAATAAATACAACGTCAATGGCGTGGCCCAGCAGCGGACGCCCTGGCTGAAGCCCCATGTACTCCAGTGCTTTAGCCAGAGTCGAGCGATGAGACGGCTCGGGAATCGATGCCGGGTCGGGCACGGGGGCCGTAATGGGAACGCCCATCCCCGGATTGGTGCCGTACGTGATCATGGGCTCGAGTTGATTCGCGTCGATCTCCACTCTCTGATCGTAGGCGGCCCCCTCATCGCTGGGCAGCCTGCGCCACGCGGCCACCGCCGCGTCCCAAGCCGCGCCTTTCGGCGCAAAGGGCCGGCCGGCAAGGTACTGGATCGTGGCATCGTCAGGCGCCACCAGTCCCGCGCGCGCGCCCCCTTCGATAGACATGTTGCAGACCGTCATGCGGCCTTCGATGGTGAGCGACCGGATCGCGCTGCCGGTGTATTCGAAAACGTGTCCCGTACCTCCGCCGACGCCGATTTTGGCGATCAGGGCCAGAATGACGTCCTTCGCCGTCACCCCGGGCTTCAGCCTGCCGTCCACGCGGACCTCAAACGTCTTGGGCCGCGTTTGCAGCAGACACTGCGTGGCCAGCACGTGCTCCACTTCGGTGGTTCCGATGCCGAAGGCCAGCGCGCCCAGAGCGCCGTGCGTCGAGGTATGGCTGTCGCCGCAAACAATGGTCATTCCGGGCTGCGTGGCGCCCAGTTCGGGGCCGATCACGTGAACAATGCCCTGGTGCTTGTTCTTCCGGTCGTAGAGCGGCACTCCGAATTCCTGGCAGTTGATGGCAAGCTGCTCGACTTGCCTGGCCGCCACCGGGTCCAGTATCGGCAACGCCGGATCGGTCGTCGGAATACTGTGATCCATAGTGGCCAGCGTTTGAAGCGGCCGGCGAACCTTTAAGGCTTTTTCGCGCAGTGCCTGAAACGCTTGCGGCGAGGTGACTTCATGGACCAGATGCAAATCGATGTAAAGAACCGCCGGACATCCCGGCTCTTCAGCTACTACGTGGGAATCCCAGATTTTTCGAAAGAGAGTGCGCGCTTCGGCCATCAAAATAGATTTTATCAATTCCAGCCCGCAGAAGCAGGCGATCCATAGACCTCGAGTCGCTGTCTGCCCGTGATCTTAAGCGCTTCTTGCGCAAGAGGAACGCCGTTCGCCATTTGCCGCGGGAGACCGCCGCGGCTAATTTCTTTTGTCCGGCGACCTTGTACACAAAGGCGGAAATTCTGTTTCCGCCGAAAATCGACCGGCTAAGGACGATTCCCAAGGCCGATGAAGACCACACCGGTCAGCAGCAGCAGCAATCCCATGATCTTGGACCGGTTCAGCGGCTCATGGAATAGCAGGCGGGCCAGCAGAACGCCCCAGACGTAACTCAAAGAAACCATCGGGAACAGCACCGTGAGGCTGCCGTGCCGGATCCCGAGCACGTAAAAGACGGAGGAAAGAAGGAACAGCGCCACGCCTATCGCTACGCGCCAACTAAATAAGATCCCCAACAAGCCCGGAGGCAAGCGGTTTGCGCCTGCTTTCAAGGCCACCATTCCGGCTGAGCCGATGACGCTGGCGGCGAATACGAGCAGTATGGAAGAAAGGGGAGTGGTCACTGGCGGCTCCCGATTCCGATCATGGAAACACCTGCCACAATCATGAAGACGCCGGCGATTTTAAAGCCGTTCAGGTGATCGCCGGGAAAGTATCTCGGCGACAGCATTGTCACCCAGACATAAGACAAAGCGATAATGGGGTAAAGCACTGACAGGTGCCCCTGGCGCAGCGCCAGCACGACCAGAATCGTGTTTACGCCGTAGATGCAGTAACCGAGAAACAATGGCAGGTTGGTCAGAAGTCCGGCTAAACCGGCTCCGGTTGTATGATCGGCCCCCTGCTTCATCAAGATCTGGGCCGCGGCGCCCGTCAGTGTGCAGAGAAACACCAGGACGATCGAGGTCAGGCTGGTGTGCGCCCGGGCGGGCGGGGATAGGTTCGCTTCGACAGCCGCGCGGCTCGATTCCATCACAACCCGCAATTCTAACATGCCTGAAATTCTGGCCCCGTCCCCTTCGGCTGTGGCGGCGCGGCGGGGACCTTCGGTCGGGGAGGGCCCCCTCGAATTGGTACAATTTGTTTCGTATGAAGAAGCTTTGCGCCGCCTGGCTGCTCTTCGCCTGCGCCCTCGCCGGCGCCAGCCGGGAACCGGTGCGTGCGCGCAAAGCGATGGTCGTGACACATGAGGACCACGCGACCCAGGCCGGGCTGCGCGTTCTCGAGCAAGGCGGCAACGCCATTGACGCGGCCGTCGCCGTTGGCTTTGCGCTGGCTGTCACCCATCCAGCCGCGGGAAACATTGGCGGCGGCGGTTTCATGCTGGTGCGGCTGGCTGACGGCCGCTCCACATTCATCGATTTTCGCGAGCGGGCCCCGCGCAGAGCCACTCCCGGCATGTACCTGGACAGCGTAGGAAATGTGACCGGCGACCGCCTGTTCGGTTACCGGGCCTCGGGGGTTCCTGGAACCGTCCGCGGGTTGGAATACGCATCGAAGAAATATGGGCGGCGGATGTGGGCGGACCTGCTGGCGCCGGCAATCGAATTGGCGAAGAACGGTTTTCCAGTCAGCTATGATCTTGCGAATTCGCTCCGTTCCAGCGAGGCATTGGAGCGGAATTCGGAGTCGCGCCGCATCTTCCAGCGCAATGGGAAATACTTTGAGCCGGGAGAAATATTGATCCAGCCGGAGCTGGCGGCCACCCTGGAGAGAATTTCCAAATTCGGCTCGCGCGATTTCTACGCCGGCGAGACCGCGCAGCGGCTGGCGGCGGATATGGCGCGGCACGGTGGTCTGATCGGTTTGCAGGACCTCCAGCAGTACCAGGTCGTCGAGCGCAGGCCACTGGATGGATCCTACCGCGGCTACGGGATTCTCACCGCGCCGCCGCCGAGTTCCGGCGGGGCCGGCATGATTCAGATGCTGAATATGTTGGACGGCAGCGGTTACGAAAAAACCGGCGCGGGGTCCGCAGCGACAATCCATTACATAGCCGAAGTCATGCGCCGCTTTTTCGCCGACCGCTCGAAATATTTCGGCGACCCCGATTTTGTGAAGATTCCCCTGAGAGAGTTACTCTCGCGGCATTACGCTGAGGAGCGGCGCCGCAGCATCGATCCCGAAAGGGCCACGCCCAGCGCGCAGCTCGGGCCGGGGGATCTGCAGGGATATGAAAGCGGGGAAACGACCCACTATTCCATTCTGGACGCCGAAGGAAATGCGGTCGCGGTCACCTATACGCTCAACGCGCGTTTCGGTTCCGGCGTCACGGCGGCGGGTCTTGGCTTCCTCCTAAATAACGAGATGGACGATTTCACGGCAAAGCCGGGCGTCCCCAACATGTTCGGCCTGTTGCAGAGCCAGGCGAACGCCATTGCGCCCGGCAAGCGTCCGCTATCGGCCATGACGCCCACTATCGTCACGCGGGATGGCAAGCCATTTCTGATCTTGGGTTCACCGGGCGGGCCCACCATTATTTCCACCGTGCTGTTGGTGACTCTGAACGTCATCGATTTCGGAATGGATGTTCAGCAGGCGGTTGATTGGCCCCGGTTCCACCATCAGTGGATGCCTGACGAATTGCGCCTCGAGGAGAGCGGCTTTTCGCCCGACACAGTGGAACTGCTGCGGCGGCGCGGCCACAAGCTGCGCATCTCCGGCTACCAGGGCGACGTAGCGGCCATCGAATGCAAAGACGGATGGATCCTGGGAGCGCCTGACTCTCGCACCGAAGCCACCGCTCGCGGCTATTGATTTGGATTTTTGAAAATGCGCCACGTTCTCTCCACCCATGTCTTTGTCCAGCACCGCCTGACTGTGGCGTTGCTCGACCGGATCGCCAAAGCAGGTATCTCCGAAATTGAGATATTCTGCGCGCGGCAGCACCTGGACTATCAAAATCGCGCGCAGATTGAGGAACTAGCCCACTGGTTTCGCGACTCGGATTTGAAAGTACATTCGATGCACTCCCCAATGTATCGTGATACCATCTGGGGCCGCAGCGGGCCTCATTCGGTCATTTCGATAACGGAAACAGAAAAGGTGCGCCGGATCGCGGCGACGGATGAAATCAAGCGGGCTTTGGAAATCGCGGAACTGATCCCGTTCCGCTACCTCATCCAGCACATTGGCGTCGGGCAAGAGGAGTATCACGACCGGAAGATGGACGCTGCCTTCACGAGTCTCGAAGAGCTATCCATCTTCGCCGGCCACCGGGGCGTGGCCCTGCTCGTCGAAAACATCCCGAATGCGCTTTCTACGCCGGAACGGCTGGTCGCGTTCCTCAACAGCACGCATCTGCCGATCGATTTTGTCTTCGACACCGGGCACGCTCACATCATGGGAGGCGTCGAGCCGGCCTTTCAAATGATGCAGGCGCGGATTCGTTCCACGCATGTCCACGACAACGATGGAGAGCAGGACTCGCATTTGTTCCCCAGCAAGGACCGGCCCGGCGGCATCAAATGGAAAGAAACGATGCATCTGCTGCGATCCCGCCAGGATCAATACCCTTTGCTGCTGGAATTGCGGGAAGTTCCCGATATGGAGCATCCGCTCAATGAGATCCGCTCGGTGTTCGATCGTTTGGAGAGTCTGTGACCATTGACCAGGCCGCCCGCCATGAGGGCCAGATCGTAGAACTTCACGGCTGGCTTTATAATCTGCGCAAATCCGGCAAAATTCTGTTCCCGATCTTTCGCGACGGCACCGGCCTGATGCAGGGAGTGGTGGTCAAGACGGACGTGTCGGCAGAAGTCTTCGAGCGCGTGAAGGAGTTGACGCAGGAGTCTTCGGTGGTGGTGACGGGCAGGGTGCGGGGGGAGCCGCGCGCTCCCGGCGGCTACGAGCTTGACGTTGCCGATGTGCAAGTGCTGCAAAAAATTCCCGTGGACGATCCGTATCCGATCACCCCCAAGGAACACGGCATCGAGTTCCTGATGGATCACCGCCATCTTTGGCTGCGCAGCTCGCGCCAGCACGCAATCCTGCGAGTGCGCCACGCGGTGATCCGCGCCGTGCGCGATTATTTCGACAACCACGGATTCACTCTGGTTGACACCCCCATTCTCACGCCCGCCGCTTGCGAGGGCACCACAACCCTGTTCGAGGTGCCTTACTTTGACGAGGAAAAGGCCTATCTCACGCAATCCGGCCAGCTTTACAACGAAGCCACGGCGATGGCCTTCGGCAAAGTCTACTGTTTCGGTCCGACTTTCCGCGCCGAGCGGTCGAAGACGCGCCGCCACCTGACCGAATTCTGGATGGTCGAACCGGAAATGGCGTTTGCAACCATCGATGATGTTATGGATCTTGCCGAGGACTTTATCAGCTCGGTGGTGCAGCGCGTTCTTCAGGAAAAGAAATCCGAGCTGAAGACGCTCGAGCGGGACACGACGAAGCTCCAAAACGTCAAGCCGCCGTTTCCACGCATCAGCTATGACGAAGCCGTGGAACGGCTCAAGAAAAAAGGAAGCGAGATCCAGTGGGGCGGGGATTTCGGCGGCACGGACGAAACTCTGCTCAGCGAAGACTTCGACCGGCCCGTCATGGTTCACCGCTACCCGGCCGCAGTGAAAGCGTTCTACATGCAGCCCGATCCGCACAGGCCGGAGGTGGCCTTGGGCTTGGACGTGCTCGCACCCGAGGGATACGGGGAGATCATCGGCGGGGGAGAGCGCATTCATGATCTGAACCTGCTGCTTCGCCGCATCGAAGAACACAAGCTCCCGAAAGAGGCGTTCAACTGGTATCTCGATCTGCGTAAATACGGGAGCGTCCCGCACGCCGGCTTCGGCATGGGCGTCGAGCGCTGTGTGGCGTGGATCTGCGGTCTCGAGCACGTGCGGGAGACAATCGCCTTCCCCAGGATGCTATACCGGCTCCGGCCGTAGATTTATCATAAAAATATGGCCGCCAACTTCCGCTCGCAATCGGGCCCCCGGCGCGCGATCAATGCCAATCACTAAGATCAAGGCCATTGGAGTGCCCCTGGATCTCGGACAGGATCGGCGCGGGGTGGATATGGGACCGTCTGCGATCCGGGTGGCCAACCTCAACGCGCGCCTGCGCTCCCTGGGCTACGAAGTCGAGGATGCCGGCAACGTCGACGTGGTGATTCCCGAGACGCTGCATTACGGCAGCCGTCATGCCAAGTACCTGAAGCCGATTGGCGAAACCTGCAAGCGCGTGGCGCGCGAGGTCACGAAAGCCCTGCGCGCCGGATTTGCGCCGCTCGTACTCGGCGGAGATCATTCGATCGCTATCGGCACGATGGCCGGCGTGAGCCGGTATTACCGGGATCGCAAGCAACGCGTGGGCCTGATCTGGATTGACGCCCACGCCGACATGAATACTCCGGAAACCAGCCCGAGCGGGAATATCCACGGCATGCCCCTGGCGTGCTGCGTGGGGCTGGGCCCTCGCGAGCTGACCCGCTTGGCCGGTTATGCCCCGCTGGTCCACGCTTCCAACGTCGCTCTGATCGGAGTGCGCGACGTGGACGCCCTTGAGAAGCCGCACGTGCGCTGCTCGGGAGTTCGCGCGTTCACAATGCGCCACATCGATGAGCGCGGACTGCGTGCGGTGATGGAGGAGGCCATTGCGATCGCCTTGGAACGGACGGCTGGATTCCACGTCAGTCTGGATATGGATTACGTGGACCCCGCCGAGGCTCCCGGCGTCGGCACGCCGATCCGGGGCGGCGGCACGTACCGCGAAGCGCACCTCCTGATGGAAATGATCGCCGATACCGGGCGCATGCTCTCGA
>DASREK010000032.1:0-2527 GCA_035652135.1 Bryobacterales bacterium | reverse complement strand
GCGCAGATATGTCTTCACCGCGTGAACCATCTCTTCCGGATTGTTGACCAGCCAGACCCCGCCGGATTCCGCTACAGGCTTGAAGTGGGTCCAGGTGTGATTGATGTCCTTCACAAGGCCCTGATTCGGCTGGCCGGGTTCCGGATCGTAATCCAGATTGACGACCGGGCGGTCCATGATCGCCGCGTCAATAGCCACCGTAGAGGAGAGATTCACCACGACATCGGCGTGCCGGAAAGTGTTCACCCAGGCGGCGATCTGATCTTCGTCCTGGCGCCGGGCGGCTACGGCGAGCCCCGCCTCGCCCGTTTGTTGCAGAACCACGCGAGGTCCAAACCGGCCGAATAGCTGGTTCATTTCCCCGTTGTCGTGGATTGGATGCGGGCGAATGAGAAGCTGCACCTCCCCCAATTCGCCGCGGGCCACGCGTTCGGCCATGTACACGGCGCCATGCTGCTCCCGAATCAGGTTGGGAGACCCGACGGCATATAAGATGATCGGACAGCCGGGACGCAGCCCGTGCTTCCGGCAAAAATCCTCGCGGGATTGATGGAACCGGCGTTGAAAGAACACGTCGAATTGAGGCGCGCCGACGACATATGCCGGAACTGGCCGGCTCGAAGGGTAAAACGCGCGCAATTCCTCCCGGGCCTGCTCCGACCAGACAAGGTATCCGTCATACTGGAAAACCATGCGGTTCTTCGTGGAGAGATTGTCCCAGGAAGGAATCAGCGCCAGGCAAGGAATTCCCAGGGTTTTCGCAGCCGCGACAACTCCCGGCTCCAGAAACCAAAAAGGGCCGGTGGCGACCAGCAAAGCCGGCCGCAGTTGTTTGAGGCGTTGGACCGCCTCCGGGCTCCGCGGATAGCTGAGGAGCAGGCCCTCAAGCCGATCTTCCAACCACTGCTCGGCTCCCAGCAGAGCGACCGCTCGAGCCGGCAGTTTCATCGCGCGGACCGACGGCGGCTGCATCTTATCGCGGATGCGGCGCATCAAGCTCAGGCGCGTCGGCGTCCGCTGCCGGAAGTCCCAGGCAAACTCGTTCAAGCGGCGCAGATAGTTGTAGGGAAATTCGCGGAAAGGGCGAACCTCTGGAAATTCTTCCACGGCGATCGGCCCAGCGGCGGAAGCTTCCCTCGAGGGCCTGGGCCGGCGGACCGAACTGGTCCATACGCGCACCCCTGCCTCGGCCGCGAGCACGTCCAGAAAGCGCGTCTGGAACAGCATCCGATCGGTCAGAAGCGACGTCGAAAGCAGGAGGACTTCCGGCCGGCAATGCCCGGTCTCCTCACTCGCAGAACGAAGCGCTTCCACGCACGGGGTCGAGTTTGGCGCCGAGTGGATCGCCGGCATAAATTTAGCCCCGAGGACGCCAGGCGGCCAAAGGCCCCCGTTTCGGCGCCGACAAAGCAAACGCCAGTTCTTTTTCCGCGGGCAGCGGCAATATCTTCGGACGAGATAGCAGTTCGGCCGATTCCGATGCGGGCGAGGTGAACATGCATGTATACAGAATGCGGTCGCGCCCGCGCGCCAAGCCGCCTTTGTGATAGCCGTGAGTATCGGCGAAAACGATGGCGCCTTTCCCTCCAACCGCCGAGATCCAGCGCTCGCGGGGAACCACCGCCGCCATCTGCTCGTCCGTGCTGCGCCACACGCCGCTTTCTTGGAAGCACTCGGGGGTCTGGCGGATCGCGCCTTTCAGATGCGTGCCCGGCGCGTAGGTGAGGGGTCCGGCTTCCAAATCCACGTCGTCGAGATAAACGAAAAGCTTCAGGATAAGCCGGTCCTCGCGGTCGCGATGCCAAAGCTGGCTCTGCCGCGGCTGCCCCGAGGTGACGAAAGTGTGCCATACATTGTAATAGCGCAGCCGCGTGTACATGCCAAAGTATGCGTTGGCGATCTGTAGGATTGGCCGGCTCAGGGCGAACCGGGCAAATATGCTGCTGGGATCGAGAGCGGGCCGCGGCCCGAGCAGTTCGTAGAGGAAGGCCTTCTCGCGTCCGGCGAGCGGATCGTCGGCGGCCTGGCGGGCTTCTTGCAGTTGCCGGCTCAAGCTTTGCTCCAGACTCGCCACCGCGCTCTGGAGTTCGGCAAATAAGCTGCTTTCCCCGAGCAGTTTGTCCGCCGGGATCATTGCGATGCCCTGCCGGTCGAGATCCCGAACGACGCGCGCGGCTTCGGCGGGCAATCCGGTGCGGGCCATCCGGAATTTCAGAGCAGGCCCAAGATTGAATGTGTAGCGCCAGGCCAGTTCATTCCGGCGCGCGGCTTGGGAAAATTTGCGAAATAAGGGCAATGCGGGCATGGCTTACTTGGAAGCGTGGTCCGGACGGAACCACGCGTCTAGCTTATGAAACGACGGAATGATGCCATTCGCCTGACGGTCGCCGAGCGCCGCTGGCAGCGCACCGACATTTTTCCCAGAGGGCACGGTTCGATTCACCAGGGGGACGGAGTCCTCTGGTACACCGGATGAGCCTGCGGAGAGGACCAGAACCGCAAAGCTGATCGTCCCGTCAAACCTCGC
>DASREK010000031.1:0-2856 GCA_035652135.1 Bryobacterales bacterium | reverse complement strand
CCGCAGATCGGCCAGCTCGTGGAAGGAATTTTGCAGCGCAGGAAGCACATTTACCTTTGCACGAACGGGATGTTCATCGTGAAGCGGCTGCACGAATTCCGCCCGCACCGCAGTTTCTTCTTCAACGTCCACTTGGATGGTTTGGAAAAGACCCACGACATGTGCGTCGAGCGGGAAGGGGTGTTTCGAGAAGCGATTGAGGGCATCAAAGCGGCAAAAAAGGCTGGTTTCCTGGTTTGCACCAACACAACCGTCTACCGGGAAACCGACATGAAAGAGATCGAAGCGCTGTTTGAATACTTGCAGCAATTCGGAGTGGACGGGCACATGCTTTCTCCGGGCTATGGGTATTCTGCCGTCGATGACCGGGAGATTTTTCTCACAAGGGCGGAAATCCGGGAGAAGTTCAAGGACGTGGACAAGCTTTTCCGGAAATTTAAGCTCAACAATACGCCGGCCTATCTTGATTTTCTCAAGGGAGAACGGGAATTGCCCTGCACCGCGTGGGGGAATCCGACGTACAACATCAGGGGCTGGAAGGGACCGTGCTACTTGATCACCGACGCCCATTACAAGACCTTCGAGGAGTTGATGAGCCAGACGCCTTGGGAGCGTTACGGTCATGGCGGGCCCGATCCGCGCTGCCAGGATTGCATGGTGCACTGCGGGTATGAGCCGTCCGCGGCCCTGGGCATCAACGCCCGGCTCGGCGACAGCTTCCGGATGCTGAGTTGGGCGCTGCAATGATGATTCGAAAGGCGGGGCGAAGACAGATACGCGCGGCTTGTCCCGCCTCAATGGCAGCCAAGCCGGCTCTACCGTATGATTCTCGTAACCGGCGCTTCGGGATTTATTGGCGGCCACGTCGCGCGGCTGCTGGTTGAGCGCGGCGAGCGAGTCCGGATTCTGGTGCGACCCGGCAGCGACCTGCGCGCCATTTGCGATCTGCTGGATGGCAAGCATGCCGTAGAGCGAGTATACGGCGATCTCCGCGAGCCCGAATCCCTCCGGCGCGCGGCCGCTGGGTGCGAAGTCGCGTACCACATAGCGGCCGATTACCGGCTGTGGGCCCGGGATCCGGAAGAAATTTACCGCTCTAATCTCGAGGGCACGCGGAACTTCCTGGAAGCGGCCCGCAGCGAGGGAGTCCGCAAGGTTGTATACACGAGCACGGTGGGCTGCATCGGCGTGCGCGGCGATGGAACCCCCGGTGATGAAGAATCCCCCGTGGGGTTGGAAGACATGGCGGGCGCTTATAAGCGCTCCAAGTTCCTCGCCGAGCAGGTCGCCTTGGAATTCGCGCGCGAGGGCTTGCCGGTCGTGGTCGTCAACCCGACGGCGCCGGTCGGAGAACGAGATGTGAAACCGACGCCCACTGGCCGCATCATAGTAGATTTTATGCTCGGCCGTATGCCGGCTTACGTGGACACTGGGTTGAATCTCGTGGATGTCCGCGACGTGGCGCGGGGACATCTGGCGGCGGCCGAGCGGGGCCGCAGCGGCCAGCGTTATATTCTCGGCGGGCGCAACATGACGCTGCGAGAAATCGTGGAAGAGTTAGCCCGGCTGGGCGGAAGAGCGGCGCCGAAAGTCCGGATTCCGTACGCGCTGGCGTGGATGTATGCGGCGGCAGGAACCGCCGCCGCCCGAGTGACCGGGCGCGAACCCCGGGCGCCGCTGGATGCGGTGCGGATGTCGCGGAAAAAGATGTTTGTCCGCACAGAAAAGGCCGAGCGGGAGTTGGGTTTCGCTCCCGGGCCTGTTGAAGAGGCGCTAGGCCGCGCCATTGAGTGGTTTCGCAAGAACCAGTACTGCTGATCGTCGCCGCTGATTGGCGGGAACTGGCCGGCGTCGCTCATAAAATGAGCGGCGTTCACGCTGTTGTAAAAACGGGCGCTTCTGAAGGCACACAAAAGGGCCTCGCATGGTGCCGGCGGGGCAGCCTGCGGCGCAGGAGCATTGTTTTAGCCGCGAACGGCGCGGGCCCTAGCAACGCCGCACGCGCGGTGGATCGGATTAGCGATCTCATGCGAGTGGCTGCGGTGGTTTCAACCGGCTTGTGCGGCGCGCTGGATCCAGCGTTGCTGCCGGGAGATCTGGTGGCCGCGGAGCGCGTGCTCTCGCTCGACCCGCCGCTCGAGTTCGCGGCTCGCCCGCCCGGCGGCTGTTCTGCGCCGCCGGCCCGCAAGGGCACGGTGTTGACAGTCGATCATGTAGTGCAGTCAGCCGGTGAAAAGCGGCGTTTGCGCGCAACCGGGGCGTCAGTCGTGGAAATGGAAGCCGCCGGCGTCGCCGCAGAAGCCTGCAAGAGGGGCCTGCCGTTTTTTTGCGTCCGGGCGGTGAGCGACGGCGCGGAGGAGTCTTTCGGGATCGATTACAACCGGGCGCGGCGACCTGACGGCAGTTTCTCGCCCGCGGACATCGTCGCGCAGGCCGGTCTGCGGCCCGCGCGCTGGGCCGAACTAATCCAATGGCGGCGCCGCAGGCGGCTGGCCGCCGAACGTTTGGGAGATTTTTTTGCGAGCAGCGAATTTGACTGAGCCCATGCCGCCCGAAACCGGTGAAGCGGCCGGCGAGGCGCCTGGCGCAGGCTTGATGCGCGCGGCTGTGTACCGGGGCGCGGGTCGGGTGTGCATTGAGACGGTTCCAATTCCGAAAATCGGGCCCGGCGAGTTACTGGTGCGAGTGGAAGCCTGCGGCATCTGTCATACCGATTTGAAGAAAATCGCGCACGATCTGCTCCCGCCGCCTCGCATCTACGGCCATGAAACCGCTGGTGTGGTCGTGGAGGCAGGCGCGGGGGTGCAGGAGTTCCGCCCGGGAGACCGCGTAGCGCTGTTCCATCACATTCCGTGC
>DASREK010000030.1:0-6149 GCA_035652135.1 Bryobacterales bacterium | reverse complement strand
ATGACCTATGTTATCAGCCCCACGATGACCAATGAATTCAACTGGGGCTTCACCAAAAATAAGATCGATATCTTCGAGGTCGGCAATAAGCTGAGACGCAAGACGTCGGGAGTCAACCTGCCGCTGCTGTATCCCAACGCCGTGCAGGATGACTATATCCCCGAACCACGTTTCGATGGTACGCACCTGGCGAACTCGCCCCAATTCGTCGCCAACGACGCGCCGTTTCACAACTACAATACGAGCATCGATATCGTCGATAATCTGACCAAAATTTGGGGCGCTCACGCCATCAAGACAGGCATTTTCATGCAGCGCAGCCGCAAAGACCAGACCTCGTTTGGGGATAACAACGGGTATTACCGGTTCGGCGACAACCCGAGCAATCCGTACGACACCGGTTACGGCTATTCGAATGCGCTGCTCGGCGTGTACCAGAGCATGGACCAGGCCAGCGCCTATATTAACGGCATGTACCGATACTGGAACATTGAAGGGTTCGTGCAGGACACGTGGAAGATCACGCCGCGGGTCACTCTTGACTACGGCCTGCGCATCTCTTGGTATCAGCCGCAATACGATTCGTCGCTGCAGGCTTCGACGTTCGTGTTGAGCGCGTGGGATCCGGCCAAGGCGCCGCGCTTGTATGGGCCGACCACAATCAACGGACAGCGAATGGCCATCGATCCGGTGACTGGACAGGTTCTCCCCGCATATGCCGTAGGCCTTGAAGTGCCAGGTTCGGGCGATCCGTTCAATGGCATATTGCAGGCCGGCAAGGGCATCAACAAATATCTACAACAGGACCGCGGTCCGCAGTGGGGGCCTCGCTTCGGCATCGCCTGGGACGTCACCGGCAAGCAGAACTTCGTGATCCGAACCGGCGGGGGCGTCTATTACGACCGGTTTCAGGGGAATCGCGTATTCGACTTCGTGCGAAATCCGCCCGAATCGGTGCAGCCGACGTTGATGTACGGGTTCGCGCAGGATATCAGCCCCAGCAACATCCTGCTCGGGCCTCCCACGCTCTATGCCGCCGATCCGATAGCCAAAATTCCAACCACCTACAACTATCAGTTCGGGATACAAACCCGGCTGCCGTGGAGTATGATGCTGGACACAGCCTACGTGGGGTCGCTCGCCCGCCACCTTCAGGATAACCGCAACCTAAACCCCGTCCCGTACGGCGCCACATTCCTGCCTCAGAATCAGGATCCGAACAAAGTAGCCGCGAATCCGAATGCCCTGCCGGGAAGCAATGCTCTGCCGGACGTTTTCCTGCGTCCATTGCGCGGTTATGGCCAGATCAATTTGTATGAGAGCAATTCGACGTCGAATTATAATGCTCTACAGATTAATCTGACCCGGCGCTTAGGGCGCGGGGTTACCTTCGGCATCGCCTATACCTGGAGCAAGGCCCTCACCACTGCCTCCTCCGACACCACCTGGGTGCGGGCGGATAACTTCACTCGCGCCGCCGATTACGGTCCGGCAAGCTTCGACCGGCGGCAGGTATTTGCAGCGAATTATATTTACAACCTTCCCGGAACGCATGTTGGGAACGCCTTTGCCCGGCTGCTCACCAGCGGCTGGCAGCTCTCCGGCGTCGTTTTGGCCTCCACGGGTTCCCCATTCACGCCGGGATTCAGCATTTCGGGGGCAGGCAGCCAGAACATAACCGGCAACTTTGTCGCCAATAGCACCTCGGAAGGCGCCCGCATCGGGGTGCGGCCGGGCTGCGATCCCTACACCCACTCAAGTGATCCGTTCAATCGCCTCAATGCCGCCTGTTTCTTCGCTCCGCAGCCCGGCAGCCTGGGATTGGAATCCGGAGTGAACTGGCTCTACAACCCCGGGCTGATCGATTTCGATATGTCGCTCCAGAAAGAGTTTGCCGTTAGGGAGCGGGTCCGCTTGCAGTTCCGCGTGGACGCGTTCAACGTCTTCAATCACCCGAATTTCACAGGTTTGAACACGACGCTGAACTTCACCAGCTATCCAAATCCGGTGATTGCGAACAATGCAACCCCTTATAATGCCGCCGGACAGTTGGTCAACGTGACCGGGTTCGGCGCCGTTACGGTTCCCGCTCCCGGAGCGGCGGGATCCTCCCGGATTTTGCAGACGCTGATCCGAATCCAGTTCTAACACGGGGCGCGGGCGGAAGCGCGCCGCCCCTTAGTTCCCCTCGGCCGCCTAACTGGATAAAACAGCGAGGGCCTCGTTGTATTAATGGGGAGTCTTAACGAGGAGGGCTGCTGGCCGGCAGCGGACAGATCATGTGTTAACGGCTCCGGCGAAGCCGTGGATTGAGCCGAAGGAGGGTAGCTGGTAGGATGACGACAGGGGCGCGTAGCTCAGGTGGATAGAGCATCTGCCTTCTAAGCAGAGGGTCGCAGGTTCGAGTCCTGCCGCGCCTACCATCCCTTTCAGTCGCTTAGCGCGGCTGATTTGAACGTCAAGAGCGCCATGTCCACACAGATGTTTGCAGGGAGCGGCGTTTTGGGGGCGTTTTTGCGGGGCGGAGTTCGCTTGTGCGCGGAATGGCGCGGGAGGCCGCAGACAATGGTGCTTTCGACCAACGTGGGGAGCTTCCCCAGGAGTGGCCCGCCTTCGGCGATTGCAGGCCCGCCGAGCGGCCAGCCCGAGCGCCACTCTGCCCTTGGTATATGCCGCCGCCGATCATCGACCCCACGATGATCATAGTTGCGTCGAGCAGGGTCAGCCGCGTGGTTGAAACTCTGGTGGAGGCCGCTATTGATTCCGCGCCGCCGAGACCGGTATGCCCCCGGGGCGGGGCGATCTTCTCGGGAACTATCCCTCGAAGTAGCGCAGGTGTTGCTCGGCAAATATCTCGAAGCTCTGGAGCGCGATTTGCCTGGCCTTGGAGGCTTTACGGGAGGCCAGTCCGGCGGCGATCCGGTTATGAGCTTCCGCCGAGGCTGTCATATCGACATAGGCTCGATTGCGAAGATTGCGCAGATAGCAAAGCGCCAGCAGCGGCAGCATAAGCTCTTCCAGAAGTTTGGTCAAGACCGTGTTGCCGGGAAGCTTCCAAAGGAGGTTGTGAAACGCCAGGTCGTGACTGTAGAATTCTTCGATGTTCTGGGCCTGCGCGGCGGCTTTCATGCGGCGGGCGGCGGAGGCGAGGTGCTCGAGGTCCTGCTGCCGCCCCTTCTTGGCCCCCAGTTCCACCGCGAGACCTTCCAGTTCCGGCCGCACCTCCAGGATTTGGCAAACTTCATTGCGGGTAAGAGTGGTCACCACGCAGCCCTGGTTGGATTTGCGTACCACGAGCCCCTGATGCTCGAGCGCGACTAGGGCTTCCCGCACTGTGGGCTGCCCGACGCTAAGCTGCTTGGCGATTTTCGATTCAATGATCCTGTCTCCCGGATTCAACGTCCCCGAAATGATCAGGTCGCGAATGGTGTGGGCGATTTGATGGGAAATGGGGACTTTTTTCCCGATGGAATTCGAAAGTTGTTCCAGTCTGTCGGAAAGGCGCCTGTCAGAGAAGCTGACCGGCGATGTTGGGAGAGGCATAAACCTCGAGTTTACAATTGATCGGCGGTTCCCGTAAAGATAAAAGATAATAGATCAGAATCGGCAACTGCGAGCTGGCGAGTCCCTGTGCGGCTCTTGGGCGGCTTTTAAACTGTGCAGCTATCTAATACAGTTCACTGGAGAGGCGCGATACAGGGACTGGATCGAGAAACTGTTTTACAACGGCGCCGGCGCGGCGCTTCCGCTCCAGCCCGGAGGGCGGAACTTCTACTATTCCGACTATCGGGTCGGCGGAGGCATGAAAGTCTACCGCTGGGATAACTTCACCTGCTGCTCCGGCGCCTATTTTCAAGACATGGCTGATTATCATAACTTGATCTACTACAAGGACGGATCAAGCCTGTATGTCAATCTCTACGTGCCCTCTCAGGTTGCCTGGAACCACAGGGGAACCGACATCAAAGTGACCCAGCAGACCGATTATCCGGTTTCGGAGACCACGACGCTCAGCCTGGAAATGCCGCAAAGCGTAGAATTCGCGCTGAACTTGCGCGTCCCGGAGTGGTGTCGCGGGATGTCGGTGAACGTGAACGGAAGTGCAGTAAACGCAGCATGCCAGCCGGGAACCTGGGCCACGGTCGTGCGCCGCTGGAATTCGGGCGATCGCGTGGAAGCGCGCATCCCCGTGCGCCTGCGCATGCAGGCGGTGGACCGGCAACACCCCGACCGCGTCGCTGTGGTCCGGGGGCCGGTGGTGCTGGCCCTCGATTTCGACTACCATGATCCGGCATTCGAGCTTCCCGGCACGGGCGATGAACTGAACAAATGGCTGGTGCGCGATGATAGTCCCCTGCCGTCGCATTTTTCGGCTCCCGCCGTTCCCGGCATGTTTCGGGTGGAACGCCCGGACGGCCGCAATGTGCGGCTGAGATTTCGTCCGTTTTATGCGTATGAGGAAGGATTTCCGTACCTGATGTACATCGACCGAAAAGCTTGGCCCTACCGGCTCTGGTAAGCCCTTCCTCTTGTTTCGCTCGAAGCAAGGCTCGGCGGCAGGCGGCCGCTCTGGCGCTACATATAAAGGCCGCCGGTGACCAGTAGGACGGCTCCTGTCACGTAATCGGATAACGGAGAGGCCAGAAACAGCACCGGTCCCGCCGCTTCCTGCGGCGTGCCAGCGCGGCCTAACGGAATCTGGCGCAGGACAATCTCGCGCGCTTGCCTCGGAATTCCCAGCACAATGCCTTCGCCCGCAGTGACGCCTTTTTCTTTTTCCTGCGTCAGCCGCGTGTCGATGAAGCCGTAGGCGACGGCGTTGCAAGTGATATTGAACGGACCCCATTCCTTGGCGACGGTTTTGGTCAGTCCGACGATGCCCATCTTCGCGGCAGAGTAATTCGCCTGGCCGGCATTGCCGGCGACGCCTGATGTAGAGCTGACGTTGATGATCTTGCGGCAGGGGATCGGGCCTCTCAAGGCTTCGGATTTCGCTGTCTCGCGCAGATAGGGGGCTGCAGCGCGGATGATTCGAAACGGCGCTTTCAGGTGCAGGTCGATGATGCGGTCCCATTGCTCGTCGGTCATCTTGTGAATGACCGCGTCCCAGGTCAGTCCCGCGTTGTTGACGATGATATCAATACGGCCGAAACGGTCGAGGGCGCATTGGATCCACTTTTCCGGAAAATCGCGGTCTGTCACGCTGCCCGGCAGGACGGCGGTTTCAGCGCCGGCGCGGCGCAATGCTTCGGCGGCTTCGCGCAGCGGCTCCTTATCCAGATCGTTGATCACCAGCCGCGCCCCTTCCCGCGCGAACAGTTCCGCCGCGGCGCGCCCGATGCCGCGCGCTGCTCCGGTGATAAGAGCGACTTTGCTATCCAGCAGCGCCATTGCGTCTCCCGTTCCGGATAAGAAATTTGAAGATAACATCTGCATTGCCCAGACTGTGGCCGGGCAGCAAACTGATGCCCGGGAATGGCTCGGTTTGCGATCGGCAAAGGCTTGCCCGAGACCGGCAGGCTCAGGCCGGGACGGGCGCCGCCAAATCGACGGAGGGCGGGGCGCCGGCGGAAACGGGCTCGGGAGCGCGCACCGGCTTCTTACGGGCCCGGGAGGGCGCGGCCGGCCCGCGCGGACGCCTCTTGGCGCCATCTAGCAGCCGGGTGATCCGCTTTTTTAAATCCTGAAAGATCTTGTCGGGCGTTCGGGATGCGTCCACGATCTCGAAGTTGTAACGCTGCGCCATCGAATCGAGAGCCCGGATTACGCGGCTTTGGTAACGGACAAAGCTTTCAAACAGATCCTTGCCCATATGCACGTCCATGCCCGATTCCCAGTAGTCGAATCCGCCGTGCGCGTAGACCACGCGCGGCAGCAGGTCCTGCACGCTGGCCCGCAGGTAGTAAATGGCGTGAGGGCGCAAGGCAAAACCGAACACCTGGCGGATCCATGCCGGATCGCTGCCCCTGGCGCTCGCCCGCGCGATCGAGGAGTAAATGTACCGATCCGTCAGAACCACAAAACCCGCGCGGAGGGCGGGAATGATCTCGTTCTCCAGCCGGTCGGCGAAATCCGTGGCGTAAAAAAGGCTTAGGGTAAGCGGGCCCAGAGTGTTGCCGCGCTTTGCCTGCCGGATCGTTTTTCCCACC
>DASREK010000029.1:0-9018 GCA_035652135.1 Bryobacterales bacterium | reverse complement strand
CTGGTCCTGCGCCCCCAACTCGGCGGTCAGCGTGCGCAAGCACAGTACGGGGCCTTCCTGCACGCCGACACGATGTTTGAGGAACAATGCCATATCCGCGCTCATGACAAAAACCCGGGTTGTCTCGCCGTGCACCAGCCCGTGGAAAATGTATTCTCGGGTATTCTCGGTCTGGGTGAATCCTATGTATTGCAGTTGCATAGCGTCTCCCGTTTCGCCGCGGTCATGACAAAGGCTGTTCCCGCCGCGCCCGCACATTCGAGGCTTTCGGCCCTTTTTCGCCGCGTTCCAGATCGAAGTTCACCGCCTGCCCAACGGCCAATGAGGCGAAGCCGTTTTGCTGTACCGCCGAGGCGTGAAAAAAAACGTCCTGGCCATTCTCGGCGCGAATAAAGCCGAAGTTTCTCTCGGCGATCAATTTTTTTATCGTTCCACTCATAGGGACACTCCCGTTCCTTTGATGGATTCGTTGATCTCAGCAAAGCCGCCCGGGTAATGGCGATGGAGGGATCAGCAGCCTTTAGATTAGGACACTCCGGCGCAAAAGGCAATGCGTCTCGGGAGGCGGGAACTGTAGGACGTAGCTCGAGATCCGAGGCGCATGAGGTGCGCCCCGGAAGCAAAGCGCTCGAAACAAATCAGACGACAGCTACATCTTCGGCCTGAAGGCCCTTGGGACCCTTCTTGACCGAAAATTCCACTTGCGCACCCTCGTCCAGGCTGCGATAGCCGTTCGCCTGAATCGCGGAGAAATGCACGAAAACATCGTCTCCGTTGTCTCGCTGAATGAAGCCAAAACCTTTGGCCGCATTGAACCACTTGACGGTACCTTTTTCTTTCATGAAACACAAAATCCTTTGTTGAGCTATTCGAACTCCTGCTGGTCGGCTGAGGATCAAAAAAGAAACCGCGCGGCAGTTGCGCCGCGGGTTTTGTCAAGATCGGATCAAAACGAAAGCCAAGAGCTTCAAACGCACCTTTACTATAGCACACGGCGGGAGTGAAGCCATCACCAGTCAGCGAGTTTATTTTCGAGCTCCGGGCCAGGGCGCCGCGAAATGAAGGCGATTTGGGATCCAGGCCTGGCTGAGCCCGCGGAAACAGGATTTTTCGCGGGGGATCTTCGCCCGCACGTGGGCTGAGGCTTCGAAAACCACATCCGAAGCGAAAAACCACAGCCAAAGCCGCAATTCCTTTCGGCTTCGCCGCGCTTCCGAATCGGGTTGCGGAGGAGCTACCCGCGCCCGCCGGTAATCCGCATCACGGTCTCCTGCAAGAGCAATTCGTGATCGTAGGAATACTTGAGCGGCGTGCCCGTGCGTATGGCCCGAGCCATTTCGAGAAGATCGCCGGTCCAGCGGGGGACCGGCGGAACCGGCAGCGCCACCTCTTGAGGTCCGGCTTTATACGGGCCGCGGGCTTCGCGCAGATGCAGGTGCAGTCTGCCGGGCTCGACCGGCTGCAAGTTTGCCCAGCCATCAGTCCCGATGATTTCAAACTGCCGCTGTTCCCGGGATCCCGCTTGCCTTGCGTTGCAGCTCACGACGGCAAAAGCCTTCGGATATTCCAAAACGGCGAGGCTGTTGTCAATGATGTTGTCTGGAAAGCCCGAGTCGTCGTGATGGAACCAGCCTTTCACCTCTTTTGGCTTGCCGAGCAGCGCCACCACGAGGTCCACCATGTAGGGCCCGAGATCGTAAAAAATGCCTGTTTTGAAACGCTGCATGCCGGCGCGGGCGCGGGCGTCAATATCGGTGTTCACCGTGGCGCGAACCATGTAAACGTCGCCCAGGTAACCCTTCTGGACGGCCTCGAATGCCGCCACAACGCCCGGCGAAAACTTCCACGGGTAGCCGACCTGAATCAGCAATTTCCGGCGGCGGGCCTCTTCGACGAGTTGGCGGAACGGCTCCATCTCGACGCCCGGGGGGCGCTCGAGGTGGACGTGCTTGTTAGCGGCAATCGCTTTGCGGGCCCAGGGGACAGTTTTGTCGACCTGCCCTTCCACGATGATCAGATGGATGCTCGGATCGCCAAGCAGTTGATCCTCGCTAACTATTTTGATTCCGTTAAAAGCGGGGTTATCCGGCGGCGTCCCTTCCGGTTCATAAGCCCCGGCGATTTCGAACGTATCCGAGGCTCGTTTCATAATTCCGATTTTTCCGATCAAATGCGAATACCGGGTGCCGTACAAGCCCACCCGAACCTTTTCATTTCCGGCCGGAGCCGCAAGGGCCGAAGCCGCTGCGAATGCGCCGGCGGCGCCCCGCAAGAAGTCTCGTCGATCTACGTTATCCACTTTCCCTCCTTCAAACCGAGTCCAGTATCATGGTCAAAATCGATCAGATGGCGAACAATTACAGCAAGAGAATAGCCGCAGAGTCCTGCCCCCGGCGCCGCTGACGCGGCGGCGTAACCCCGCACTGGCCGGCTTCCTGAGCCACCTTGCCGGCCCGTCCAATTGGCCTGCCAGACTGTGCGGCCGACGCCCCCCCGGCAACCACGGGACCAGGAGGCTCCCTGAGGGCCGGGCAATGGCGGACTCCGGCGGGCGGGCGCCGCCGTAAAGACTACCACGAGCCGCGCCAAATTAAAAATGCCTATTGTATCCGCCGGGGGATAATGCTATAAAATACCAGCGTTGTCTCCCCGGGGTGAAAGGGGCATAAATACGAATCGGGGGTGATTCGTGGGGGCCCTATACAGCAAGAAGAGTGCTTCGGAACTTCCGGCCGCCGTCGCGCCGGCCGGAATGGCGGCAGCCGAAATTTTATCCTGGCCGTTCGACCAGAGCTTTCCCCTGGAAGTGCAGCCGGCATTGGCTCGCGATTTTCATGCCGAACTGTGCCGGCATGCGTATTTTGAGCTGGTATTTCTCGAGGTCGGGGAAATTGTTTTCGAAGTTGAGGGCCGGCTGGTCGCGATGCGGGCGGGCGATCTCTTTGTTATGGGGAGCGCGCTGCTACACCGCGTGCATACCTATGTTTGCGAAGACGGCAGAGGAATAGCGCTGCATTTTCTTCCCGAGCTGATCCGGGCCGGAGATATGACGCACGAGGATATCGAATATCTGACGCCGTTTCTCGTGCAGAACGAGGAATTTTCTCACGTCGTGCCGGCAGCCACCGGCGTTCCGGCTCAGGTTCGCGATTTGATGGAAAGGATCCGCTCGGAGCTTCCGGCACGATCCGACCGGAATCGCTTGGTGGCCAAGACATATCTCAAGATGATCCTGGTCCTGTTGATGAATTACTACACCGCCACGCTCAGCTCCACGACGTTTTTGCATCGCCGGGAGAGGGATTTTGAACGCCTCAAACCCCTTCTGGACTTTATCGAGCGTCATTATTCCGAACGCCTGACGCTGGAGCAGGCGGCCGCGATTCTGCATTTGAGTCCTTCGCACTTCATGCGTTTGTTCCGCCGGGTTACGGGCGAACCGCTGATGTCGTATCTGAACCGTTTCCGCATCGCGAAGGCGGAAGCGCTGCTTGCCTCGACAAATAAGACGATCGCACAAGTCAGCCAGGAAGTCGGCTTCTGCGACCAGAGCTATTTCGGCTATATATTCCGCAAGCTCGTGCACATGACGCCTCGCGAATACCGCGAGCAGCGCCGCGTGAACACGCAATAATCTGGTGTATTTCGTTGGGGACCGCGGAAACTGGCGCCCAAGGCGCAGCCTGCATTTTACGGGCTTCGACCTCCGGTTCCACTATGCCAGCTGCCTGCATTCGCTCGAGATTGTGGCGAGCGCCGGAAGACCGTTTTTCCGAAGTCCGGCAAAAATTCCAATGAAACGCGGCATAAAGTTCTCTTTTCTGTTGATTTTGCTCCGTTCCGATGCTGCGCACGGACTCCAGCATATCCAAGTCACCAGCCTCTCAGCTTCACTCTTGCCCACCCCTCGTATTCAAAGATGAGCGGCACGGAGACCAAAGGTTGCCAGGCTTCGCCGATCCGCTGGAGGATGGCAAAAGACGCTCCGCGCCGGGACTGGAGGGCAGACACGATGACGTTGGCGTCTAAGACGATTTTGTACATTCAGGGCGCCAAACGTGACCGGCGCGATAGCTCAGGCAATGTGGTGTGCGACGGGTAACGAAGCTTCCTTAGAACCAGGCGGCAAGAGTTGAACCTCCATTTTGGCCTGCGACAGTTCGATCAGCCGGGCCTTGTGCAGACCCCTGAGGGTATTTCGAAAGTGCGCGAGATTCTTCGCCTCTGTCCATCGCTGGAGCCCTGTGACTTGGACTGCGCCCACTGAGGACGCCAATAGGACAAGGATCTGGTCCCGAAGGGCGAGTTGGGGGCCACCGCACTCTGTCACTTGCGACGTAGTGAGTCGTGTCTGTCCGCCGAGCGTCAGCCAAGTCGCAGTAGCGAGCAATTTGCGAACCTGATTCCCTATCGCAGTGTGGGTTTTAGGAATGCACTCAGAGTCCCACAGTTGCTGGTCCGTTCGCAGGTCACTTCAGTTTCAGCACCGGCACTTTCCACGTTCTGGTCGACACCCGCGCTTCTGGCGAGGTCCAGTAGCTTGTAGCTGCTTTTCGAGCCATGCGGCATCAGCATCACGACTGAAAGCCAAGTCACCGATCTTGAGTTCGATCTTTGCCTGCGCCACACGCCCCTCCGGAGTCCGCTGTTCCGACTATACCCAAATCATTAGAAACCGAAAGCACGCTCGGTGTTTGTATGAAGCTGCGCTTCGGGCTGGCCGCCGCCCACATGGATCAGGGCTTGAAATCGGAGCACCGCCTGCCCGCAACCCCCAGCATTGCCCGCGGCCCTTGCGAAGTGAGTGATTTCCGGGCGGTGAGGATGGGTTGACCACGGACGATTTTTTAAAGAGATACGGGCAAGAAAAAGAGAGTTAGATGATGTTAAAACCTTTATTTTCAGTAAGTATGGCGGTGAGGGTGGGATTCGAACCCACGGAGCCCGTAAAGGCTCAACGGTTTTCGAGACCGCCCGATTCAACCGCTCTCGCACCTCACCGTATCTTCAAAATACTCGAACTACACTACATCCGCAACTGAAGAACCGCTCCGCTGCTTCATGAATCAGCAGGAAGGGTCAGCCTCGAGCGGTCCCAGATCTGCCGGGATCAGATCGCGCGGACGCCGGCCGCGCGTTCTCAGAGAAGCAAACATTTTCCATTGCTTTTGTTCGTTTGCTGGTACAAACAGGCAATGCGGACAACCGGCTTCTCTACCATTGCTGATTTGCGCCGCTGGCCGTACGCTGAAATGGTCATCGTCGGAACCAGAATCCTACCTTGTGCGCGGGCGGGCTGGGCGGCGGCCCGTGCAGCGGCCGGCTGCTGTTGCGTCGGAGGGTTGGGTCGCCCCCGCCTCGCGACCGGCTATTCGAGCCAGCCGGGAGCCCGTATGAGTTCATCAAGCGCTGGCGCCGCGTATCGTGATTACTTTTTGGAAGGGTGTGAAGCCCGTAATGTAGACGCACTCGCCGCCCGCCTTGAGCGCGCCCCCATGCGCTATATAGGAGTGCCCGGAGAGGTTCAAAAACTGGTGCTCGGCTTGCCCGGGACCAAACTCAATCGCGTCGTCTCCCACGCGATAATTGCCAAAACCCTGTTTGAGAAGAAAACACTTCTCTCTCGGCAGTTCCTGGAGCGAGCCCGAAAGCTTCCCGCCAGTGCGGAACGAGAGCTCAATAGTGACCGGCACGCCCGCCTGGCCCGATATATCGAAATTTAACTCGCACACGCCGTGATTCTCCGTGATTGTCACTCTTTGTTCCAGGGTCTGGACGTTGCTCGGGGGACGGTTTGGAAAGTTCATTTTGTTCCAGAATCGCTTGTCGGCTGCGGGCGTCAGCGGATAGTCGCCTCGCGCGCTGCGCTGCGCTTTCGGCAGCGGCTGATAATAAGGTACGTGAAAACGCTGGTGGAGCGAATAGCGATTGCCGTTGGCCTCAAGCCCGGCGCTGTGGAACGCCCCCAAGCTGAAGAACGCTGCGCCCATCCGCACCGATTGCAGAATCGCTTTGCTCTTGCGAAAAGTGAAAAAGGTAGGGTTGCTGGCCAGGCCGGAAGCGACCCCGAGCGGCCAATCGGAGCCTCCATAGACCGTAGCGCTCACATCTCCTCTCCGAATCCGCGCCAGCCCGCTGTTCGGAAACACCTTTGCATAGTCCGAAGGAATAACGCCGCCCGCTGGAAGCGCCTCTCGCAGAAGGGGTTCCTCCAGGAAATGGATCGCGCGGTTCGTTCTTTCCAGCGACGCCAGACGTTGCTGCTCGATAAATCCCGTTATAGCGGCGTAGAGTGCGTTGTCATCTCGAATGGCCAGGTAGCGGTAGGCAAGGTAGTAATCCGATATGGAGCCGATCATAAACTGGTCCTGCCGCCGGGATCCGACCGTTTCAATCTCGCCATCCGGATGCATGAGATAAACGTTCAGATCCAGATTTCGCCGCACTGGATCCAGCAGACCGGGCCGATCTAACAGGCGCGCTACAGTGATCAGCGCGTTGTCGGTCACCCGCGAATAAATTCCCGCGCTCCGCTCGCTATATTGGCCGTCGGCGTCGATGTCAATGCCCTCGCCCAGCCAGTCGTCAATACGATCCACGTATTTCGCGGCCGGCAGCAGTGCATTGATGCGAGCCAAGGCGGAACAGACCACCCACCGATGATTGGCCGTGTGTACCCCGCCAGTAACCAGAGCCTCGCCGGCGCCGCGGAGAAAAGCAGCCATGTTCTCCTCACTCTTCGACAGCCGGGGGTCTCCGTTGCGGCGCAACACCGCCAGCGCAGTGGCCACCGTTTCCACGACAAAGCCGGTGTCGGGAGGCGAATGGAGATTCCCGGAATCGATCGTGCCGTCGGCGTGCTGCGCCTTCCGCAGCGCGGCCGATAGTTGCTCCATAGGAGAAAGGAGAATATCCGCCCGGTAAAACCGCGACTCCGGAGCGCAAAAAGCCGCCGCCAGAGTTTCGAGAGCTTCCCCCACTTGGCGAATGCGCCCGCGGCCTTCGTTGCGGCCGGATTCGGAAATCAGTGCGGCGGCGGCTTCGTCGTTGGCCTTCACCAGACCGAGATAAGGATTCTCCGTCGCCTGTTGGCGGTTGGCCGGCTTGCGGGCCTGCGCCATCAGCGGCCGGCCCGCGCCGGCAAAACCAGCCAGCCCGGCTGCGCTGCCAACAAATCTCCTCCGCGTGACCCTCATGATGCTCCCCTCCAAAATGAGTCTCGCCTGCGCCTACGGTTAAAATCGACGCGCCGGCGCGTTGGACTTCCTCCCGGACCCGCGGTGGATCCGCTTCAGCCACGGAACCAGGGAGATGGTCGCCGTCCAGACCTCTGCCGCAGCAAGGCCTGTGGTGATTATCGCCCACGGGCGGCCCTCGCGAGTTCGCCGATCAACAGTTCAGGCCGCCAATGTCAGAACTGAATCCTCGCCGCCACCTGCCACATCCGCGGCAGGTAGGTCGTCGCGGTCGCAAAGATTCGTCCGGCTGTTCCGGGGCAATCCACGCACGCGGCGGGCTGGCCGAGATTGGTGTGATTGAAGAAATTGAACGCCTCCGCGCGGAACTGGAGCTTCATACGCTCCTTCAACTGAAATTGCTTAAAGGCTGAGAAATCCGTTTGCCAAAAACGCGGTCCGGTCAGCGTGTTGCGGCCGACGTTGCCGAATTGTCCCCGGTCCGGGCGCTGCCATGGTCCGCTGATCTGACCATTAGCCGACAACAATGCGGCGGCTGTCGAGAACCAGCCGAATTGGCTGGGATCGCTGGTTTGCCATGGTCCGACCACGTTGGGCCGGCAGAATCCCGTATCCGCATCGGCGCTACAATTCTGATAACTGGGCGTAAACGGCAGCCCCGTCATCCAGGTCGTCACGAAGTTTGTTTGCCATCCCCCGATTACGGAATCCAACGCCTTGGGAAGGTGATTGAGCGCTTTACGGCCGTTCCCGACGGGAACTTCCCACAATCCCATGGCGGTAATAATGTGGTTTCGGTTCGCATTGTTGGGACCAAAGCCCAGATCTCGCCTGTAGATGTATTGGGTTGTGTCATAATCCAAGGCTCGGGACCAGGTGTAGTGACCCAGCAACTGCAAGCCTCGGGAAAATCGCTTCTCGAGCTTGGTCTGGAGGGCGTGATAGCGGTTGCTGGAGTCATTGCCGGAATAGCGCACAAGCTGGGTCCATCCATAGAGACCGTAATAGGGCCGGCGCTGGTTGGTCGATAGACCCGCCGTATAGCCGACCAGCGTCGGCTCGTTCGTATTGGAGTATCCGTTGTATGCCGGCGGCTCGTGAGTTCCCTTTGTGCCCACGTAAGCCACTTCCAGAGACGCCGTGCCGGTCAACTGCCGCTGCAATGTGAAATTCCAGGTATCGATAGTCGGTACTCGCTGAGTAAGAGGAACAATGTCGGTTGTGAATCCATTCGGCTGCAGCGGGCGGCCGTTTGGCCCTTTCGGCTGCGCAGCGAGAATGGCGGCAGGGTCGGACACCGGCGGCGGGCCCTGGGTCAAAGTGAACACGCTCTGATAGTTAAACGCCGGGGTTACATTCTGAATCGCCAATACAGGGAGGTTTTGCGTCACGTTATGGCCGAAGATGGACCCGAATATGCCAAGGTCGAATCCACGGCCATAGCCCGCACGAATCACCGTCTTATCGGTGATCTTGTACGCCAAACCGGCCCGCGGTGCAAAAGTCCGCGGCGGGATGCTCGTGTTGAGGCTGTTACTGACCCCCTGCGAGCCGGCCACAAGATTCTCGCCAGTCGCAGGATCGATATTGGCGCCCTTGCCGGGTCCGTTGACGTACTCGGGCCGGTAGATATCCCACCGCAAGCCGTAATTCAGAGTGAGCTTGGATGTGACGCGCCAGTTATCCTGCGCATAGAAGAAAAGACGATTCTGCCGCTCGCTGGCGTCGTAAACATTGCTGACATATCGCGCGAAGTTGGCCACGTCGCCCAGCAGATAGGACGCGAAACCGCTGCCGCCGCCGGTCGGCCCCTGCGTTTGCG
>DASREK010000028.1:0-4660 GCA_035652135.1 Bryobacterales bacterium | reverse complement strand
CAAGCGCGGCGATTTCCTGCAACTCAGCGACGAAGACTGGGCCGACGGCTTCGCGCTCAAATTCTTCGGCGCCATGCGCCTGACGCGCGCCGCGTGGCCGCATCTGAAGGCGCAAGCCGGATCGGTGATGAATATTTCAGGCGTCGGCGGGCGCATGCCCGGGCCGCTTTTCACCATCGGCGGGTCCGTGAATGCGGCGCTCCTTTCGTTCACAAAAGCCATGGCCGACGTCGGCATTCGCGACGGCGTGCAGGTAAACGCCGTCAATCCCGGCAGCATTCGTACGGAACGCTACCGGCGCATGCTGGAGGCCACGGCCGCGGATCAAGGTGTCGACGTCGAGACCGCCGAGCGGCGCATGATCGAGAGCGCGCGCACCACGCGCATCGGCGAGCCCGGCGATATCGCGAGTTTGGTCGCGTTCATCGTGAGTCCGGAAGGGCGCTTCTTACAAGGTTCCCTGATCGATATGGACGGCGGCGCGACGAAAGTGATTTAGGTTCGGGTCTTCCAGGGCGTTTCGCCCGCCAGGGATGTATAAAATCCCCAGACCGCAAGCCCGGCAACGGAGGCCATCGCCAACATCGCGGCGGGGAAATACCACTCGGATGGATTCAGCGTCACCGGAACATTCAACGCCATGTCCGCTACGAACAGGCCCACCACCTGTGCAACCAGTCCGTAACGTATGGCGGCCGCAGCGACAGCAGTATAGACAAGCGCCTGCATCGGCCACTCCACGGCCGGATAGTTGGAAGACACAGCCTGGAGAGTAGTCCAGAACAGCACAAATCCAATCGCCCCGAGCCATGCTTTTCGGAGCAGCACCCGGAAGACAAAGAGAAGCATGAAGACCAGCAGAGTGGCGCTGATAGACCCCGGAAACTGGGTGAACCAGGCGCCAATCGCAGTGCGCGCGCTCGCGAGATACTCGGTGGAGAAGAACGCCGGCGGCGCCCCCAGTCGGCCTTGCAGATAATTACGAGCGCCGTAAAGATCGCAAATCAACACGCCCAAAATCGCTCCGTAGAGCACGTCTCGCCCCACCAGGGGATCCCGCCAGCGCCCGCTCAGCGCGCGGGTCCAGGAAACAATGGCCTGCGGCCAATAACGGCGAACATACGGCTCCAGCGCCAGATACAGTATCCACACTGCGCCTCCCCAAAGCAGGGACGTCGCGATCGACACGAATAAAAGATAGAGGAAATCTCCAGCCGAGGCGACGTGAGTTTGGAAGGCCCACAGCAGCATGTGCAAAATGAAGATCAGCGATGCCAGATGCATCGCGCCCCGCCGGTCGCCTTTGCCGCGTACCCAATTCCAGCGGGCCAGAAGAACCGCTAGTCCTACTGGCACCAGGATGAAGCCAATGAGCAGGAATCGGCGTGTCAGGTTGCTGAGGTTCTCCGGTGAGTTGGATGGCATCCGGGCTGGAACGGTCCAGGGCCCTGTCACCGAAAAATAGACCGGCCTTCCATGCCACGCGGCGGCTTCAACATGGAGCGGGCGATTCTTGTATCCGGGCCACTGTCCGTTCCAGGCCTGCCGCGTATCCGAAGCCGCGAGCGAGGCCCACACCGGCGGCGCGGGCTGGAATTTCGAGATGTCAAGCCCGGCAGCAGCGAACAACGCATTCCAATCGGGCGGCGCGATCTTGGTGGGCGGCTCTTCTTTCTGCGCCGGCAGCGCTTCCAAAAAAGTTAGCCGCCCTTGCGGATCCAGCCGGACATTGATCATGCCGGACTCGGTGGGCTTGGGATCATCCTCTGCGATTCCGCCGGGGATCAGCATCTGGTTGTGCATTCCGGCCGGTTTCATCGGCTCAAGGCTCTGGCGATACCAAAATCCCAGAGGCGACGGACGGCTGCGCGCGATTTCATCCCACTGCGGATACGGGCCGTCGGTTTTCTGCACCCAATCGATAAAATCCGTATTGTCACTGAAGGCACCGGCCGAATCCGCCGGCATCGCAGTGTAGCCCAGGTTCTGGATCAATTCGCGGGCCTTGTCCGCCAGCACCTCAGGCGATTTCGTCAATTGTTCCTTCTCGATCATGCTGGACGAGGCACCCACGAAAACGAACGCCACCAGGCCCGCCAACGCGGCGGCCAGGCTCGGGACAGCGATCTTCCACGGTAAAGCCGCCGTGTCGCCCGAAGCAGCCACCATCTGGGGCGAAGGCGTCTCACCGGCCGCCAGCGCCGCAGCCAACGGATCGCCCCCGGGCAATCGCGCGGCCACCGCCAGCGCCGAATGGGGACGATTCGCCGGCTCCGCGTCCAAACAGCGTAGTATCGCGCTCTCTACGGCCGGATCGAGCTCCTTGACCAGCGACGACGGACTCACAGGCGTCGTCTCGCTATGGAGCCGCACCAGTTCGGCGAGGGTTGAAGCTTCGAAGGCGCGCTTGCCCGTGAAAACTTCGTACAGCACCAGGCCGAGGGAATAAATATCGCTCTGCACCGTTACTTCTTTTCCCGCCAATTGCTCAGGCGCCATGTAGGCGGGCGTGCCGTTGCGGATCTCGTCTCCCGGGATTTCATCGGCCAGGGCCGCGAGCCCAAAATCGGTGATGACCGCTTCGCCGCGGCCGTTCAACATCACGTTGGCCGGCTTCAGATCGCGATGCAGTACGCCCTTGGCGTGCGCGGCTGCCAGGCCCGCGCATAGTTGCCGCGCGATCTCAACGGCTTTGTCTGAAGGCAGCCGCCCGATGCGCCGCAGCAGCAATCCCAGATCCTCGCCATCCACGTACTCCATGGAAAGATACGGCTGTCCGTCCACTTCGCCCAGATCGTAAACGCGGCAGACACTCGGATGCGAGACCTGACGCGCTATACGGACTTCGTTATAGAACCGCGCCAGCGCTCCGGGATTTTTCGCCGCCGCTTCCGGCAGGAACTTAAGCGCCACCTCCTGGCCCAAGGTGAGGTCGTGCGCGCGATACACTTCGCCCATTCCACCCCGGCCCAGTAGTGCGACGATGCGGTAGCGATTCGCAAGCAACGCGCCCGGAAGAAACCGCCCTTCAGGAAGGGAACCGGACGAGGATGAAAGACCCGACCGCGACGGCGTAAGGACGGGATGGGGACTGGCGGCGGCAGCCACCGTTTGTGTCGCCGGCCCGGCGCCAAAGCGCCCTCCGTTCAACTCCGCGCCGCACGAAGGGCAGAAGCGGCTCGCGTCCGGGACCTCTTGCGAACAGGTTCGGCAGGTCAAGGAGGCTTGCTCTTATCAGTCGTCGTGATGCAGAATCGCTTCCCGGTCCGCGATCGCCTTATCGCGCGCCATTTTGGAATTCGCTTTGCGCGCGGAATTAATGTTGTTCTGGCGGATGCTCTCCGAGTCGACGGCGAAAAGCGAGATCTGCTGCTCCAGCTTGCGCCCCTGGCAAGCGGGACACGCCGGCTGTTCCTTCAGAACTAGCGCCTCGAATACCTCGCCGCAATCCAGGCATTTAAAATCGTACAACGGCACGCGAATCTCCTTTCGGCAATATCCATTATGCTAGCTTCTAGTCCTCAGCAAATATGGCCACCCCCGATTTCGCACCACGCCGCGCCGCCTTCCGGAAGCTCCATGAGAGCGGATGTTTTGTGATTCCGAACCCCTGGGATATTGGATCGGCGCGCTATCTCAAACATCTCGGTTTCCAGGCGCTGGCCACTACCAGCGGTGGTTTCGCTTTTTCGCGCGGGTTGGCGGATACGCAGGTCTCGCGCGAGGTCGTGCTGGACCACATCGCCGAGATTGTCGCCGCCACGGATCTGCCCGTCAATGCCGATTTTGAATCCGGCTTCGCGCGCGACCCCAAAGGTGTCGCCGAAAGTGTTCGCCTGTGCGCCGCAACAGGCGTGGCCGGCATTTCGATCGAAGATTCCACAGGCGACAAAGCGAAGCCTTTGTACGAGGTCCCGGTGGCGGTAGAGCGGCTTGAGGCGGCGCGCGAAGCCCTGGGCGATTCCGGCGTCCTCCTCATCGGCCGAGCCGAATGCTTCCTGACCGGCCATTCCGAACCGCTGAAGGAATCCATCCGGCGGCTGCAGGCGTACGCGCAAGCCGGCGCCGACGTCCTCTACGCCCCAGGCGTTCACGAACGCGCCGACATCCAAGCCATCGTCGCGGCCGTACACCCCAGGCCGGTGAACGTGCTGATGGGCTGGAGCAGCGGTGATAAAGTCACCGATCTGGCCGCTTTGGGCGTGCGCCGCATCAGTACCGGCAGTGCGCTGGCACGCGCCGCGTGGGGTGGATTCATCAGTGCGGCCAAAAAAATTGCCGAGCAGGGAAGCTTCGCTTTTGATGGCGCAGCGCCATTCGCCGAACTCAATAGTTTGTTTAGGGCCTGACGTTAAGCGAGGGAAGTTCCCAGGTTATAGGTGTACAAAACTTTACGCATCGCAACCGGCCTTCTTTCGCGGCTAAGTCGTGCTGTAATCAATAAGGCGTCATCAAGTAAGTCCGGCGGCGCCACCCTTCGAGCCGGCAGGAAACTCGCCGGTGTCGTTAACCATGTTGATCTTTCGCGCGTCAAGCTGTTGAGAGGCCTTTAAGCGGCTTCGTGTTCCGGTCCAAATGAAACCTACTCTTTTTGCAGTGCTGCTCGCGGGTGCGTCCGCCTTTTCCTCTTTGGCTCAGCCGGCGTTTGACTCCTCCGGCG
>DASREK010000027.1:0-2629 GCA_035652135.1 Bryobacterales bacterium | reverse complement strand
CGGTCCTCTTCCGGCCGGCGACAATGCTTTTTGCCGCCGGCGCGGTTCTGGTCGGATTCTTTGTCTGGTATTTGAGCGCCCGCACCGGCGGCCCCGATCTGCCTCCGCCCACAGTCTCTTACACGCTGCTTCCGAACGAGGGGAAGACGAAAGGGGTTCCGGTCGCGATCAAGGTCAATCAGTTGACTGTCTTTCTGATCGATGACCCGATGGAAGACGGGGGCGCGGGCCGTTCCAAGGAAGTAGTGGCGAATCTCAACGAGGTTATCCAGCCGTTGAAGGCGGGCGCGGAAGTGCGGTTCGCCGTCCAGACGGTAAATGGCCGCCCGGCGATCGTCGAGGTCAGCCAGGAAGGCGTCCAGCCAAAGACTCTGGTTTCGGTGACGGAGGGCGATGAAGCTCTGGCAGGAGAAACCGATGCCAACCGCGTGGCGGCTCAGTGGGCCGAACGGCTCACCGATGCGGTCAAGGTTTTCGTGTTTGGCGAAGCTCCTACCTTCTCTACCGGAACCGAGTTTGGCGACTCGCTGCTGGCGATGTATAAGGCTGCGGCCGCCGAGACCCGCGGCAAAGTCAGCAAGAAAGCGCTCGATCAGGCCTACCAGCGTCTTCCCGCAGCGCAACGTGAGGCGCTCGAAGCCCCTCCCCTGGCCCGAAAGCAGCACGCTGGGAGACCTTCTGCCTTGCGCAAGGCCGGATAACAGGCGGCACGCAAAAACCGCCCGCCGGCAACAGCCGCGCATTCCTAATCGCCTACCGCTGCATGGCGATTCTGCCATCGACGATCACCATTTGCGGCTCGATGGATTTGATCTGGTCTTCCGGACAGGTGAGATAATCGCGGTCGATCACCACCAGGTCGGCGAGCTTGCCGGGTTCGATCGACCCTCGTTCCTGTTCAGCGAATTGCATGTAAGCCGCCCAAATGGTGTGGGTCTTCAGAGCCTCCTCCCGGCTGATGCGCTGCTCAGGGTGGATAACCCTTCCGCGATCCGTCTGGCGCGTGACGGCAATCCACATTTGTAGAAAGGGATTATACGGGTTGACCGCCCTGTTTTTGTCGTATCCGATCATGTGATCACTGCCTCCGGCGACGATCAGCCCGGCATCGAGATAGGAGCGCATCGGGTAGAAATAGCGCATTCCTTCGCTGGTAAAAACCTTCTCCAGGGCCTCGGCGTCGCGATAGAGCCAGTCGGATTGGGCGTCGATTAAGATGCCCAGCCTCTTGGCGCGAGCGATTGCCTCCGGGCTCTGAAAGCTGGCGTGTATGAGATGCGACCGGCTGGCGGCAATGGGGCGATCTTTATCGGCCGCTTCGAATGCATCCAGCATGGCGTCAATGGCGCCGCCGCCTTGATCATGCGCCGCGAGCTGCCAGCCGCGCGCGTGGCCGGCCCGCTCGATGGCGCGCAGCTTTTCGCGATCTATGAAGAGCTGGCCGCGGTCATCAGGCCGCGTCAGCCCATAGAGTTGCTTTCCGAAAGCCCCATAAGGAGTGCGCTGGAAGGCCGTGCCGATAGTCATGCCGCCGTCAAGGGTGACCTTAAGCGCTCCAAATTTCAGCCACGAATCGCCTTTGCCAGTCACGTAGGGCGCAGTCCGGATCTGCCGGACCAGCTCTTCGGTGGGGCGCGAGGCATCGATCCACCACGTCATGACCACGCGCAAGGGCAGCCGCTGCTCGGTTTTCAGTTTTTCGTAAAGAGGGAACTCGGCGGGAGTGAGGGCGCGGTCCGTAACGGCAGTCAGCCCGGCTTCCACGTACAGCTTCAGCATTTTCTCAAGGCCGGCCAGCTTTTCCTGGTCTGTGGCCGAATCGCCGCGGTTCAGGCCTTTCAGCAGGGACTGCGCGTTGCGCAAAATCCCATTCGGCTCGCCCCGGGCATCTTTGACGATTTCGCCATTCGGCGGATTCGGCGTATCCCGGGTGATCCCGCTGATTTTCAAAGCGAAGGAATTCACCACCACCGTATAGCTGGCGTCGAACAGCACAGGATGTTCGGCCGCAACGTCGAGCACTTCGCGCGTGGGCATGCGCATTTCTCTCAACCGCGTGGGGAAAGTGCGGGGAACAATAATCCAGCGGCCCTTGGGCGTCGACGCCATCTTGTCCCGGATGAAATTCTGGATCGCCTCGAAGGAATCGAGCGGCGGCAGAGGGCGTTGCAGCTCACTGAGACCGGCTTCGATCGGGTGAACATGGCTATCGATCAGCCCCGGCAGCACCGTGCGGCCATTGAGGTCGATACGCAGGGTTCGCGGGCCGCGCTCGGTCGAAAAAACCTGCCGGGTTGTGCCCACCTTGGTGATCTTGCCGTTTTTGACCGAAAGCGCTTCCGCCAGGGAGAACTTTTCGTCTACCGTGACGATCTTGCCGTTGTAGAGAATCAGGTCGGCGTTAGCCGCTGGGAGAACGGCGGCGGTGATGACGGCAAAAAGGCAGGCTGCGGCGGCAGGAGAAGCCGTCAGACCGCTGCGCAGTCCGGATTGCCGTCCCGCCTCGTGCGGTTCCGGTTTCATTCGCCCTCCCGTAATTGGGCGACCACCTCCCGAGCCTTCTCCAACATGAACGAAATTTCGCTGCCGCAGCCAATGAATTTCATGCCGCGCTGCTTCCAGGACTTAG
>DASREK010000026.1:0-3317 GCA_035652135.1 Bryobacterales bacterium | reverse complement strand
TGCAAACTTCGCTGCGCTTGAGGTTCTGACGCATGCGATGGTTCGTCGCCGCGTTCCTGTTTTGTCCGCTGGCCGCCGCAGCGCAGCAGATCGGGCAGAATGCGCAGCCTGGGGCATCCGGGGCGATCACTTTCTCCGCCGGCGCGCAACTGGTTGTTGAAACCGTGGCAGTAACGGACGAGCAAGGGAAACCGATTGAGGGCTTGACCGCGAAGGATTTCACGGTAACGGAAGACGGCGTGCCGCAAGAAATCCGCGTCTTCGAGTATCAAAAGCTGCCGGAAACGGCCGCCGGGGCCCCTGCGGCGGGATCCGATTCCGAGCATATCCGCATTTACGAGAAGCTCGGCCGCATGCAGATCTCGCCCGAAGGGGCCGGAGACGCGCGATACAAAAACCGGCGGCTGCTCGCCCTCTATTTCGACATGACGGCGATGCCTCCTGCCGATCAGTTGCGCGCGCTAGCCGCGGCGCAGAAATTCGTGCGAAAGCAGATGACATCCGCCGATCTCGTCGCGATCCTACGTTTCGCCGGGGGATCCGTGGATGTGCTCCAGGACTTCACCGATGACCGCGCCCGCCTGCTGAGCATTCTGCAAACGATGATCGTCGGCGAGGGCCAAGGCTTTGGCGAATCTGCGAATGACGCCAGCTCTCCGGATACCGGCGCAGCCTTTGGTCAGGACGATGCGGAGTTCAATATTTTTAATACCGATCGCCAGCTATCGGCCCTCCAGACCGCCGCGAACATGCTGGGCCGGCTTAGCGAAAAGAAGTCGCTGATCTACTTTGCCGGAGGTCTTCGGCTGACTGGCTTGAACAACCAGGCGCAACTGCGGGCCACGATCAATGCCGCCATTCGCGCCGGCGTGTCGCTTTGGCCGATTGACGCCCGCGGTTTGACGGCACAGGCGCCTCTAGGCGATGCCACGCAAGGCTCGCCCGGAAACGTCGGAATGTATTCCGGCGCGGGCGCACTGGCCGCGGCAGCCGGCTTTCAGCAATCGCAGGACACGCTCTACGCCCTGGCCGCCGACACCGGCGGGAAGGCTTTGTTCGACAGCAATGACCTGGCGGAAGGGATCCTTCAGGCGCAGCGATCCGTGGCCAGCTACTACGTCCTCGGATACTACCCGGCGAACACGGCCGAGGATGGCAAATTCCGCCGGATCAGAATCTCGGTGAATACGAACGTGCCGGCGCACCTCGATTATCGCCAGGGCTATTTTGCGCCCAAAAAGTTCGGGAAATTCACGGCCGCCGAGAAGGAGCGGCAACTGGAAGATGCGCTTCTGCTGGCTGATCCGATTACGGAGCTCACCATCGCTATGGAGATCGATTACTTTCAGTTGAACCGCGCCGAATACTTCGTCCCGGTCACGGTGAAGATTCCCGGACGCGAACTGGCTTTGGCCAAGCGAAGCGGCGCCGAGCGCACGACAATCGATTTCATCGGCGAGATTAAGGACGCCTACGGCACGACGATGACGAACGTGCGCGACAAGGTGAGTCTCAAGCTGAGCGGCGCAACCGCGAGCGAGCTTTCGAAACGGCCGATTGTATATGACGCTGGCTTTACTCTTCTTCCGGGCGAGTACACCATCAAGTTTCTGGCGCGCGATGACGAAACCGGCCGAATCGGGACGTACCAGAGCACGTTCACCGTTCCCAATCTCAACAAGGAGGAGAAGCGCCTGCCGATCAGCTCGGTGGTGCTTAGCAGTCAGCGCACCGGCTTGAAGGATGCGCTATATAACGCGGGAAAAGATAAAGACCGGCGGGACGACGCCAACCCGCTGGTTCAGAACGGGCAGAAACTGGTTCCCAGCGTAACACGCGTGTTCCGGAAGGACCAGAACCTGTACGTCTACCTCCAGGCCTATCAGCAAGGGGCTTCTCCGATTCAGCCGCTGGCGGCGGTGGTGAGTCTCTACCGCGGGCAAGAGAAAGCTTTCGAAACGCAGCCGATCGAGGCGGCGCAGGCTTCAGGCGGCCGTCTGAAAACCATCCCTCTCCGTTTTGCTGTTCCGCTGGCGGAGCTTGCCCCCGGGGAATACAAATGCCAGGTGACCGTGCTCAACGCGGCAGGACAGAAGGCGGCGTTTTGGCAGGCCCCGATACTGGTAGTTCCGTAGTCGCTGGAGTCGCAGGCGATCTTAGCTGAAGGAAGCGCAGGCGCTCTGGCCGGCGCTACCGCGTCGTGAAAGGGACGGGGCATGCTTCTATCGAGACCCCCGTCTGCCCTGACTCCCATCGTAGGACGACTCAGCGGCCCGGCCACGGAGCAGGCTCCACCGTCTTGGCGCCTTCGCGGATCACCACGAGTTGGGTTAGCTCCGATTTGGGAGAAGATCTGTTTCTTGCCATTCGGCCAGCAGACTTCGATATCCGCCGTTTCCGTTGCTCCCAGACCGAAGTGCAGGCGCCGGTCGCTACAGGAGAGGTAACTCGCCTGGCTGACGACCGCCTGCGCCTGCCGTTTTCCCCGTACGCTACCGTCACCCGCGCGCCAATCGCGCTGCGGTTCGATTGCGCGCCGATGAGCTTGACCTTCAGCCACCGGTTCTCTCCCCGCACATCGTTGCGCAGCAGCGAAGGAGGCTCGTTCAGGTTAATAATCAGAATATCCAGGTCGCCGTCATTATCGAAATCCCCGAACGCGCAGCCACGGCTGGAATGGGAAGCTTCGACGCCCGGTCCGGCCTCCTGAAGCAGTTCTTCGAATTTACCGTTCCCCAGGCTGCGAAATAGCAGCCGCGGCGTCCGGTAGAGATAGGCCGGCAACCTAAGTTCCGGATAAACATTGCCGGTCGCCAAAAACAGCTCCGGGCAGCCGTCTTTGTCGAGATCCACGATGCCCGCCCCCCCAGCCTGTGAATCTGGTTTCGACGCCCAGCCCCGCGCTGAGCGTCACGTCGCTGAAGTTGCCCCTGCCGCCGTTCCGGTAGAGCCCGTTCGTGTCTTCTGTGAAGTGCCCCTTGAACAGACCGCGCGGCGCGGGCTTCACGCCGCGCGCAGCCATACCTTGCGCTCTTAGATACGTTGGGCTGAACAAAAATGTACCGCCGCCGATCAGCGGACGGAAACTTCGCCGGCTTAGCTTCATGCTCCGTCGGGAGGTTGACACCTCATCGCTGTCACAGTGTGGCGGCTCCGGGTGTCCAATATAGTTAAAGTCACTGCTGTCCAAATTAGCTGACGACGGGGATTCCCGTTGTTGAAAACGCTGGACATAGTTCTTCGATCCCGGCCTTTCTGAAACCAGGTTACCCCCCGAGAAGGACCGAGTTGCGCGTGACAAATCACTATGCTGTCCA
>DASREK010000025.1:0-27860 GCA_035652135.1 Bryobacterales bacterium | reverse complement strand
CCTCGATCAACTGAATCGCCAGCTTGTCTCCAAGGCAAGCCGCCCGCGCAACAATCGCGGCGCTGATCTGGCCGGGGTTGCCGGCGAGCGCGAGCATCTTTGACTCCGGATGCGCCGCGATTTTCTCCCGCGCGCGGCGGGCGATGGCGGTGCCCGAAGCCAACGCCTCGATGCATCCAAAGTTACCGCAATTGCATCTCACCGGGCTGCGGTAGTCGATGGAAACGTGGCCTCCCTCGCCTGCGGCGCCGTTTTTTCCGTGGTAGACGCGGCCGTCAAAAATAATTCCGGTGCCGATGCCGGTGCTTACCGTGGCGTAAAAAACTTTCGAGAAGCCCCGCGCCGCTCCAAATTTCGCCTCTGCCAATCCGGCCCCGTTGGCGTCGTTCTCAACGCGACAGGGAACACCGGAGCGGCGCTCGATCTCAGCCGCGAGAGGAATGTTCACCCAGCCGGGCATGTTCGTGGGATTGAACACGACCCCTGTTTTCGGATCGAGAGGGCCGGGCGAACAAATTCCCACGCCGGCCAGCGGTCCGTGTTTTGCGGCCGCGGCAACCAGTTCCGCCAACAAGCCATAGACTTCTTCGAGCGAGACGGCAACGCCCTGCTCCGCGCGCGTCGGCCGCTCTCGCCGCTCGCGCAGAACAGCGTCTTCGCTGAACACGCCTCCAGCGAGCTTCGTGCCGCCGATATCCAGACCGATCACTACACTCATCCCGGTTTACGTTATCATGAGGATTCCACCGGAAACCAGCGGGCAGTGGGCGGCGGGTATTCTGCCCTCAGTTTTCTGCTTTCGCACCCGGCATTTGGCTTTTGTGTCTTCCCGGCATGCGCTCCGGCTGAGCTCTGCCAATCGCTGACGGCTATCAATAGCGGACCGCTGACAGCTTGCCGCCGAGGGCTGCCGGCTGCGGAAGGCCGGCTTTCGGCGGTCCGCTTTCCGCATGGTAATCTGCGGTTTATGGCGATTCTGACGATCTCAGCCCAGCCCGGCCTGCGGGCGGATGAGGTCGCGCAACAGGTAGCTGCCCACCTCGGCTTCGAATTGGTTACGGAATCGCGAGTGGAAGCGCTCTACAAGTCGGAGCTTGCGGGGCCGGGGGGGATCCCGCCGCGAGCGCACGCCGATCTAGTCATTTCGATTGTCGCGCAGCTCGCCGCCCAACATCATCTGGTGTTCGCAGGGCGGGGCGGGGAATTTCTCTTTCCTCATTTTCCCGGTTTGCTCAGGATTCAGATCACGGCCAGCCCGGCGGCGCGCGCTGGAATGCTGATGGTGGCGCAGCATCTCGAGCGGCCCGCGGCGCTGGCCGCGTTACAGCAACTGGACCGCGAAAATGCCGCGTGGCTGCGCGCCCGGTTCCGGAAATTCGGCCGGTCGCGAGGCCGCTTCGATGTGTCGGTGAACGCCGAGCGCTGGGACAGCGCAGGGCTGGCCGAGATTATTACGGCGGCGGCCCGCGCCGCGCGCATCGAAGACGCCGGCTTGCTGTCGCCGGCAGCCGAGCGCCAGCTTCAATTTGAGGTCCGGCTGCGGCTGGCGCGCATGGGTCTTTCGGGGCTCCGGCTCAACGCCTCCTTGCCAGCCCGCCGCTTCGCTCACCCCAGCGAAGAGGTTTTCGCGAATCTTCTGGATTTCTACCGGATCCCCTGGGAGTATGAGCCGCGGTCTTTTCCCCTTCAATGGGACGAGCAGGGCAGGGTCGTCGAGTCGTTCACGCCCGATTTTTATCTGCCGGAATTTGATCTTTATGTCGAACTGACGACTATGAAGCAGTCGCTGGTGACGAGAAAAAATCGCAAGATCAAACGGCTCCGCGAACTCTATCCTGAGGTTAACGTGCAGGTCTTCTACCAGAAGGACTTCGAAAATCTGATTTTCAAATACGGCCTGGAAAGAACCACTGAGGTTCCGAAATCCTAAGGCAGCCCGGGACGTCGAACCACATTCTTCCTCAGGATTCGCCGCCTGGGCGAACAATCTGGCGGCGCAGCACGCGCTTCTGCCGGCGCTCGCTCCTCGCTCGCCGGTGAGGTCCGCACCACCATCTTCGAGAACCGTGCGAACAACAGCCGCCCGCTATAATGGCTCTTGATGATGCCCTCTCCCGAGGTCGAAAAAATCCTCTTTACCGAGGATCAGATCCAGAAGCGGATTCAGGAAGTGGGCGCCGAAATTTCGGAAGCTTTCTCCGGGCGCGAAATCAAGCTGATCAGCGTGCTGAAGGGCTCGATTTTTTTCCTCACTGCTCTCGCGCGCCACATCACGACGCCCGTGAAACTGGATTTTCTGGCGATTTCCAGTTTTTCGAGCAGCCCGCGCGCGCCGGGGGTGGTGCGCATCTCCAAAGACCTCGACGACACGATCGAGGGAGAAGACGTGCTGCTGGTCGAGGACATTGTCGATACCGGGCTGACGGCCCGCTATCTGCTGCAAACCTTGGCCGGGCGCCAGCCGAACAGCCTCGGCGTCTGCACGTTTCTCGACAAAACTCCCCGCCGTCTGGTGCAGGTGCCCGTGCGTTTCCGGTGTTTCGAAATTCCCGACCGCTTCGTCGTGGGCTTCGGCCTCGACTACAACCAGCTCTACCGCAACCTTCCCTATGTAGCAGTAATGAAGCTATGAGCGGCGTATAATGATGGTCTTCTCCTGGAGGAGGCAATGCCCCTGAGCGCCCAGAGTTTCGTCGACGCGAACCGCGATCGCCTGCTGGAGGAGCTGTTTGAGTTCCTGCGCATACCGAGCGTCAGCACTCTGCCCGAGCACCGGGATGACGTCCGGCGGGCGGCGCAGTTTGTCGCCTCGCGTCTCGGAGACGCCGGCATGGAGCATGTCGAGATTATTCCGACTGAAGGGCACCCGCTCGTCTACGCGGACTGGCTGCACGCCCCAGGCAAGCCCACGCTGCTCTGCTACGGCCACTATGACGTGCAGCCTCCCGATCCTCTCGATCAATGGGTCACCGCTCCCTTCGAGCCGGCCGTGCGGAACGGCAGCATTTACGCCCGCGGCTCGGCTGACGATAAAGGGCAGATGTACATCCACATCAAGGCTATGGAGGCGCTGCGCAGCCTTTATGGAAAGCTCCCGGTGAATGTGAAATTTCTGATCGAAGGGGAAGAGGAGGTCGGCGGAAAATCCATTGCCCGGTTCGTTCCCGAAAACAAGCGCAAGCTGGCGGCCGGCGTAGCCCTGGTGAGCGACACGGCCATGTTCCAGGCCAATATGCCGACTCTTTGCATCGGCCTGCGCGGCTTGATTTACATGGAGTGGGAGGCCAGCGGACCTTCGCGCGACCTGCACTCCGGCCTCTATGGCGGCGCCGCGCCGAATGCCATATTCGGCCTGATCGAGCTGTTATCTAAGGCAAAGGATGCGAGCGGCGTCATTCGGATACCCGGCATCTATGACGACGTAAAGAAGCCCGCTCCGGCGGAACTCGAAAGCTGGGCCAGGCTGCCTTTCGATGAAAAGGAGTTTCTTGCCAAAGAGGTGGGATCCACTTGTCTGACAGGAGAGAAAGGCTATAGCGTTTTTGAACGCACGTGGGCGCGGCCGACTTTTGAGGTGCATGGCATCGCCGGCGGCTTTACCTCCCCCGGAGCCAAAACCGTGATTCCGGCCAAGGCTACTGCTAAAGTGAGCATCCGCCTGGTTCCCGATCAGAATCCCGAAAGAGTGATCGAGCAGGTTCGGAATTTTGTGCGGACAAACGCGCCGGCCGGAGTGCGGGTGGAAGTTCGCGTTCTGAGCGCTGCGCCGGCCACCATCGTCAACCCGGATCACCGGGCGATCCGCCTGGCTGCGCAGGCGTTGACGGAAGTTTTCGGCCAGCCGACGGTTTTTGTCCGCTCCGGCGGATCTATTCCGATTGTCGGAGACTTTGCCCAGCGCCTAGGTATCCCCACTGTGCTGATGGGCTTCGGTCTGCCCGACGACGGCTTGCACTCCCCAAACGAAAAATTCTCTCTTGAAAATTACTACAAGGGGATATTGTCGGTCGTCCATTTTGTGGAGAAACTCGCCGCCTAGCAGCCCATCGCCATCCCATGACCCCGGCCGCGCACTTGCTTTCGGGATACCTCGTAGGGGAATGGCAGGCGAGCGGCGAGAAAGAACGCTGGCGCGCCGTCGCCGCCGCCGTCGTCGCCGGCATTGCGCCGGATTTCGACGTGGTATTGGGTTTGTTGGGAGGATGGGCCGGCAGCGGCGCCCATCGCGGGGCCACACACTCGCTGACTTTGGCGCCTCTTTTCGCCTGGCTGATCGCGAAGGCTGTGAGAGGCCCCCGGCGGCCGGTTTTTCTTGCTGCTCTGGGCGGCATCATCAGCCATATTTTTTGGGATTGGCTAAACCCCTGGGGCGCAATTCTCTTCTGGCCCTGGATGCGATCTTTTCGAGGCAACCTGGTTCACGAAGGCAATTTGTATGTACTGGGTCTGCTGCTGGGTTCAGCCGTTCTGGTGTGGCGCGGGCGCAGAGTGGCCGCAGCCGTGCTGCTTCTCGAACTGCTCCCCGTATTCCTGCTGGTTCAGATCTGGTGGCGGGACCACGCCCGCGGCCTGGCCGCCGCTCAACTGGCCGGCCGGCGCGCACTCGTCTATCCTGCGCCGGACCTGGCCTGCGGATGGATCGCCCTTTCCGCAGGCAGCGCCGACATGAGCGTAGCTTGCGTCGCCAGCCCAGTAGCTCGGCGGCTCCGGCCTGTTTTTACAACGCCCGTTCGCGGGGATTTTTTTGTGCAGGCCTCGGAGCGCTCGCCCGTCGTCCAGGATCTCCGGGAGAAGATTCCATTTGCTTTCGCCGAGGTTCGCCCTCTAAAAAACGGCGGCGCTGTCGTGCTCTGGCGCGATCTCCGCGTTGCATACCGCGAGCCGAAAGATGCAGACCCCACGGGGCTCCAGGTGGAGTTGGACGCACACGGCAAGATTGTGAGCGAACACTACCGCTGGTGGCTGCGCCTTTGGTGAGGCGCTTTCGCGCCGCCTCCAGCGGAGGGACCAGGCCGCTGGGCTTCAGGGAGCGGCATAATCGCGCAGCGCCTGATCCACGTCAGCGGGATCGACCCTTTCTCCGCTGTTCAGGCGCTGGAGAAATTGCTCGATCACTTGCTTGCCTTCTTCGGCCCTGTGATTTTTCAGAAAGCCATCGTAAAAACTCTCCCCGGCCATCGCGCGGCTGATCTCCCAATCGCGTTCGTGATCTCCGAGCTCCGTGTAATACACGACCCGGTATTTTCCGGTGTAAGTCTTCTCGCGATAGATCTCGAACATGATTTTGTCTGACTCAAACGCCATGGATTCCATACTAGCATCCGCTAGGCCTACCTCCGGAACCGCCGGCCGTGCGAATCGGCGGCTGGCGCGAGGTATGAACTCGTTTCGCCGCACAATCCAGATATTTGCCGCCTCGTGAGAGACGGTCGCTGCCGCTCACAACGCCCGTCGGCCATTGCGGGGCCGGCGCTGCGTGAGCTATTATGCTCGCTTGTGCGGGCAGGGCGCTCAAACCCTCCCGGTCGCCAGTGATTTGTCATGCGGAAGGAACAGAGCGAGATCCATTGCGCCGCGCCTTCGGTTTCGGCTGCCAGCGGCGCTGAGGGATGGAAGGCGGAGCTTTGGCTCTTTCTCCGGCACAACAAGAAATGGTGGCTCACTCCGATTATCGTGCTGCTGCTGTTGCTGGGCGCGCTCGTCATTCTGGGCGGCTCGGGCGAAGCGCCTTTCATTTACACGATTTTTTAGCGCCTCGGTCGGCGGCGTTTTGCCGCGGCGCCGTATTCGCCCCAGGCCGCCAAGCCCCGGTTCCCGGGTAGAAGCAGGAACAGCGCCAGCCGCGGATCCTCCGGCGCCATGACTCTCAACCGGAAAATCTTTTACTCGACCGCCATTGTGGCGATTGTATCCCTGTCGGTCGAAGGAGCCGCGCGCCTGATCTGGCGGCGTCTGGAAACCCGAGCCCTTCAGGAGCGGCACGAGCGCGGGGAGGCGACGCTGCGCAACGACGCCGTAAATTACCTCCGCGTGGCGGATGGCATTTATGGATACACGCTGCGTCCTAACACGCGGGCGGGAGCTGTGTATATCAATGGACAGGGATTTCACCAGCGGGAGGAAATCCCGGTGGAACGCCGGCCAGGGTTTTTGCGCATCGCTTGTCTGGGGGAATCCACCACGTTCGGAAGCGACGTGGACACGAACTATCCGGCCTATCTGCGCAAAATTCTCGAGTCCTCGAGAGCCGGGTTCAAGGGCTACGAGGTTATCAACGCCGGTGTGCCGGGCTGGGTGAGCGACCAGATCGCCTTGCGCGTGCAGCACCAGCTCGCTGCGTTCCGGCCCGACGCCGTTTTTCTCTACGTGGGCTGGAACGATTTTCAATCCTATGATCCTTTCGGCCCTCCTCCGCCGGTTTCTTACCTGGAGCAGGCATACGGCGGCGCGAGTTGGAAACAATATGCCACAAGCTGGCTGAAATCGGTCGCGCTCCTTTCGGCCTTGTACCACTCGGGCAGCCGTGATGCGCATGAAGCCGCCGTTTCAGCGGCGCGTCCGGTGGATAATCCTCCCGAGCAGTGCTACCGGTTCCTGCTGGGCAGTCTGGGCGGCATCGTGGCGGGCTTTCGCCGGGCGAATCCCGGCGTGAAGATCTTCCTGTGTACGCTCGTCGGACGCTGGCCGCAGGGAACTCCGCACCAGTGGGCGCATGACCCAGCGGTGTGGTGGATGGACCGGCACAGGGTTGGGCCGGAGCAGGCGGCGGAGCGGCTCGCCATAATGAATGACCAGTTGCGGCGCCTTGCCAGGCGCGAGAATCTCATTCTTGTCGATGACGCCCAAATTTTTGCTCCCTTGGACCGCGCGCGTTTGCAGTGGGATTGGGCTCATATGTACGCGGAAGGCTACGAGCTGCTGGCCTGGACCATGTATTCGGCGCTCCACGAGGCCGGAATTGCCCCGGAAGCGCCGAGCCAGAGAGAGACGGAGCTGCTTGCCAAATACCGGCTTCCGCCGGAGACGCGCCGCTGACACGACGGGCAAGGGCCGCTGCGGGAAACCGCCGTTTCTTTGCCAATCTGCCCGCTGGAGACTGCTGAAGCTCTGCTATCGAATTGCGTAACGGAAGGCAGCCACCCATTCGACGGCGCGGTTCTGTGCGTGGCGGCTCGGATACCTCATGCCGGGGACTGCTATGATGGAACCAGCTATGGTTCCCGGCGAGTTGGAGACTCATCCAAGTCGCTACAAACACTGGCGCCTGACCAGGGAGGGGCCGTTAGCCTGCTTGACCATGGCGGTGGCGGAAGACGCCCCGCTCGTTCCCGGCTACAAATTGAAGCTCAATTCCTACGACCTCGGGGTCGATTTGGAATTGGCCGACGCAGTGCAGAGGCTGCGATTCGAACACCCGGAAGTCAGGGCGGTGATTCTGACCAGCGGGCAGGAGCGGGTTTTTTGCGCGGGCGCCAACATCCACATGCTTGCCGCAGCGCCGCACGCTTTCAAAGTAAACTTCTGCAAGTTCACCAATGAAACGCGGCTGGCAATGGAAGATGCCTCGGCGCACAGCGGCCAACACTATATCGCGGCGTGCAACGGAACCACGGCCGGCGGCGGCTATGAGCTTGCCCTGGCGTGCGAAGAAATTTACCTGGTCGACGATGGGCGCTCCGCGGTAAGCCTGCCCGAGGTGTCGCTGCTGGGCGTACTGCCCGGTACCGGCGGGCTCACCCGGCTGGTGGACAAAAGAAAGGTTCGCCGCGATCTCGCCGACGTGTTTGCCACGCTGCCGGAAGGCGTCAAGGGCCGGAGAGCCGTCGAGTGGCGGCTGGTGGATGGCGTATTTCCTAAAAGCCGGTTTAGCGAATCGGTGCAGAAGCGGGCACTCGACAAGGCTCGGGCCGAGACCTCCGCCAAGGGTCCGGGAATCGTACTGGATCCCCTTTCGCCTGCCGTAGCAGAGGATTCTGTCCGCTACCGGCATGTCGCCCTGCATCTGAATCATGCCCGGCGGACGGCCGAAATTATCGTGAATGTCCCTCCGGGCGCTCATCCCCGGGGCGTTGAGGAAATCCACAGCGCCGGAGCTGATTTTTGGCCTTTGCGCGCGTTTCGCGAACTGGATGACGCCTTGCTGCGCCTTCGGTTCCATTACCAGGAGATCGGGCTTTTGTTGCTCAAAACCAGCGGCGACATAGAGACCGTGCGAGCCCTGGACGCGGTCCTGGCGGAAAACCGCCACGATTGGCTGGTCAACGAAATCATTCTCCAGATGGCGCGGGTGCTCAGGCGTTTGGATCTTACGTCCCGCAGTCTCTTTGCCATCGTCGAGCCTGGGTCCTGCTTCGCGGGCAGCCTGCTGGAACTGGCGCTGGCGGCCGACCGCATTTATATGCTGGACGGCGCCGGCGGGGCGCGACTTGCCACGAGCCCGCTGAACGGGGGCTTCCTGCCGATGGTTCACGGAATTTCGCGGCTCGCCGTGCGATTCCTCGGCGAGCCCGTCAAAATCGAGGAACTTCTCGGCCACAAGGAACCGTTGGATGCTTCGGCGGCCGAAAACGCGGGTCTAGTGACCGCCGTAGTCGATGCAATCGATTGGGAGGATGAATTGCGCATGGCCGTTGAGGAGCGCGCCAGCCTCTCCCCCGACGCTCTCACCGCCATGGAGGCGAATCTCCGTTTCGCCGGTCCGGAATCTCCGGAAAGTAAAATTTTCGGACGTCTCTCGGCCTGGCAGAACTGGGTTTTCTCGCGGCCGAACGCGGCGGGAGACCATGGGGCGCTTACGCTCTATGGCAAACCGGAACGGCCGCAATTCGACTGGCGCAGAACGTAGCGAGGATGGGGTATGTCTCTCTACGACAAAATTCCTAACAATGTGAACCTGTCCAACGACAAGCGGCTGGTTCGCGCCCTGGAGCACTGGCTTCCCAATTACATGCGATGGTGGCAGGAGATGGGCCCGGCGGGATTCCAGGCCGACCGGGTTTATCTGCGCACAGCGGTTTCGGTCGAGCCCGGCGGCTGGGCGCACTTTGATTATGTGAGAATGCCCGAATACCGCTGGGGCATATTCCTGGCCCCGCCGGAGAAGGACCGCAGAATCGGCTTCGGTGACCATTACGGACAGCCCGTATGGCAGGAGGTTCCCGGCGAATATCGCAACATGCTGCGGCGCATCATCGTCACGCAGGGCGACACGGAGCCGGCCAGCGTGGAGCAGCAAAGGCTGCTTGGCCGCACTACGCCCAGTCTCTACGATCTGCGGAACCTGTTTCAAGTAAACGTCGAGGAAGGCCGGCACCTGTGGGCCATGGTCTACCTGCTTCATTCCTATTTCGGCCGCGAGGGCCGTGAAGAAACCGAAGAACTGCTCGAGCGGCGCAGCGGCGACGCCGATAAGCCGCGCATTCTCGGTGCTTTCAATGAACCTATCCATGACTGGCTGGCGTTTTACATGTTTACGACGTTCACCGATCGCGATGGCAAGTACCAGTTGCTGGCGCTCGCCGAGAGCGGATTTGATCCGCTTTCCCGGACCACCCGCTTCATGCTGACCGAAGAGGCCCACCATATGTTTGTGGGGCAGTCGGGTGTGGACCGCGTTGTCAAACGCGCCTGTGAAATCATGCGGGAGACGGGCGACGACGACGTGCGCCGGCAGGGCGCGATCGATCTAGAAACGGTGCAGCGCTACATTAACCTTTGGTACAGCGTCAGTCTGGACCTTTTCGGCGGTGAAATTTCGAGCAATGCGGCCAACTTTTTCGCCGCCGGCCTGAAGGGCCGTTATAAGGAAGAGACGTTTTCCGACCATCTGGCCCTGGAAGGGTCATACCGGATTCTGGAGGCCGGGCCAAACGGATGGGAGCAGAAGGAAGTGCCTTTGCGGAACGCCATGAATGAGGTGCTCCGCGATGCTTACATTGCGGATTGCGAGAGCGCACTGGCTCGATGGAACCGTACCATCGCCGGCTTTGGCATTCCGTACAGGCTGCGGCTCCCGGACCGCCGCTTTCACCGGCGGATTGGCGTTTACAGCGCCGGGCGCTTCGATCCGCAGGGGCGCCCCATGACGGCTGAGCAATGGGAATCGCGCCGCCATGAGTTTCTGCCCAGCGAAAAAGATCTGGCGTACGTCAGGAATCTGATGACTCCTACTCTGGAGGCCGGCAAAATTGCCCACTGGATCTCGAAACCCACACACGGAATCCATGGGCTCCCATTCGAATTTGAATACGTGCGGCGCGAGCCATAGCGGCGGGATCTGCGGCCGCGCCGCGTGGCCCCGGCTGGGCAAGCCAGCGGTGAGGCTCGTTTCGGCTCGGCTGACGTTCGTGGCTCGTAACAGCCGTCCCCTGCTCGTTGTAGAAGCGGCCACCGCCCGGCTGCCGTCGCGAAGCTTGTCCGGTTAGACGGAGGCTACTGGCGAGCGAAGTCACGAGCGGAGGGATTCGGAGAGCTTTGCACGGAAATAGCTGAAAAAATGGGGCTTGTCGGTTTCGAATTCTGGGGAAGGCGAAAGCAGCGGTTGACGGGAGCGAAGGCGGATCCCCCACGGCGGAAATCCAACTTCACGGGGTCCAAAGGAATAGCGGCTGCTGCATACTCAGCCGTGCTGGGGAACTTAAAAAATGGAAATCTGGGTTGAAAACGCACCGGACCAAAGGTAAGATCAATGTGCTCTTCGGGGAGAGCAAAGGCCTCGCAGTTGCGGCTTGTCCAGAGCCGGGCGCTCGCAAGCATATCTGAGGGATTCGTTATGAGAACACAATTCTTGCGACGTTTCCTTTTGTATTCCATGCTCCTGACTCTTTTGCCGGCAATCGATGGGCCGTCGCTATGGGCTGACGTGACGGCGACAATTCTGGGGATTGCTACAGATCCATCGGGCGCGGCTTTGCCAGGGGTGCAAATCAGCGTTACCAATCTTGATACAAACCTGACCCGCATGACGGTGACCGACACCGTGGGCCAGTACCGCATTCTGGCGCTTCCTGTCGGGAGGTATAAGTTGGAAGCGACGCTGAGCGGGTTTCAGAAGTTTGTCGCCGATGACATTGTCCTGACGGTCAACGAGCAGCGCCGGGTGCACATCAATCTCCAGGTGGGGAGCCTTGAGCAGCAGGTAGAAGTGACGGCGAATCCGATCCAGGTGGAGACCGCGAGCACTCAAATGGGCCAGGTGATTGATGACAAGAAGATTTTGTCGCTGCCTCTGAACGGCCGGAGCTTCGTTGACCTGCTCGGCTTGCAAGCCGGCGTGGTGCCGGTCAACTCCGGGGCATCCAGAAGCGCGGCGGTATCCGGGCAACTCTCCGCAGGAAATGTGTCCGTCAATGGGCAGAGGGAATCGTCGAACGCCTTCCTGGTGAACGGTGGCGACGTCAGCGAGGGCAGAAACTTCGGCACCGCGATTATCCCCAATCTGGATTCAGTGGCCGAGTTTCGCCTGATTACGAACAGCTTTGACGCGGAATACGGCCGCTTCAGCGGCGCAGTTATGAACGCGATTACCAAGTCGGGGTCAAACAGCGTGCACGGAACGGCGTTCGAGTTCCTTCGAAATGACAAGCTCGATTCCCGTGGCTTCTTTGATCCGCAGAGGGGGATTTTAAAGCGAAATCAATTCGGCTATGCAGTGGGAGGCCCGGCCATCAAGGACAAGCTGTTTTGGTTCACCGACTACCAGGGCACTCGCCAGAGCCAGGGAGCCTCGACCGGGCTGATACAGGTCCCCACACTCGATCAACGCTCGGGAAATATCGGCGCCGGAGCGTTGAATGGCACTGTCAACGGCTCGTATTGGGCGGGGGTGTTATCGCAGCGTCTGGGCTATACGGTCACGGCCAACGAGCCTTACAGCCTGCCGGGATGTACGAGCACGGCCACCTGCGTGTTCCCGAACGGCGTAATCCCGGCCCGCGCTTTTTCGCCGATTGCGGCCAACCTGCTTAAGTATATTCCTCTTCCCAACGCGGGGCCGAATACGTTCGCTGATTCCAGCCAAGCCAGCCGGATCGGTGATGACAAAGCGGGACAGCGCGTGGATTTTCTGAACAGAAAAACCGGCAACTGGTACGCGTACTACTATTTTGATGACTCCACAATCAGCAATCCCTTGGGCACCGACAGCTTTCCCGGCTTTCCGAGCAGCACGCCCACACGCGCTCAGCAGGGGGTGTTAAGCAACGTTCGCACCTTCGGCCCGAGCGCAGTCAACGAGGCCCGGCTTAGTTTCACGAGGACGGCGACGCACGCCAATCAGCCGGGAGACCCCGGCGTGTCGCTATCCAGCCTCGGATTTATCACGGGAGTGAATACGCTGGGGATCGTTCCCTCCGGACCGCCAAACTTTGAAGCCGTACCGCCCATCTCGCTGATCAACTTCACCTTGGGGCGGACGATTGGCACGACCGGGCAATTCAACAACACGTGGCACGCCTCCGAAAACTTCTCGAAGATCCACACGACCCACTCGTTCAAGTTCGGCGGAGAGTTTCGTTATCTGCAAATCAACGAGCGGAACATTTACGCTCCTAACGGGAACTTCAGTTTTGACGGCTCGGAGACCGGCAGTGACATCGCGGACTTTCTGCTGGGGGCTCCCAGCCAATACATACAGGCCTCGTTCCAGGTGCTGGACTCCCGCACTAAGTACGCCGGGATCTACGGACAGGACTCCTGGCGGATCAGGCCGAACCTGACGTTCAATTACGGGCTGCGCTGGGAATTCAGCCAGCCCTGGTACGACACACAGGACAAGATTGAAACCATGATTCCGGGCGTGCAGTCGACCGTGTTTCCCACGGCTCCCAAAGGGTGGCTGGTGCCGGGCGATCCCGGAGTTCCGCGGACGCTGGCGCCGACCGACTACAATAATTTTGGCCCACGCGCGGGGCTTGCCTGGTCGCCAAACGTCTCCGGAGGCGTATGGGGCAAATTGCTAGGCGGGCCAGGGAAAACCAGTATTCGCGCTTCGTATGGGTTGTACTACACGGCGATTGAGGATGCGACGCTGTTTGTGATCGTGGCCGACGCCCCGTATGGTCTTTTCTGGGTAAGCAGCGTGCCTCCCCTTTTCAATGAGCCATTCCGCACCCGGTCTGACGGCAGTTCGCAGCAGCAGCGCTTCCCGTTCATTCTGCCGACACCCGGCGATCCTTCGCTCAAGACCATGGACTGGTCCGTCTTTCTGCCGATTGCAAGCTCTCCGGGATATGCAGTGACCAACCGATTGCCTTACGCTTCACACTACAATTTCTCCATTCAGAGGCAGCTTTCTTCCTCGATGGTTCTCACGCTGGCTTATGTAGGAACACAGGGGCACAAGTTGATCGCGGAGGTCGAATCCAATCCCGGCAATCCGGCGCTCTGCTTGAGCCTGCGTGGGTCCGGGGTGAAGGCCGGGACGCCGCAGTGCGGCCCAAACCAGGAGAACGGGATCTTCACAAGGCCTGATGGTTCGCAGGTCTTCGGCACGCGCGCGCCGTTCGGGTTTAACTTCGGGCACAACGATTACGAATCCACGCTCGCTAACTCTTCCTATAATTCCTTTCAGGCTACCCTGGAAAGGCGGGCCAGCGATTTCACGTTTCTGGCGGCTTATACCTTCGGCAAGTCGATGGACAATGCTTCCGGCTTCGGCAATCGAGTCAACTTCTCCAACTATGCTTTAAGCCGTTCTCTGTCTCAGTTCGACATCACCCATAACTTTGTTTTCAGCACTAGCTACGCGATTCCTTTCGGCCGGCTTTTCAGGGGCGCTCCCAAGGGCTTGACCCAAGGCTGGAACATCGCCGGCGTTACGCGTTTTGCCACGGGCCTGCCGGTGACCATTTCACAGTCCGGAGATCGCTCGCTGGTGGGAGCGCCGGGCATTGATGTGCCAAACTTTGTCGGACCTCTCACGATGCAAGATCCCAGAAACCCCGGCGCAGACGGCAAGCCCAACACGTACTTCAACAAAACAGCTTTCACTACCGGCCCGCTCGGTGGTTTTGGAAACGCGAACCGGCGCTTCTTCCACGGCCCAGGGTTCAACAACTGGGATTATGCCTTGGTCAAGAACACGGTCTTGCACGAGCAAATGGCGCTGCAGTTTCGCGCGGAGTTCTTTAACCTGTTCAATCATGCGCAGTTCAACAATCCACAAGGTAATTTCAGCAACGGCCGATTTGGCCAGGTGAGCAGCGCCCGGGACCCGCGCATCGGGCAGCTCAGCCTGAAATTCCTTTGGTAGTGTAAGGGCGTTGCTGCAACAAGTTCCATTGACGCCTTTTGCCCGCAAGATCGGCGCGCCGCTCGATTGCAGCGGCCTCGCGCTGGCGGCTGTTGTTTGCGCCCTGGCGGCGGGCAGGGGATGGCACGGCCGATCCTCGAGGCCGGGAGTAAGCAGTTTGAGACCATAACCGTGAAAGGGGGCGACCGATTCCTACCCCTGGTCATCGAAAGGCCTCCAGTAAGCGCCGCGAAAGACAACCAGAATGGCGGCCGAGAGCAGCCGAGCCGCCGCCAGCGATTTCCATTCGGGCAGCCGGCGCGAGCCTGGCCGGCCGGCGGGATGCTCCCTAAGTCACGCCGCTCGTACCGGAAGCCGTCGTAAGCCGGGCAAGCGTTCACTCGCCGGTCTTTCTGCCGTGCGGGAGCAGAGGGGTATGGCCATCCGGTCTCCGACGTCCGGCTGTGCGGCCCCTGCCGGTCACGGGTGGACGAGGCGACTTTCGAGGGGCCGTTTGGAGCCCCGGGTGTTCGGGTCCGGTATAATTTAAATTATGGCAGGCGGGGAGTGCCAGTGTCCCAAGATTGACCTCGCGGATTGGCGGGATCGCGAGGTGACGCTGTCCGGTCATCAATTCCTTTCGGCGCAGACCCCCATCTTTCTTCACGTCCCGCGGCGTTTATACCGCGAGGTGGAGGCCCTGGAAAATCAAATCAGGCGGCTAGGGCTGAGGCCCGCCGGCGCCCCACTGATTCTACATCGTGACGGATGGTTCTGGGGCGAGGTGCTGGTTTCGGTGGATCCGCACCCGCGTTCATCGCCGGAGATTCAAAGCTTTCAGAATCTTTTTTATTCCCGGGTCGTCGATGAGCCCGGTTTCGACGCTGCGTTGCGCGAAATGCCCAGGTTCTACCGCGATCTGAGGGCCGCCGGGGTGGGGCGGATCGAGTCTATGTACTTCTGGTATCTGAGCTGCCCCCGGTGCCTGATCGAGCACGGCGCGCGGCAGATCATCCTGCTGGCCCGCTCGAACAAGCTTTTAGCCAGCGAATCTTGCCCGCTGATGGCCTCCGCGGCCGCGCCTACGCCCCGAGCTCTTCCTTGCGGCATCTAGGACCTATGCGGGCGCTGATTCCCCTGGTATTGGCGGCTGCGTCCGCCGGGGCCCAAACCACCGTTTCCGCGCGCGCTCAACGCTTGCTCGATCGCGCCGTCGTGCTCGATCTGCATGACGACACGACGCAGATGATTCTGGACGAAGGGTATAACTTAGGCGAGCTGCATGACTACGGCCAGGTCGATATCCCGCGCATGCGCCGCGGCCGCGTGTCTGGCATTTTTCTTTCCATCTGGACCGACTCGGCGCGGTACACGCCCCTGCAATCCATCAAACGGGCGCTCGATGAGATCGATGCCGACCGGCGCGAGATTGCCCGGCATCCTGCGGACCTAGTCCTGGCCACGTCCTCCGATGAGATCGTCGCTGCAAAGAAGCAAGGGCGCATTGCCATGCTGATGGGGGTGGAAGGCGGCCATATGATCGACTCCGATCTAGCCATTCTGCACACGTACTATGCGCTGGGAGCGCGCTATCTAACGCTGACGCACAGCACGCCGACTCCCTGGGCCGGCTCTTCCGGCGGCAAATCGGAGCCGGACGGATTGAACGATTTTGGCCGGCAGGTAGTGCGGGAGTTGAACCGGATCGGCATGATGGTCGACGTTTCTCACGTCTCGGACAAAACTTTTTACGACACGCTCGCCGTCTCCCGCGCTCCGGTCATCGCCTCGCACTCCTCATGCCGGGCGTTAGGCGGGGCCGCCCGCGATATGACCGACGATATGTTGCGGGCTTTGGCGAAAAACGGCGGCGTCGTGCACATCAATTTCTACAATGCCTTTCTCGATCCGGATTTTGCGAAGCGCTCAAGCGCGCTGAAAGACCTGAATGCGCGCGAAGAAGCCATCAATAAGGAGTTTGCCGGTGATCCGGCCCGCCGCGCCGCCGAGCAGCGCAAAATCGACGCGGAAAGGTTGGAGAGGCTGGGGCGCGTGCCTCTGAGCAGGCTGCTCGACCACTTCGAGCACGCCGTGAAGGTGGCCGGGGTGGATCACGTCGGCTTGGGTTCAGATTTCGACGGAGCCAACGATCAATTCCCCGAAGGCATGGAAGATATCTCCAAGATTCCGAATCTTGTCCAGGGCCTGATGGAACGCGGCTTCTCCGACGCCGACATCGAAAAGATTCTCGGCGGCAATACGCTGCGGGTGATGCGAGAGGTGGAGCGCGTGGCGCGCCGGACGCAGAAGGCAAACTAGAACCTGGCAGCCGCGAGGAAAGCCTGTTTTTTGGCTTACTTCGGGTCCGTAAACGTGATTTCCGATTCGCTCGTGTATTTGTGGTAGTTCCGGAAATCGATGGAATTGCGGCTGCACTGGCTGGTGCCGCGCTGGCAGCTCAAGCTCTCGGCGTGCACCGGCAGCAGGTACAGTTTTTCGCCCCCCAGCCGCACGTACTCATAATCCACGGCCGATTCCACTTTGTCGAGCGGAAACTCCCTGGGCATGTTGCGGGTCTGCATCTCAATCCGCAGCACCCGGTTTGTCTTCTTGTCGATCCACACCGACCCCTTGTACGCGGGAATCACAGTCTGAGAAGGAACCTGGATGCGCCAATGCGAGTGCTCCTGCTCGACAGAAAAATCGTAGACCAGGGCCGGCTGGCCGGCCGCCGAGGACTCGCGGCGGAACTCGAACTCGGCTGCTGTGGCGGGTGAAAGCAAATCGACCAGAACCGATCCGAATTCGCCGGTAGACCAGGCGCCACCCAGTTCTTCCATGCTTTTGCCTGAGGGCTTGCCGTTGACCTTAAGGTTGCGGTAGCGCTCGCGGCCCTTTTCATACACAACTTCGCTCGACACAATATCAACCGGCTGCCAGTTCACTACATGGGACACGTTGACAAACCGCGTCATTTGCTCTTCACAAACATAATCGGGCAAAGTTTCCGTGAATTCCGCCGCCGCCGCCCGTGCCTTTTCGATCACCGGATCCGAGCTGCGCGCGGCAGCGGTTTCGTCGGGTTCCCGCGCCCCGGTTCCAGGCATAGGCTCCTTCATAGCCGGCCGGTTGGATGCGGCCTGTACGCCGTTATCCGAATCAGGCAACGGCTTTCCCCGTGACCAGCCGCGCCGCAGGCGGGGTCTGTCGGAGTCGTCTTCATTGGGCAGAGATGGGGGACTTTCAATCTTAGTTGTAGAAGCAACGTCATCCGAGGAAGGGATGCCCGCCTGCGCCGGCGCGGCAGGAGTTCCGCCCGCGGTTGGAGTTGCAGAGTCCGCCGAATCGGGCGGGGCTGGTGAATCCTTCGGGGTCTTCCTGCGAAACACGGGGATATCCGGATCATCGGCGTGCGCCGGCTCGGTTCCGCGCAAACCCGGAGTATCCGGGTCACCTTGCGTACCGGTGGGGGAGACTTGGGCCTCGACCGGTTGGGATGCGGCGGCCCGCTCCTCATTGGTTCCCTGTTTTTCGAGGAAGACCGTCAAAGCATAGAGGTAGCCTTGATCGTCCTGATGGGCTTCCACGCGCAAGTGATCGCCGGGCTTCAGAACCGAGGGCCTAATGTCTTTGGAGTTCCTCTGAAACTTCGTCTGGCTCGTTCGCTTCAGGGTGATGATGCGGGTGTCCTGGGCTTGCACGATAATGGACGAATCGTCCAGCTTGCGAAGCAGGCCCGAGACATTGACCCGGTCCTCGGCATCTTTATTGTTTTTAGTCTGATCTTGCTTGCCGCGCCGCCGGGGGGCGGGGAAGCCCACTCCGCCGCCACCCGGGTAAGGATATCCGCCTCCCGGATAGCCGCCGGGCGGGTAGCCCCCCGGGGGATAGCCTCCTGGCGGGTATCCTCCCGGATAGCCGCCGGGATAGCCCCCGCCGGGATATCCAATCTGAGCTGGGGCCGGGAAGTCCTGTAAGGCAATGCACAGCAGAAGGATCAGGCAACCGAGTCCCGTGTTGATTCCAGGGATGCGCCTCATAAAAGCCCTTCTTTCGATGTTGCCAGTATAGACGTTATCAGCGCCGGAGGGGGTACATCGGCTAAAATTCCCTGGGCCTTGGCCCCCGTCTTAGGCGGCTGCATCAGCGTTGCGGCTGGGCGTTGGCGGCGTTGGGCTTTGGGCGGGGGGAGGAACCGGCGGTCGTGTATTGCTTCAGTTCGAGAAACTGCTTTTCGCTGAGGCGGGGCAAGGCGCGGAGCTCGTCCACGCTCCGGAAGGGACCGTTTTTCTCACGCAAACGAACAATCTGGGCGGCGCGGGAAGGTCCGATGCCCGGCAATTGCGCCAGTTCGGCGGCCGAAGCGGTGTTGATATCAACGGGCGCTTGCGGCTTCTTCTTGGCGGCCAGAGAGCCGGCGGCAAGTAGAAGCGATGCCGCCAGCCAAAGAAATGCGTGTAAGGCGTCTTGCCGCAGCCAATGCTTCATCGGATACGAAGTCTTCTGAGCTGGATTTGCAATTCCGGATGGCGGCTGAAAAGGGAGAGGGCCGAGACCGACGCCGCACGATAATAGCAAGCTAGATCGGGATCGTATTCGGCCAAGGCCTTGATGTGCCGGCGAACTGTAACGGCATCGCCTCTCGCCAGCGGCCCAGTCCAGCTCTGCTTGCCGGTGTGGAGGTAATTTTCGAAGGTTGTGACCAGCAGAGGGCGCAGCGCCCGAATGGCGGTTTTGGGCCTGACTCCGGCGCGGCCCATCAGCCGCACGGCGGCTTCCAGCAAGGCCGTAAACAGCGGGGATGCAAACGTGGCGGCGGCATGATAGAAAATCTTCTGGTCCGCCTTGATGCGCAGCAGCTTGCCGTGCCAGTGAGTGACAAGTGATTGCGCCAGCCGGATAGCCGTCTCATCGCCTTCCACTGCGAAGTGTATTCCGGCCAGCGACAACACTCGCCGGCCGAATGTCTGCAAAGGATGAAGAGACCCTACTGAAGCCCCGCGTTCGCGGAGCGGCGCGAGAACGGAGCTATCAAGCGCGCCGCTTGCATGTAGGACGACTTTGCGGCGGAAGGGGAAAGCAGCGCGCGCTAAAGCCTGGGCCGAGGAGGCAATCGCGTCATCTGGCACTGTGATGAAAATCAGATCGCAGGCCGCGAAATCCTCGTAGCTCTCGGTCGGCTCACCCAGACGCATCTGCCGGGTGACACGCCTGGCCGACGTGAACGTACGCCCCAGAACTGGACCGATCTCATAGTGGGACGGCGGTAGCAGCCGCACCAGCGCCTGACCGGCCCGCCCCGGGCCGATCAAGCCAACTCGCAGCATAGAACGTATCGTCAGCCGGCCGACTGCATTGTACCTACAATCTCACGGGTCTTCAACGACTTTATGCGATCGCGCAATTGAGCGGCCTTCTCGAACTCAAATTTCCGGGCGGCTTCCCGCATGCTTTGCTCGAGCTCGGAGATGTACCGCCCAGCCTCTTCCGGAGTCAGGGAAGCCAGATCGGTCTCGGCTTCGAGCGGCACTGTTACGTAATCGCCCTCCGCCACCTGGACCAGGCTCATATCGATCGGCTTCAGGATGGATTGGGGAACGATGTTGTTGGCCTCGTTGTACTGCATCTGGACGGCGCGCCGGCGGTTCGTTTCGGCCAGGGCCTGCGCCATGCTGTCCGTGATCCGGTCGGCATACAAGACAGCCCGCCCATTAATATGGCGAGCGGCGCGTCCGATGGTCTGGATCAGCGAGCCCGAGGAGCGCAGAAAGCCTTCCTTGTCGGCGTCCAGGATCGCCACCAGAGATACCTCGGGCAAGTCGAGCCCCTCCCGGAGCAAGTTAATGCCGATGAGCACATCGAACTCTCCCTTGCGGAGGTCGCGCAAGATTTTAATCCGCTCGAGGGTCTCGATTTCGGAGTGTAAGTACCGGCAGCGAACGCCAAGCTCGGAATAGTACTCCGTGAGGTCTTCCGCCATTCTCTTGGTCAGCGTCGTAACCAGCACGCGCTCGTTGCGCTCCGCCGCGCGGCGGATCTCGTGCAGTAGGTCATCTACTTGCCCCCGGATGGGCCGGATTTCGACCTGAGGATCCACCAGCCCCGTCGGGCGAATCAACTGCTCGACGACGACCCCCGCCGATTTAGTCAGCTCATACGGGCCCGGAGTGGCCGAGACATAAATCACCTGATTGACCCGGTGCTCAAACTCTTCGAAGGTAAGCGGCCTGTTGTCGAGGGCGCTCGGCAGCCGGAAACCGTGTTTTACGAGGGTTTCTTTGCGGGAACGGTCGCCGTGATACATGCCGTGAAGCTGCGGAATCGTCTGATGGCTCTCATCGATAAACAGCAGCGAGTCCTGCGGCAGGTAGTCGAGCAGGGTAGGCGGCGCTTCGCCCGGCAGGCGGCCGGAGAAATGGCGGGAGTAATTTTCGATCCCATGGCAATACCCGATTTCCCGCATCATCTCCACATCAAACATCGTGCGCTGGAACAGGCGCTGGGCCTCGAGGTACTTGCCTTCCTTTTCGAGCTCGGCTTTCCACCAAGCCAGTTCCGCCAAAATACTCTGGATGGCCTTCTGGCGGGTATCGTCGGACATGACGTAGTGCGTCTTGGGATAGATGGGCAGGCGCAGATAACTCTGGCGCACCTGTCCGGTGAGCGGGTCGATCTGATACAGGTTCTCCACCTGATCGCCCCACAACTCGATCCGGTAGGCGTAATCGTCATAGGTGGGATAAATCTCGATGGTGTCGCCGCGCACCCGGAAAGCGCCGCGCTTGAAATCCGTTTCGCTACGCTCATAAAGAATTTCCACCAGCCGGCTCAAAATCTGATTCCGGGAGATCTTTTGGCCTTTTTCGAGCATGAGCAGCATGCCATAATAGGCCTCCGGCGATCCCAGTCCGTAAATGCAACTGACGCTGGCCACGATCAGGCAGTCTCGGCGCTCGAAGAGCGACCGCGTCGCCGAAAGGCGCAGCTTGTCCAGCTCGTCGTTAATAGTGGCCTCTTTTTCGATGTAGGTATCCGTGGCGGGCATGTAGGCTTCCGGCTGGTAGTAATCGTAATAACTGACGAAGTACTCCACGGCGTTGTGGGGAAAAAACGTCTTGAACTCGTTATAAAGTTGTGCAGCCAGGGTCTTATTATGGGCGAGGACGAGGGTAGGGCGGTTGATGCGCTCGATGACCTTGGCCATGGTATAAGTCTTCCCGGAACCGGTCACCCCGAGCAAAACCTGATGCGCCTCCCCTTCCATCACGCCACGCACAAGCTGCTCGATGGCCGTCACTTGATCGCCGCGGGGGCTGTAGGGAGATACCAGCTTAAAGTCCACAGTCTCATTATGGCAGAGCGGCAGCTGCGCATCATCGCGGCGCGCTCGCAGAGCGAGAACCTGCCGTGGACGGTGCGGCATGCAAGGCGTGGCAGGGAGGCACGCCGCGCAAACGAGCGCGGCGAAAGGCGGCAAAAGCAGGCGGGAATGCCTTCGTCACGAGCCTCGCCGAGCAGGCTGAGGAAACCCCGGCTCGCGAACCTCCATTGGCCCCAAATCTGCGGCTGGGCGGCGGGGAGGACGGCCGCTTTGCCTTGCCCGGGCCCCGACTCAGGCTTGTCAGCGCCTAAATCTCACAAAATGGTACAATTGGCAGCGCTGAGTGAAAACCCGTGGGGAGGTCAGGACCGGAAAACGGGCTGCTATGCCTCTTGCCGATAGTTTGGTGATTTCTGAGTAAGTTCGGTTGCCAGCCGCGAGTTTTCATTCAGTTTTAGGAAACCCTGAATGTCCTCGCCGCGTCGGAATGGTCGTATGGCAACCGGCGTTTTCCCGTTACCGGCTACGCTTTCTGAGGCTCCGAACAAAGCCAAGGTGGAGAAGCACGACAGCTCGGAAGCGGCGCTGGTAAAACGGTGCCAGGCAGGCGACGAGATCGCGTTCCGCGAGATCGTGGAGCGCCATCAGTCTAAGGTGTACTCCATCATTTACGGTATTGTCCGCCACCGTAATGACGCGGAGGATATCGCCCAGCAAGTATTCACCAAGGTTTACTTTTCCATCCGCGGCTTCGATCTGCGTTCTTCTCTGCTTACCTGGATTTACAAGATCACGGTAAACGAGTGCTACGATTACCTGCGCAAGCAAAAGGTGCGGCGCCTCGTTTACGAAAGCGACATGAGCGAGGAAGAGTCGAAGCGGCTGGAAAATACACAGACGCCGGTAAACCGCGAACAGCCGATCGATCAGCGGCTGGAAAAGCGGGATTATATATTGAAGCTGTTGATGAAGGTTCCCGAAGAAGAGCGGATGCTGCTGATCGAAAAAGAAGTGGAGGGCCGGACCGTGGAGGAATTATCCGCGGCGACCGGCCTCAATGAAAACACCATCAAGGTGAAGCTGTTTCGGGCCCGCCAAAGGCTGGTAAAAGCCGCTGGCAGACTCGGCAAGACCTGGGCTTTGTGATAGGCTGTACCCGAAGCGGACGAAGATCCGCGGGAACCTGGCTCAGGCCGCTCGGGCCGTTGATTCGGCCCTTTCGGATTGGGGGAAGAGGTTATGCACGTCCTGCTCAGGGATAATCTGGAGGGCTACCTCTCCGGCAATCTGGATTCCGCCACTTTGGGAGAAGTAGAAAGTCATCTGGCAGAGTGCTCCGGTTGCCGGCAGGAGTGGATTGTGTTGCGCCAGTCGGCGGAGGCTATCCGCAGCCTGCGCCCGCCGCTGGCGATGGACTGGGATCTGGCGCCCGGCTTTTACGCGAGGGTGATGGAGAGGATTGATGAGGAACGGGAAATCCCTTTTTGGGCCATGCTTCTGGACCCCGCCTTCGGCCGGAAGCTGGTTTTTGCGTGTTTGATGTTGCTGGCCCTTTTGGGGACCTACGTGGCGGCTTTTGAAAAGCCCGACTATGCGCTCCAGCATCTGCCGGAAGCGGTCCTGGCGGGCCAGGAATCCTCGGCGCCCGCGCCAAGGATCGGGCCGAGCTTGGACCGGAACCGGGGAGTCATGCTGGCCACCCTGGTGGCTGACGGAGACTGAGCCATGGTGGATCCCAAGGTAGCCGGCTGCAAAGGGAAGCTTTTTGCGCTGTTGGGTCTCGTGTTCGTTTCTGGAATGCTGGCCGGCGCGGTGACGCTGAAGCTGGTGGAGCATTATGGGAGCCGCCGCCCGGGTCCGGTTTTGACCGAGGCGGAAAAACAAATGGCCGTAGATCACTTTTCACAGGAACTCGATCTCAACTCCGAGCAGGTCAAGGCTATCGAGGACATCCTGGACGAGGTGATCATGGAACAGGCCAATCTCATGCAGCAGTTCCAGCATAGCCGCACTTCGGGCCATGACCAGATCCTGCACATCCTGAACGCAGATCAACGCAAGCGCTTCCAAAAGGTCCTGTCGGAGCTGGGAGCCAAGCGGCAGGATTGACAAAACCGGAGTTGCACCCCGCCTTCCCGGGTGGTACCGTAAGCCATGTCGGGCGTGGCGGCAGCGTAACCAGTGTGCGGCTGCCGACGCCTTATTATTGGCATGGATACCCCTTTAATTGAGCAGAAGAAGCCCACGCGCTTTCTGACATCAAAGCGAATCCTCGTCGTTGGGGTGATATTGGCCGGCGCCACGCTTCTGGCCGCTTTCGCCCGCAGCCGCAAGAAGGACCCTGTCTACTTCACCTCTACCGTCGAGCGCGGCGACATCCGGTCGGAAGTCACCGCCACCGGCACCATCAATGCGGTCATCACGGTTCAGGTCGGGTCGCAGGTTTCCGGAATCATCGACAAGCTGTTTGTCGATTTCAACTCGCGCGTCAAAAAGGGGCAGGTGATCGCGCAGTTGGACCAATCGATTTTTAAGGCTCAGGTTCAGCAGGCGCAGGCCGATCTGGAAAATTCCGCGGCCAACGTTCGGGCCCTCGAAGCCAACATCGAGACGATGAAGGCCGACTTGGCCAGCGCCGAAGCCAACGTGGAAAAGGCGATGGCGGCCGAGCGCCAGGCCAAGCTGGACTATGACCGCAATCTGGATCTGTTCAAACAGGGAATCGTCGCCGCTCAGGTTCGGGATCAGGCGCAGAGCACCTATGATGCTGCGGTGGCCAGTACAAAGGCGGCGAAGGCCGCGGCCGAGCATAGCCGCGCCATGGTGGATACGGCGGTTTCGCAGTTGGCGCAGGCTAAAGCGCAGGTCGAGCAGAAGAAAGCGGCGCTCGAGCTGGCGAAAGTCAACCTGGCTTACACGACGATTTACGCTCCCGTGGACGGCACCGTCGTCGCCCGCAACGTGGACGTCGGCCAGACCGTCGCCGCTAGCTTGCAAGCGCCCACGCTTTACACGATCGCGCAGGACCTGACCAAGATGCTGGTCTATGCGAAGACCGACGAGAGCGATGTCGGCAATATTCACGTGGGCGCCGAAGCGACGTTTAAAGTGGATGCGTATCCGAGGGAGACTTTTCACGGCCGCGTGTCGCAGATCCGTATGAATCCCCAAACCATCCAGAACGTGGTGACTTACGACACAGTCATCGAATTCGATAATCCCGAACAGAAACTCCTGCCGGGCATGACCGCGTACGTGACTATTCCTGTTGCGGAAGCCCGGAACGCCATCAAGATTCCCAACGGCGCCTTGCGGTTCCGCCTAGAGGAACCGGAGCGGCAGGCTCTGTTTGCTAAGTACCAGTTCAAAGACCGCGGCGCGAGCCGGGCCGGCCTGACCGCGCCTGACGGCGAGGGTAATGGAGGCGGAAACGGGGGTAGAGAAGGGCGGCGCGCTGGCGCCGGGAGAGGCAAGCGGGGTGGGGGCGGCGGCGGGGGAGATCCGGAAGTCGCCAGCGCGGAGCCGGAGCGAAAAGCCCCGGTACGCCGTCCGGCAGTGCAGGACATCAGGACTCTTTACGTATTGCAGCCCGACAAGACCCTGCGTCCCGTGGTTGTGCGTACTGGTATCACGGATTTCACATACACCGAATGCGCTGCCATCCTCCAAGGCGAATTGAAGCCGGGGGAAGAGGTGGTAACGGGCAAGGAGTTGCCAAATCGCGGCATTAGCGGGATGCTGGGCCGTGGCGGAATCGGGCCCATGGGCGGCATGCGCGGCCCCAGGTAGCGGGCGGCAGCGATGGCATCCAACAACGGCAACTCTCCGCAGGTCGGCCCCGGTTCCAACGGGACCGTTATTCACATCGATCACGTCCACAAGATCTATGACTTGGGCGAGGTGCAGGTCCACGCTTTGCGCGGCATCTCGCTCGACATCTCCCGCCAGGAATTCGTCGCCATCATGGGCGCCAGCGGCAGCGGAAAGTCAACTTTTATGAACATTCTGGGCTGCCTGGACCGCCCCACACGCGGCTCGTATTTCCTGGAAGGAACCAATGTGGCGGGTCTGACCAAGACGGAACTGGCCCGCATTCGCAACCGCCATATCGGCTTTGTCTTTCAGGGGTTCAATCTTCTGGCGCGCACGACGGCTCTGGAAAATACCGAGCTCCCTGGTATCTATGCCGGAATGAACAGCGAGGAGAGGCGCGCACGGGCTATGGAGGCGCTCCGGCAGGTCGGCCTGCACGGGCGTGAACACCATTTTCCAAGCCAGCTTTCCGGCGGCCAGCAACAGCGCGTCGCCATTGCGCGCGCCCTGATGAACCGCCCCTCCATTCTGCTCGCCGACGAGCCCACCGGCAACCTCGACAGCCGCACGTCGGTCGAGATCATGGACATTTTGCAGCAGTTGAATGAGCGCGAAGGGCTGACTATCGTTCTCGTGACGCATGAGCCGGACATCGCGGCTTACGCCAAGCGGACGGTCATCTTTGCCGATGGGAAGATCCGGAAGGACGAAAAAGTCCAGAAACGGCTGATCGCAGCCGAGGTTTTGCCGCAAATGAAATTGGTTGGCGATGACGAGGAGGAAGAGGCATGAACTTGCTCGTGACTCTCCGTGTTGCTCTGCGCGCCCTGTCCCGGCACAAGATGCGCTCGGCTCTCACCATGCTGGGAATCATCATCGGCGTGGGCTCGGTCATCACCATGGTAGGAGTCGGGCAGGGGGCGAATGTCCAGGTGCAGGAGCGTATCGCCACCTTGGGATCCAATGCTTTGATGGTGGGCGCCGGTTCGGGCGGAGGCGGCCACGTGCATGGAGGGCTGGGGAGCATCCGGACCCTGGTAGTGGACGATATGTTCGCTATCCAGCGGCAGGTCAGCGGCGTCAGGGCCGTCGCGCCCGGCGCTACCGGCAGCGTCCAGATCATTTACGGCAATCAGAACTGGCAAACGGGAGTGCACGGCGTTACTCCTTCCTACTTCCAGATTAAGGAAACGCCGATGGAGCTGGGATCCTGCTTCACCGATGAAGATGTGCAGTTAGGGAACAACGTCGTCATCCTCGGAGCCGAGGTCCGCAAGCAGCTTTTCGGCGACGAGAACCCCATCGGCAAAACGGTGCGCATCAAGAATCTGCCCTTTCGGGTGGTGGGCGTCACCGTGGCCCAGGGCCAAAGCGGCATGGGGTTCAACCAGGATGACCGCATTTTCATGCCTTACACCACGGCGCAGAAGAAGGTGCTGGGCATCACCTGGCTCAACTACATCCAGGTGCAGGCCGTGTCGCGCGAAGCGATTTATATGGTGCAAAAACAGGTGGAAGACCTTCTGCGCGAGCGGCACCGGATCAAGCCGACCGACCCCGATGACTTTTTTGTGCGCAACAACGTCGATGTCGCCCAACTGGCCGACGAATCCTCCCAGGTCATGACGCTCATGCTGGCCTCGGTCGCGTCCGTTTCGCTGCTGGTGGGCGGGATAGGGATTATGAATATCATGTTGGTCTCGGTGACCGAACGGACCCGGGAGATCGGCGTCCGCATGGCCATCGGCGCCACCGAGCAGGACGTGCAGGCGCAGTTTCTGACCGAAGCCATGGTTTTAAGCCTGTTCGGCGGCCTGTTGGGCATCATTTTCGGGCTGACAGCGTCGAAAATTCTTTCCACCGTTCTCGAGTGGCCGAGCCGTATTTCGCTCGTGTCCATCGCTGTCTCCGTTCTGTTTTCCGCCGCGATGGGCGTTTTTTTTGGTCTCTATCCGGCTCGCAAGGCCGCCCGTCTGGATCCCATCGAAGCCTTACGCTACGAGTAAAACGGCAGCTTGAGCGCCCGCCACGCCTCGACCGGGGCCGAACTGCTCCCGTGGGCGCCTTGGGAAAACCTCGCTCCGGAAAGACGGCGTTGGAGGCGGGGCGCCCGATTCTCTGCGCAGACTTGATGCGAAAATAGAACGTCTATGAACCTGCTGGTGATCCTTCGGGTGGCCCTCCGCGCGCTGTCACGGCACAAGATGCGTTCCGTGCTCACGATGCTGGGCATAATCATCGGAGTCGGATCGGTCATTACGATGGTGGGCGTCGGGCAGGGCGCCAAGGCTCAGGTGCAGGACCGCATGGCCGTCCTCGGAACCAACACCCTGCAAATCAATGCCGGTTCGGGGGGCATGGGCGGCATTCGCGGCGGTCTGGGCAGCATCCGCACGCTGGTCACTGACGATGCCGAAGCGATCCTGCGCCAGGTGCCCGGCGTGCTCCGCGTTACGCCCGGCGCGAGCGGCAGCGTTCAGATCATTTACGGCAACC
>DASREK010000024.1:0-13629 GCA_035652135.1 Bryobacterales bacterium | reverse complement strand
GTTCTCCGGCCGGAGTTGCAAAATATTCTCGATCTCGGAGCGGGCAACGGCTGGATGTCCTATCGTCTCGCGCAGCGCGGGCGCCGGCCGGTGGCTGTGGATATTCGGACCGACGATTTCGACGGCCTCGGCGCAGCCCAGCGCTATTTTTCCGCGGGAGTGGAATTTCCCAGGGTTCAAGCGGAATTCGACCGGCTGCCATTCGCCCCCGGGCAGTTTGACCTGGTGATTTTCAATGCCTCGCTGCACTACTCCGCCGATTGCCGGAAAACGCTCGCCGAAGCGAAGCGGTGCCTGCGGCCCGGCGGATGCGTTGTCGTCCTCGATTCGCCTGTTTACAAGCGCCCCGAGCACGGCGAACAGATGCGTCAGGAGCGGCGGCGGCAGTTTGAAAAGCAGTACGGGTTCGCTTCCGACAGCATTCCTAGCCGCGAGTATCTCGATGAACCGCTGCTCGGGGAGCTGGCCCGCACCGCCGGCCTGAGCTGGCGGATTTACCGGCCCTGGTACGGCTGGCGCTGGGGCTTGCGTCCCTGGAAAGCGCGCCTGCTGGGGCGGCGGCCGCCTTCGCGCTTCTGGATTCTCGTAGGGACAGCATCATGATTCTTTTTCTCCATCCGCGCGCGACGCGGCCGAAGAACCGGCGCTTTCCTCTCGCGATTCTCGCCCTTGCCGCCGTCATCGAGGGCAAAGAAGATTATGTACTGATAGACGGCAACATCGACCCCGATCCGTGGCTATCGATGCAGCGCGCCGTGCGGCAGGGAGAGGCGGCGGGCGCCCCGGTCGAGCTGCTGGCGGTCTCCGTCATGCCCGGGCCGCAGATGGCGGCCGCAATCCCCCTCTGCCGGGCCTTTCGCGAGGCATATCCAGCCGTGCCGATCGTATGGGGCGGCTATTTCGCTTCCCTCTATCCGGATGCGGCGCTGAACGCGGCCTATGTTGACTTCGCCGTTCGCGGCCAGGGCGAAGATACTTTCCTCGAGCTGCTGGCGGCGTTGCGGGGCGGCCGGGATTTTTCGAAGATTCGCGGACTCTCCTTCAAAGACCGCTTCGGCCTCCATGTTCACAACCCGGAACGGCCCCTGCGCGCGCCCGACGAGTATCCCTGGTATCCCTATTACCGCCTGGAGGCCGAAAAATATATCGCGCGTACCTTTCTGGGTTCGCGCACCGCCGTACACCAGGCGAGCATCGGCTGCCCCTTCCGGTGTAATTTCTGCGGCGTGGTCCCGGTTTACGATCGGGAAAAAATGGAATCGCCGGCGCGCACGGCGGCGGTTTTGGCCCATTTGCAAAAGCAGTATGGCGTCAACGCCATCCAGTTTTACGACAATAATTTTTACCTGCGCGAGGATCACACGGCGGAACTGGCCGACCGCCTGGCGCCCCTCCACCTGAAGTGGTGGAGCGAAGGCCGCATCGATACGGTGCTGAGTTACTCGGACTTGACGCTGCAAAAGTTGCGCTGGGCGGGTGCGGCGATGATTTTTTTCGGAGCCGAATCCGGATCCAACGAGGCGCTGCGGCAGATGAACAAGCAGATCACGGCCGAGCAAACACTGGCTCTGGCGAAGCGCATTCGGGAATTCGGAATTGTCCCGGAGTTTTCCTTCATTCTCGGCAATCCTCGGGACCCGGAGCGCGACATGGAAGAATCCATCCGCTTTATCCGGAAGCTGAAGCGAATCAACCCGGAAGCCGAGATCATCGTCCAGCACTACATCCCTACTCCGCAGCGCGACGGCATGTATGGCGGCATCGACGGCAAAATTCAGTTTCCGCGGACGCCGGAGGAGTGGGCCACCGAGCGCTGGTACAACTTCACGATCCGCCGCGATCCGCATCTGCCGTGGCTGCCGGAACACATCAAGCGGCGCATCGATCATTTCGAGCTGGTGGTCAACTCCCGGTGGCCGACTATGCAGGACATCCATCTGAACCAGTGGGGCCGCGCTCTTCTGCAATCGCTGAGCAGTTGGCGATACTGGTTGGGCTTTTATGATTTTCCGGTGGAGCTGAAGTGGGCGCAGAAATTCGTAAACCTTCGCAAGCCCCGCTTCGAGAGTCTTTAGGCGCCTGCTCCGCGCTCCAGGCAGGCTGGTCAGGTCATGAATGTCGCACCGCTTGAAGGCCACCGCATCTGGGCGGCCACTTACGATGAAAGCCCGAACCCGATGCTCGCGCTCGAGCTCCGCACGCTGCTGCCTCGTTTGGGCGATCTTCGCGGACGAAAGTTTGTGGACGCCGCCTGCGGCACAGGACGCTGGCTGGCCGAAGCCTGTTCTCACGAAGCTTCGGCCGCTGGCGTAGATCTCTCGCTGGAAATGCTCGCCCGCACAAAACGGAAAATGGGACGCCAGGCAGCAATTGCGTGCGCCGACCTGTTGCATCCTCCTTTGCCGGATGGCTGGGCCGACATCGTTGTATGCGCGTTTTCTCTCGCTTACGTCCCGGCCATCGGAGACGCGGTCCGTAGCCTGGCCCGGCTGGTGAAGCTTGGAGGACGGCTGTATATCAGCGATATTCACCCGGAGGGCCGCCGCCGCGGCTGGACCCGCTCGTTTCGCAGCGGCCCCGAGGTTTACAAAATCGATCACCATTTCTACACGCTGGAAGATCTGGCGAAGGCCGGCGCGAAGGCGAGCCTGACTTTAATGAGTCTTCTCGAGCCGTGTTTCGGCGAACCGGAAAAAGATATATTTCGGCGCGCGGGCAAAGACCACCTGTTTGAAGAAGCCGCCGGCGTCCCGGCGCTCTTCGTCGCCGAATGGGAGGCGCGGCCATGATACTGGCCGGCGCCAGAGTCGCTCTCGGGCCTGAGGAAGCGGCACAGCTCGATGTAGAGATCCGAGGCGGCCGGATCGCCGGTCTGCGGCCGCCCGGCGGCTTTCCCCGTAAGGGCCTGGATCTGTCGGGGCATTTGATTCTTCCCGGCCTTATTAATGCCCATGACCACCTCGAATTTGCGTTATTTCCGCGTCTGGGGAAAGGCCCTTATCGCAGCGCCGGCGAGTGGGCGCGCGACATCTACCACCCGGACCAATCCCCGATTCGCGAGCACCTGCGCGTACCCAAGAGCGTCCGGCTCCTTTGGGGCGGTTTGAGGAATCTGCTGGCGGGAGTGACGGCGGTCTGCCACCACAATCCGTATGCGGCGGTTTTCCGGCGCAATTTTCCCGTCCGGGTACTCAGCAACTTCGGCTGGGCGCATTCGCTTGACTTCAGCCCAGATGTGGCGCAGCGTTTTCACGACACTCCTCCCGCCCGGCCCTTCATCCTGCACCTTGGCGAGGCGATCAATGGCGGTGGCCGCGCCGAAATTTTCCGGTTAAACGAGATGGGCGCGCTGGATGGCCGTTGCGTCCTCGTACACGCCGTGGCGCTCGGCCGCCGTGGTTTGCAGCTTGCCAGGGAAAAGGGCGCGTCGCTCATTTGGTGCCCGACCTCCAATCTCTTCACTCTGGGAACCACCCTTGGCCCTGCCGCGCTGCGGAGCGGCTTGCCCGTGGCCCTCGGAACCGATTCGTCTCTCACCGCAGCCGGCGACCTGCTGGATGAGCTCCGCGCAGCACGCCGTGCGCGGCGCCTTTCTGACGCGCGGCTCTACCGCATGGTGACGGCGGAGGCCGCCCGAGTGCTGCGAATGGACCAGGGAGCAGGCGGAATTTCGAAGGGCGGGAGCGCTGATCTGGCCATCTTTCTCGACGAGCATGCGACTCCCGGCGCCGCGCTGTTCGCCGCGGCTGCCTGTGGCCCGGAAATGGTAATCGTGCAAGGATCAATCAAGCTGGTTTCATCCAGGCTCGCTGCCCGGCTGCCGCAACTCCGGCGCCAATTATTGCCGCTGGCCGTCCAAGGCCGGGGTGAATTCCTGGTTGACGCTGATATTCCGAATCTCTACCAACGGGCCGTGCGGGAGACGGGCCTCGAGGTGCGTCTCGGCGGAAAGCGGGTCAACCCGTGATGTCGCACTGCATTGAGCGCCTGCCAATCCTGATTTTGTATCCGCACAACCGGTGCAATTGCCGCTGCGTGATGTGCGACATCTGGAAGATCGACACGATTCAGGAGATCAGCTTGTCCGACATCGAGCGCCACCGGGCTGATATCGCCGCTTTAGGCGTGGAATGGATTGTTTTTTCGGGCGGGGAGCCGCTAATGCACTCCGATCTGTTCCGGCTGGCTGACCGGCTGCGGGCGCTCGGGATTCGCACGACGATTCTCAGCACAGGCCTGCTGCTCTCAAAACATGCGGAGCGCATCGTCGCATCCATCGACGACGTAATCGTTTCCCTGGACGGACCGGCGCCCGTCCACGACCGCATCCGCCGGGTGGCCGGCGCATTCGGGCTGCTCGCGTCGGGAGTGCGGGCATTGCAAAACCTCAAACCCGATTTGCCGGTGGCCGCGCGCTGCACTGTCCAAAAACAGAATGTGGGGCATTTGCGGGAGACTGTGCGTGCGGCGCGCGATCTGGGTCTGCGTTCTATTTCGTTTCTGGCGGCGGACGTGACCTCGACGGCGTTCAACCGTTGCGAACCCTGGCCTCCGGGAAGGCAGGCGAGCGTGGCGCTGCGCCAGGAAGAAATTTTGATTTTAGAGGCTGAAATCGAAGCGTTGATTCAGGACGAGACCGGAGGCTTCGTCCTGGAAACCCCTGAGAAGCTTCGCCGAATCATCCGGCATTTCCGGGCCCATCTGGGGCTGGAAGAACCCGCCGCGCCGCGCTGCAATGCGCCGTGGGTTTCCGCGGTCGTAGAGGCAGATGGCACGGTGCGGCCGTGTTTTTTTCATTCCCCGATCGGGAACATCAACACGGGAGGGCTGCTCGCCGTGGTAAACGGACAGGCGGCCGCCGAGTTTCGAAGAACGCTCAATATCGCCGAAAATGCGACATGCCGGAGGTGTGTGTGTTCCCTTTACCGGTGAAGCGGCCGGCGCATGCACTGCGTTTCCAGCGATCGGGAGCCGCAGCTCTCATCCGCGGCGGGCAGCCCAGGAGACCGCATCGACCATTTCGCTCCGGTAGCGTTCCAGCGTAAATCGCTCGCGCCATAAGACATGGCCGGCAAGCGCGGCGCTTTCCAACTTGGTTCTTCTTGCAAGCACCGACGCGATCTTTGCCGCAAGCGCTGCGGGCGTGGAAGGACTTACAAGAAATCCGGTCTTCCCATCAACAACTACCTCGGGAATTCCGCCCGACGGGAACGCCACCACGGGAACACGGCACGCGTAGGCTTCCAGGATCACACGCGTGGCCGCTGGTTCGCGAATTGAAGGCGTCACCAGCAGATCCAACTGTGACAGCACGGGCCATACTTCAGTGCGCCAGCCCAGGAAATCCACCGGCAAACCTGCCGCCAGCTCATAGAGCAGTTTGCGGTAACGCTCCGCTCCGGGATCGGAAAACAGCGCGTCGCCGCAGATCACGAATCGGCATGGGGGCAGCGACGGGGCGAGAAGCCGCGCCGCGCGAAGAAATTCCGCCTGGCCCTTTTCCGGCGCGATGCGGCCGACTACGCCGATTCGCAGCAGCGCAGACGGCCCTCTCGGAGATCTCTTTTGAGGCGGCTCCCGAGCCGCATTGTAGATGATGCGCAGCCGGCTCCCGGCGTAGCGGGCCAACGGCTCAGCCGCAAAGCGGCAGCAAGCCACCGTGGCCGCCCCGGCCAGTTCCAGCGAACAGCCGGCCAGCCAGGACGCGTAGCGCTGCGCCAGACGGCTATGGCAATGGAACAGAATCGGCCGGCCGGTTCTCCGTGCGGCCCACGCCGCCGCCGGCAGCAGGCGGGGGCCATTCACATAAATCAGATCGGCGTTGGAGCCGTCCGCCAGGCGCGCAATGCCGGCGGCGAGGCGCGGGAACCCGGCCGCGAATCGAAGCGCATCGCTCGCCGATTTTCGCCCCAGCAGGTACGGCCCGCAGGAAATGGAATCGACCACGACGCCCATCGCTCGCATAGCCGGAACTAGAGGACCCGAACCCGGTACGGCGGCGCGAACACGCCATCCCCGCTCGCGGAGAGCCGGCAGGAGGTCGAGCAGGCATTGCTGCGCGCCGCCCAGATCGCTATATTGATCCAGGAGCAGAATGTTCATGGCTCGCGGACGCCGGCGGCCAGCACTGCCAGATACAGCGGCAGCAGCCGCCAGTAGGTCAATATGTCGCCGGACAGCATTTGAACCGTTTGACCGCACCAGAAACAGAACATCCAGAGGCCGGCCAGCCGGCGAAAACCGGCGCCTCGAGCGGCGAGCCGGTACGTTGTACGGAGGACGGCGATGCCGAAAAGCAGGAGGGCTGCCAGGCCGCCCCACCCGGTTTCCACCAGCATGCTGAGGTACATGTTATCCGCCACCACGGGCCGCCCGAGAAATCCGGAATAAGGGAGTGTTTTGTACCCCACGCCAAAAATGCTGCGCCACGGCTTTTCCGCGAGCGCCTTCAGCAGGAAGCTCCAGCTTTCCAGGCGCGGCGCGAGAACCATATCGGGAGACGAAAAAAGATACCCGCCGGTAGCCCACAGCCGGCTGAAGTAAATGGGGAGTAAATTCGGAAACAGCCAGCTCACAACAGCAATCGCGGCCGTCAGACAAAACGCGACGCCCAGGCCGCGCGTAATCACTTTCCAGGTAGTCCGCAGCCGGCCGCGTTCCATCCATAGAAGCGCCAAAAGCGCTATGGCCAGGCTGGCGGCTGCCGAGCGCGAAAAAGAGAAACTCAGTGCGGCGAGCAAGACTGCCGCTCCGAGCATGAGCCATACGGCCGGCAGGCGCAGTTCGCGGCCCAGCCTGAGCGCGGCGATAGAAGCGATCATTACCAGCAGAAACACACAGAAGCAGCCAAGCGTAGTCGCTTCGTAAAACACACCCTGCGCGCGCCGCAAAACCGCGTCAGGCAGCCAGACAAATTGCTGAGCGAAGCGGCCCGGGGCTGGGAATTGAAAATAAAAATCGAGACAGGCGAACCCTGCCGATCCCAGACCGGCCCAGAACAAGACGCGTACAAGCCGCCCGGTGTTGATCTCGCGACCAGGGCCCCAAGCGATATAGAAAAAGACGTATGCGGAAATGGCGAACAACGCCACGCGCGCCAGGCTGCCGGCGGCGATCTCCCAGCCCGAATACAATCCGGCCAAAGGAACGCTGATGGCCAGCGAGAAGAAGAGAAACAAAAGAGAGGCCGGAAGAAAAGCCCAGCGCATCCGCCAGGCGCTCAACCGCGCCAGCCCGGCCCACAGGCCCAGGGCAGCGATGAGAACCGCGGGGTGCGGTCCGGTATCGCCGCCGGGGAGCGGCAGCGGCGGCAGCAGGATAGCCGCGGCCAGGAGAGCCAGAACCCAGCGTGTGGCGCTGTTCGCGACCCACCAGAGAGCCAAGAGCAGCGGCGGCAGCATTGCCATCCACAGCCCCTGAGGGCGGGATGCCGTCAGCGACAGCACTCCGGCCCAGCCGCCCAAGACGACGCTCACAGTGGCGTCACGCCGCCGCGAGTATGCCAGCGTCATATAAAAAACTCATCAGCTCTTTTCGAAACCGTTCCCGTGAAAACTGGAGACTGTGCCCGCGGATGAGCTGCGGATCCCAGGTGCTCTTCTCCAGCTTCCCGACGGCGGCGAGCAGCGCCTCGCTGGTCTGCGGCCGGAAATGGACGCCGGTTCTGCCGTCACTGACGGTTTCGAGCGCTCCGCCGGCGCCATAGCACACGACGGGGCGGCCGCAAGCCTGAGCCTCGACCGGCGCAATGCCGAAATCCTCCAGCCCGGGAAAAATCAAAGCGCGGCAATGACGATATAAATCCCGCAGGCGAACATCGCTGACCTCACCGAGAAACTCGACCGGCGGCCGCGCCCGCGCGCGAAGAACATTGTGGAGGGTCCCCGCCCCAGCCACCAGCAGCCGCCGGCAGCCGCCGGAAAAGGCATCTACTGCCAAATCGATTCGCTTGTAAGGCTCGAGGGACGAAACCACCAAATAATAATCGCCGCCCGGCGGTCCGGGCGCCCGGCTGGCGCACTCCTCCGGAGCGAAAAATTCTGTATCGACTGGCGGGTAAATCACTCGAGCCTCGGTTCCGTAAATGCGGCGGATCCGGCCTCGGACGTTTTCTGAATTAGCGAGGAAAAAATGCACCCCCCGGGAGCTGGAGGCGTCGAAACGGCGGAGCCACGGTGAGACCAACTGCAACGCGGCGCTTTTCCACCATAGCCCCTGCCCGAACTGAAAGTACTGCCCTCTGGTTTCCCACAAATACCGCATGGGGGTGTGAACGTAGCTCACGTGCACCGCTCCCGGCGGAATGGAAGCTCCCTTCGCGACGGCATGACTGCTGGAAAAAACGAAATCGTATCCAGAAAGATCGAGTGATCGAACCGCCGCCGGAAACAGGGGGAGATAGTAGCGATAAGCCTTCGCCGCAGCGGGTAGCCGGTCCAGGAAGGAGGTTGCGCGCACGCGGGCCTCAATCTCGGCGCAAACACTGCCACGTCTCCAAAGCAGCGTGAATACGTCGGCGGAGGGAAACAGCCGGACCAGCTCAAGCAGCACCTTTTCGCCGCCGCGCATTCCCGTCAGCCAGTCGTGGACCAGCGCGATTTTCAAGTGTTTGCGGCAACGCGCAGCGTTTTGCGGAACACTTCCGCCTTGTGTGAACGCAGGCTGAATTCGAAAGTCAAATAAAACAATGAAACAATCAGTCCTAAAGCGGCTGCTGCAACAAGATTCAAGGGGATGTTCGGAAACGAGGGGCGCTCGGGCACGACGCCCGGATCGAGCAGGCTGAGGCGCTCGCCCCGGAATCCGATTGAACTTTGCAAGTCGCGCAGGCGCTTTTCGAATTGATCGTGTTCGGCCCAAGCCGCATCATAGCGGGCGTCGAGCCGGTCGGATTCCGCCATATGATCCGCGAGCGCCTGTTGTTTGGCGGCAATCTCGCGGTCCAGGGCGGAAGCGCGGCGCCTTAGCTCGCTAGCGCGGCCGCTCGCAGTTTCCAATTTACTCTCGGTCTCGCCGCGGTCTGCCGGCGCGGATTTCTGCCGCGCCTGCTGCTCGGCGAGCGTAAGATCGGCGGAAATGGCGAGCCGGTCGACCTCATCCCGCAGCGATCGCAACTGTTCGAGTTCCGCTTTTAATGCTTCCACGCCCGGGCTCCGCCGCTGGAAGCGCAGACGTGCAGACTGCGCTGCTTGCAGCTTCCGGGCCGACTCGTCCACGCTCCTCTGCGCATCGGCGATCAATTCATCATCCCCGGCGCGGTTGGTCTTCCGGTTCAGTTTGATCGTTTCTTCCGCGATATATTGCGCCACGGCGTGCGCTGTTTTCGCGTCGCCGAGAGTCACCGCGACGTCGAGAATTTTGGTGTTCCGGGGAATTTCAATTTTGAGCACATCTCGCTTGAGGTTCTCAACGGAGCGAGCGTGCTCGATCGCCCGCAACTGAAAGCGGTCCGCCGCCTCGGAAAACAGGGCGTCGCTCGCCGCGAAGTGCTCGTAGGTCTTCAGAGATTCCAAGTAAACCGGGCTCACGGCGGTGGCGACGCGCGGGTCGCTGCCCGCCGGCGGTTCGATCACCATCGAAACATGGGCTGTGTATTTTTTGGGAACCAGCAGGCTCACAGCCAGCGAAACCAAGGTGGCGGCGGCGACCGTTGCGGCCGGCAGCCGCCAGCGGGAGCGCAGATGGAGCAGAAATTGGTAGCTGTCAAATGGATCGGGCATCCTGGGTTCCCCTTGCCTCTACGGCCCGCGGCCACAGGCGGCGAAAGAAATCGGCCAGCGTCATCCACAGAATACGGAAATCGAACGCCAGCGACCAGTGCCGCAAATAATATAAATCATGTTCCACACGCTGGCGTATGGAGGTATCGCCGCGCCAGCCGTTTATCTGCGCCCAGCCAGTGATGCCCACTTGCAGGCGATGCCGCGTGGAGTAAAACGGCAGATCCCGGCGGAACTGCTCGACAAAATGAGGCCGTTCGGGACGGGGCCCTACCAGGCTCATATCGCCCCGAAGCACATTGAACAATTGCGGCAGTTCGTCCAGCCCAGTGAAGCGCAGGAATCGGCCCCAGGCGTCGGTCGCCGGCGAGATCCATTCCCGGTCGCTTTCCGCCAGACAGGAAGCGGGCAGAGTTCGGAACTTGTAAAGCAGGAACTTCCGGCCGCCGCGGCCGACGCGCTGCTGCGCGAGAAAAATCGGTCGCCCGGAACGGATCCAGATGACAACAGCGAGCGCCGCCAGCACCGGCGCGAGGAGAATCAGGCCGGCGGCCGAAACTATCAAGTCGATAGCGCGCTTGGAAAAAACATAATCGAAGGCCCTCGATCCGCCGGCGGCGTTGGATACCACCATAAACGAGCGGGTAAAATGAACGCCGCCGGACAAAAGCGCGCCCAGCGGTTTTTCAATCGCCACCGACGAGGGCGCCGGCAGAAACTCAAGCGCCTCAGCCAGCGAATCCAGGTCGCCCGCGGCGTTCGCAGAAACCGCGACCACGACTTCGCAACAGTCCGGTGGAACATCAAAAGCGCGCAGTGCACGGGCTGCTTCAGAGATGTTTGGAAAACGGCGGCAGCCGGCCTCAGCGGCCCCGGCGAGGCATTCGCGGCGCAGTTCCACCAGGTCCGGCGCATTACCCACTACAAATATCCATACGGACCGGCGAGCCGCGTTCCGCCGCACCCACCTGCGGGCGCAAGCCGCCGCCGACGCGCTAAAAATGAAGTGCAGGCCCCAGAAAACAGCGACAGTGTAGCGTGAAAATGAATACGCCCTCCAAAAAAACGCCGCCGAAGAAACCAGCGCCATCGTGACGGCATCCAGTTGCGCCAACAACCAAAGCCAGTGGGCAAAAGAAACGTCGAAACACTTGTAAATTATTCCGAATCGCGTCTCGAGGGCCGGCCAAAGCGCGGCCGAAAGCGCGAAATAGGCCACGTACGCCGGCCACGCGGGCCGGTCTTCGATCCTCAGAAGGCCGGAGTAGAAACGTATGAACAGCGCGGCCGCAAAGGCGATTCCCAGGCCCAGCGGCAGTGCGAGTTTCAGCAACCAGGAAGCGATTTGTTTGTGTGCGTATCCCATGCCGCTCAGGTGAATGATACGCTATCAAAGCACAAGCCGGTCCTCATGCGGTCCTCGTCAAACGAATCAGAGGGTGTGCGCCACGGCGCTCTGATAGCGGTGCTCGCGCTGGTTCCTCTTGCCATACTGCCCGCAGTCTTTTTCTATTTTGACGTGACGCCGAAGATACTAGTGTTACTTTTGGGGACGGCCGCCGCGCTGCTTTTCGGCGCGCGAGGCAAGGGGCCGGCTCTCAGCGCACACCAGCGGTGGCTTCACCGGGTGCTCGCGCTGCAGGCTGCGTCGCTGCTCCTCTCGACGGCGCTCTCCAGCGACCGCGCGCTTTCTCTTGCGGGCAGCAACTGGCGCAGACTCGGCCTGATAGTCCAACTGGCTCTGCTGGCGTACACATACCTTCTCAGCGGCCTGGCCCCGCATCGTCTTCTACGCGCCATCGCCGCCAGCGGCCTGGCGGTTTCAGCGTATGGAATCGCGCAGTATTCCGGATGGGATCCCTGGCTTCCCAAGGAGAGCTATCACATCAGCGAAGGCGTCTGGTTGATCGTGAGGCCGCCTGGAACGCTCGGTCATGCCGGCTATCTCGGAGTCTATTTAGTGTATGTCGCGTTTTGCGGCGCGGCGCTGGCTTTGACTCCGGAAAAACCCCTCTGGCGGCGGATCGGCATCGCCGCTGCAAGCCTTTCGACTGCGGCCGTCTTCCTCAGTGGGACGCGAGCCGCAATATTGGGACTGCTAATCGGCGCGCTCGTCCTGGCTGTGCGAGCCCGGCCGCGCGTCACGGCCAAAGGCGCCGGTCTCGCAGCGCTGCTGATCGTTCTTGGCGCTGCTTTTTATTTCTCCCCGGCCGGTTTGCTTTTGCGGCACCGCGTTCAATGGCATCGCGGCGACCCCTGGGGCGGCGGCCGGGTTACGCTTTGGACCGACACCTTACGCATGTCCACGCACCGGCTGCTGGCGGGCTTTGGTCCGGAAACTTTCTCCTCACAGTTCGGCCGCTTCCAGTCGGCTCAACTGGCTCGCGCGTTTCCCGATCGCTACTATGAGTCGCCGCACAACATCTTTCTGGACGCCTTGGCGGGCCAAGGTCTGTTGGGGCTGGCGGCGCTCGCGTCCATGGCGGCGCTAGGCTTTTGGGCGGCGTGGCGTGGCGAACGCAAGCATCCGATGGAGGCGGAAACGCTGGGAGCGGGATTTATGGCGGCTCTGGTCGCAAGCCAGTTTCTCGCTTTCACCCTGCCGACGGCCTTGCTTTTCTACACCATGTTGGCTGTTCTTTGTTCTCCCTCCGCGCCGGGGGCGAGCCAGGCTGCGGCGAGGCCGCCAAAATTCGCTCTAGCCGCTGCGGCGCTATTGTTCACGGCAGCGGCCTTTTCGCTCGCCTGGTCCGATTTTTGGATTGCCCGCACCAGAGATTCGCTGGCGCAAGGCAAATGGGAAATAGCGATGGAGGAATACGGGCATGCCCGCCGGGGAGTCTTGTTCGGAACTGCGGCGGACCTGTGGTACTCGCGGGCGATGGCGGCAGCTTTACAGAAGCCATTGCTAAAGCCGCCAGCCGCGGCCTGGCAGCAGGCCTTCGATGCAGCCCTGCGGGCTTCGCAAGCTTCCGAGGAACGCGCGAATGCCTGTTACAATCTGGCCGCTTTTTACGCCCTGCGGAACGACTTTTCGCGTACGGAGCAGAGCCTGCGCGCGGCGATCGATTGGGCGCCGCGCTGGTATAAGCCGCACTGGATGCTGGCTCAGGTGCTGCGCGAGTCGGGACGGATGGCGGAGGCCGAGGCGGAAGCGGAACGCGCCGTCGATCTGAACGGGGGCCAACATGCGGAGGTGCTCCAGACCAGGAACGAAATCCGGATGCGCGCATCGCAACAAAGGTAAAATTGTGCCGGGAACAAGATCCTTCCGATCGCAGCCGCATACAATAGCTATATGCGAACGATCCTGGCGGCTGCGTTATTGACAGTGGTCCTGGCCTCTGGAGGACCCGCCTCGGCTCAGACGCCGAACGTAAATGACAACGGCGTGGTGGACGCCGCAGGCTTCCGCCAGCCGGTCGCACCCGGATCTATCGTCTCAATTTTCGGTACTAATTTCGCTTCCGGACTCGCCACGGCCAGCACCGTGCCGCTTTCTACTTCGCTCGGAGGAACTTCAGTGACTTTCAACGGCCTGCCCGCGCCGCTGTTTTTTGTCGGGCCGCTGCAAATCAACGCCCAACTACCCTCGGGCTTGACCGGCAATTCCGCAAACATCGTGGTCACCAACGGTTCGGGATCGAGCGCGCCCAAGGCGGTCGCCATCAGCCCCACCGCTCCGGGCATTTTCTCCGTAAATCAGGCCGGGACAGGCCAGGGCTGGGTGCTGTTTGCCAATTCCGCCGTGGTCGCCGCCCCGGTCGGGTCCATCGGACCAAGCGTCCAAAGCCGCCCGGCCAAACCGGGCGACATTCTCACCATCTATGCCAACGGACTCGGGCCGGTGTCGCCGCCGGTGGCCGATGGAAACAACACGCTAGACGGCCTGCGGCGGACGACCAACGAT
>DASREK010000023.1:0-10650 GCA_035652135.1 Bryobacterales bacterium | reverse complement strand
CAACCACCTCAGCGCCATGGTGGGGCGAATCTGCGCCATGATCTCAGTGATTATCCCGACTTATTTGGTCGTGACAATGGCTGGCTGGGGCGGAGCGGCAGAGGTGTGGCCGGCAGTGGTGGCGTGCGGGGCGACGTTTGCGGCGGTGCAGTTCGGCATCTCCAACTTTGTGGGCCCGGAACTGACGGACATCCTCGCCTCGCTCACCTCTATCGGCGCCATGGTGCTGGTGATGAAGCTGTGGCGCCCGGCCCAGATCTTCCGCCTGGAGGGCGACGCGCCGGTGAACAAAGCCCCTCGAAAGCACAGCGCGGGCGAAGTCTTTTACGCCTGGGCGCCCTACATTCTGCTGGTCATTTTTGTGCTTTTGTGGGGCTATCCCCCGATCAAAGCTGTGCTGGAGAAAGGTATCACAAAATTGATCCCCATGCCGGGCCTGCACAACATGGTAATGCGGATGCCTCCGGTGACCAAGGCTCCCAGCCCCTACCCGGCCGTGTACACCTTCAACTGGCTGAGCGCGGCCGGCACCTCGTGTTTTTTTGCGGCCATTGTTTCGGCGCTGATACTCGGGATGGGCCCCAGGAAATTTGCATCGGTCACCGTATCGGTCAGCAAGCAGCTTGCATTGCCAATGCTGACGATCGCCTCAGTTCTGGGGTTAGCCTTCCTGATGAACTACGCCGGCATGACTTCCACTCTCGGCCTTGCCTTCGCGGCCACCGGATCGGCGTTCCCGTTTTTCAGCTCTCTTCTAGGATGGATGGGCGTGTTCCTGACGGGGAGCGACACGTCGGCGAATGCGCTGTTTGGAAATCTCCAGGTGGTAACGGCGAACACCTTGGGGATCAACCCGATTCTCACGGCCGGAGTCAATTCGGCCGGGGGCGTCATGGGTAAGATGATCTCGCTGCAAAGCATCGCCGTTGCTGTGGCCGCCACGGGCATGCCGCCCAGCGATGAAGGCAAATTGTTCCGGTTTACGCTGCGCCACAGCGTCATTCTGGTGACCGTGGTAGGTCTGATCGCGCTGGCGTACGCCTATCTGGCGCCGGGTCTTATACCATCACCATGAAGTGGGACGCGCAGCTTGGCCGCCGGCGCGAGCTGCTGGCCCTGAGCGGGCTGGTGGCGGTTGCGGCCTGCTTCGCGATCGTGGCTCATCGCTTCGCCAGCCGGGGCGTCCTCGCCGGAGGCTTGATTGCGTCCGTGTTGGCCCTGGCCGTAGGGCTCTATGTGGTGTTCCGGGCGTGGCCCAACCTGCCTCGCTCCGATATCGGCCACCAGTTGACGCGCCACGGCGCGCTCTACATTCTAACCATATTCGCTGTTGCTGCGATTGCGCTGAGTTCTGCCAACAATCTCCTCTTTCTCGTGCTTGCCTGCATGCTGGCGGCCCTGCTTGCATCCGGCCTGTTCTCGCGCCTGAACCTGGCGGAGCTCGAGTTACAATGCCTGGCTCCTGATAATGTTTTTGCGGGACAAGAGGTCCCGGTGCGGGTCCTGCTGCGAAACCTGAAGTCCTGGATGTCGTCCTTTTCCATCTGGCTCGGCATGGATCTGCCGGGCCCCCGGGAAGTGGTGTTTCCGGAGATCTATTTCCCCGTGGTGGCCGGTGGGCAGACAGCCTCGACCATGGTTTCGGTCCGCTTTCCACGCCGGGGCAGATACCAGCAGGATCGGTTTTGGCTGCGGTCCGGTTTCCCCTTCGGGCTGCTTGTCAAGACGGTGCGGCTTCGTCTTCCAAGGGAAATTCTCGTCTACCCGGCGCTGGTAGATGCCCGGGAAGTGGAAAACACGCTGCCTTACAGCATCAGCCAGTGGGAAAGACGCTTAACGGGGCCGGGCCAGGACCTTTACCGCATCCGGCCGTACCAAACCGGAGACAGCTCGCGCGTTGTGCACTGGAAAGCTTCCGCGCACACGGGCGATCTGAAGGTGCGGGAATTCACGCTGGAAGAGGACCGGCGCGTGGAAATTCTTTTCGATACAGGGCTTCCCGAAGGCGAGGAGTGGCGATCCCGCTTCGAGCGGGCGGTAGAACAATGTGCATCCATTGTATGGCGGCTGCATGAAATCGGCGCTGGACTCAAATTTCAACCCGGTGGCTTGGAAAACGTCTATGACGTTCTCCGATACCTCGCTGTGGTGGAACCCGCGGCTGGGGGGGAACATCTGCCGATCGAGCCGTGCGGGCTTTTCCAGGTAATTTTTACGGCCAAGGCGGAAAACGTGCCGGCGTCGCTGCCGGAGTCCGGCTATTGCTGCTATGCCCTGGAGGACTTATAGGGGCCTAGCCGGAAGCAAGTATGCGGCGCGCCTGCCCAGAAGCCGCCTTTCGTGCGCTCGAGAAGACTCCATAATGCATAGGCGCCTCTGCTGCGCTTTCCTTTCCTGATTCGGTCCGACGTACAGGCGGAACGCCGCGCCATGCCCAATTTTTTTGACAAATATTTAACGAAGGGAACCGGCCTCGCCACAGAGACTGCGGGGGCGTATGTGGTATTCTCTTGGCTCTAAAACCTCGCGAGGTTCTGTTCGAAGGAAGCTTCGAAAATAGACCGTCGCGGCAAGTTCCGTTCCAGGGGCGGCGGCGGTTTTCGAACGGCGAACCGATATGACCCACAACAAGGACCTGAATCGGCCCAACTACAGAATGGGATCTGTAAGCAGGGCGCTATGCGGTTTGAGCTTCTTCTTCGGCATGCTGGCGCTACTCGCTGCCGCGCAGCCGGGGCGGGCTCAGGTCACTGCCGCGGTTGTCGGGAAAGTGGAAGACGCTTCCGGAGCCGCCGTCAGCGGCGCAACCGTCAGCGTGAAAAATCTGGAGACGGGGGCGACCCGGGTCGTGACTACGGACGACACGGGCGGTTTTCGCGTGTTGTCGTTGCCGGTCGGCCCCTACGAGGTTAAGGCGGAGAAAACGGGTTTTAAAGCCGCGGTCAGGACCGGAATCAATCTGGCGGTGGGCCAGGAAGCGCGGGTGAATCTGCAACTCGAAGTTGGGGAGTTCGCCCAGCAGGTCACCGTGCTGGCCGAAGCGCCTATTGTTAATACCAGCACGGCGTCCGCCTCGGGCGTCGTCGGGGAGCGCCAGGTGAAAGAGCTGCCCCTGAACGGCCGGAGCTTCGATTATCTGATTACCCTGAACCCGGGAGCGATCAATTACAACCTGAAGAGCCCGCAAACCAGCACCAGCAATGGAAACACTTTCTCCGTCGCCGGAAGGCGGCCGCTGGACAACCTGGTCTTGCTGAACGGAGTGGAGTATACCGGGTCAAGCCAGCTCGCGGTAACGCCTGGCGGGGTTAGCGGAGATCTGTTGGGCATCGACGCCGTGCGGGAATTTAACGTCTTGACCGAGACGTATCCGGCGGAATATGGAAAACGAGCCGGCGCACAGGTCACTGTGGTGACGCAGTCCGGCAGCAATACGCTGCACGGATCGGCTTTTGAATTTTTGAGGAACAGCGCGCTCGACGCGCGAAATTTCTTTGACCAGGGATCTGCTCCTCCGTTTAAGAGAAATCAATTCGGAGGCGCTCTGGGCGGGCCGATCCGGAAAGACCGCCTGTTTTTGTTCGGCAACTACGAAGGCTTCCGGCAGAGGTTGGCGGTCAGCAACGTCAGCGTGGTTCCGGACGAACAGGCGCGGCAGGGCCTGTTGCCCAACGCCTCGGGCCAATACGTTCCGGTTCCTAATCTGAGACGGGAAATGCTGCCCTACATGTCTTTCTGGCCCGCGCCCAACGGTCCAGAGTTGCTGGCCAACGGTCTGCCTACCGGAGCTGCACTGTCCTATAACAATCCGCGGCAGTCGATTCGGGAGGATTTCGGCACCCTTCGGGCGGACTACAACTTGCGATCTCGCGATACCTTTTCGGCCTCGTACACCATCGACGACGGCAACAGCCTGATTCCCCTGGCAGATCCATTTTTCGGTTCCGCCTCCGTCCTTCGCAGCCAAGTCGCCAGTCTAGATGAGACCCACATCATCTCCCCGCAAATTCTGAACACGTTCCGTGTCGGCTTCTCGCGGGCTGCTTTCAATCTCGACTCCGCTCTGCTGGCCAGTTTCCCGCAGAACCTGTCCTTCGTTTCCGGAGCCGGGCCGGGCGGGATCGTCATCGGAGGAGGCACGACCACCACAGGCGCCGCGGCCATCACTTCGGCCGGCCCTAACAACGCGGCCGGGGTCTGGAATCGCCGCAACCTTTTTACCTATACCGACGCGGTGCAGATCAGCAAAGGGCGGCATGAGATCAGCGCGGGGGTCTGGTTTCAGCGGCTCCGCGACAACGAAGACAGCGCTTCGCGTCAACTGGGCCAGGCCAGCTTCACCAGCCTAACCACCTTCCTGCAAGGCACGGTCAGCAGCTTTCAAGTCGTTCCGAGCGCCACCGAGCTCGGCTGGAGAAGCCTCTTCGGCGCTTGGTATTTTGAGGACGCAATCAAGCTGCGGCCCACTCTGACGCTGCGAGCCGGCGTCCGCCACGAGTTTACGACCGGGTGGAACGAGGTCTCCGGCCGGGCCGCCAATTACGTGACCGATGCGCAAGGCTTGCTGGTGACGACTCCCCTGGTGGGCAGATCGGCCTTTACACAGAACAACGCGAAGCGTCTTTTCGCCCCGCGAATCGGTTTGGCCTGGGATCCATTCGGAAACGGCAAGACCGCGATCCGCGCGGGATTTGGCACGTACTACACTTTGATTGATGCGCTCAGCTTTCTGCTGAACTCACTGCCGCCCTATAACGGCTCCGTTTCATTTACAAACACTTCTCTCTTCTCCATCGTGCCGGTTGTTCCGACGATCCCGATACCGCCTTCCTGCGGGCCCGGAGTTCCCCAGCCATGCACGACGTATGCGCCGCAGGGAGTTCAGGCGAATGCCAAGACTCCCACGGTTCAGGAATGGAATTTCACGGTCGAACAGGAGCTGCGTCCGAACACGGTTCTCCGCCTGGCCTATGTAGGGTCCTTCGGATACCATAACCTCCTCAGCGTGGATCCCAATACGATTCCAGCCCAGATTTGCACCGATCCCGCTGGCTGCCAGGCCGGAGGCGTCGCGTCAGCGGCGAACCAGAGCCACGTCCCGCAGGGTACCAAGTATATTCCCGTGGGGACCCGGCCCAATCCCTATCTGGGCGCCGGATTCTTTTGGTACACAGAGGGCAACAGCAGCTACAACGCGCTGCAAGTGGACCTGATGCGGCGGCTGAGTCAGGGGCTGCAATTCCGGGCGAACTACACGTGGTCGAAAAGTCTGGACATGAATTCCGGCCTGACCGGAGCACAGGCGCAGAATCAGGCCCAGATGATTTTGGACCGGAATGATTTGCGCCGCGATTGGGGGCCTTCCGCTTTGAACGTAACCCACCAATCGAGCATTTCCGCGCATTATGAACTGCCATTCGGCCGCGGCAGGCGCTGGCTCGGAGCTGCCGGGCTTCAAAACAAGCTGATCGGCGGGTGGGATCTGAATGGGATTGCCACGCTGCTGAGCGGTTTCCCCTTCACGCCGCAGATCGGCTCCAATCGCTCCGGGGACGGAGACACCCGAAACCCCGACCGCCCCAGCCTGAATCCGTCGTTCTCCGGGCCCGTCGTGCTTGGAAAACAGACCCGCTGGTTTGATCCGAATGCCTTCGTGCTGCCGGCCGCAGGCACTTTCGGGAATCTGGGCCGCGGCGTGTTCGAAGGCCCGGCTTTGGCGGAGCTCGATCTGTCCCTGCTGAAAAACACCGCCGTCACAGAAAAGCTGAACTTGCAGTTCCGGGCGGAATTTTTCAACATTCTGAACCATACCAACTTGGGTACGCCCAACGCTGTGGTGTTTTCCGGCACGAGCGGGGCGATTAGCGGCTCGGCGGGACTCATCACCTCCACGGCTACAACATCCCGGCAAATTCAATTCGGCATGAAATTGATTTTTTGATTAACCGCTCCACGTTGGTCCTAGCTGAATGCGCTTTTTTCAAAGACCGTTCGCTGTTCGCGGGCCAGATGGCGACTGCCTCTCCGGGACAAGGACAACAATAAGAAATCCCCGGTACAAAGATGGGGCAGGCCAATGGTCTATTAACGTGGATTAACGAGGCCTCCCTGCAAAAACCGAATCGGTCCGCGCCTGCCTTTCTTCTCTTTCCTTTTCCCTCCGAATGGGCACTGTAGATCCTAGAAATCAACCCTGAACTGCCTTTTCGACGTTTTACGCGTTGAGGCTTTCTGAAAGGATGCGTTTTAAGGGCCCGCCTTTTGATATGCTCACCAGCAACTTGGCGATGCCGAGACCCTGAGCCCCGGTGTGTCCCCTCGTCCGATGCGCAGTAAGCGACTAATCGCCCCTGCTTATTCCGGATGGGGCCGGGGGCCTCTGCCAAATTGCCCAGAAAGCTTTGCGGGCCAGTTGGTGCGACCTTACTGCCCTCGCTGCTCGGGGCCCAAGCGTTCACCCGCCTTGCAATCTTCTTCGCTTCCTTGGCGCGCTTCTCCGCGACCTCCGCAGGTTTCGGTCTACGATTAGGATTTTTCGGGCAGCGCTCCTGAATGTGGCTTTCTATGCGGGCGTTCGAAACTGCGGCGGAGCAAAAGGACATTGTCGCAGGCCTATCCCTGCTGCCCTCTTCCATAGGTCTTTCGGTGGCCCGGCGTGCGAGACAACCGAACGAAAGGTTAACATGAATTGGATATACCACACTCAATCCGGTAAAACCTACCCAGCCCCGCCCGTACTCTGGATTACCAAGCCGGCCCCTTTTCGCAAGGGGTCGAAACCGCCCGTTCGCCGCTCCTCATTGGATCGGAATGTTCACCGTATTGCTGGAGACGCCGTTGCTCGTGATCGCCAGAGGCTGCAAGCCGCTGGGAGTTCCCGCCGGGATGGTGACGTTTATCTGATTGAGACCGACGAAAAACGGCGCAAGGCCCGAAAAGAAAACGGAAGCGTTCTGGCCTGCTACCGTGACCGTGGGTGTTTGTTTGGTGTTCGCTAAAGGCTGCGCCCCCGCCGGCTCCCCGCTGGCCTGCGGCTGATCCACCGGCCCCACGCCGGTGGCGTAGACCACCACCGTTTCATTCGCGTGAGCGGGGTTGGACGGAGTCACAATGCTGCCATCGGCATGGGTTACAACGCCCAGCGTCTGGCCTCCGGAGGAATACTGAAAGATCCCCGGAGCGCTGTCGCTCAGAGACAACTGGTAAACCGAACTGACCACATCATCGATCCGGACCTTCAGCATGGCCGTTGTTTGCCCGGCCAATTCCCAAGGCACTTGCACATTAAGCTGGCCCGGGCTGACGTAAAAAAAGTAGCCGGGCACGCTGATATTCGCGCTGGGCACATCGAAACTGACGCTCACGTGGTTGAGCGCCGGCGAAAGCGGCAGCTTGGACGCGCTGGCGGTGGAATCGGCGAGATTCACCCCAAAGATGGAAATGATCGACCCGGGAGCGACCGGCTGTCCGCTGGCGAAGCTCGCGCCGTTTACCACGCCGCCGCTGCCGATCGACGGCTGTGCCCGCGCCGTATCCACGAAGTTCACGGTCAGACCGCCGGCGGTTGCGGCAAAACTTTGCACCCCGATTTCCGGCCCCAAATTTACGCTCGCGGCGGCGATGCCATACACGTCCGTGGCGGCATCAGCCTGTACGATGCTCCCGCTGCCCTGGGTCACTTTGAACTGCACGCTCGCGTTCGGGACCGGCAGCCCGAATTGGTCGACCAGCTTGAGTATTAGCAGATCCTGAAGCGGCTGGCCGGCTGTGCCGACGAGTCCGTCGCCATCCAATGCGAATATGCTCGCCGGCTGGTTGCTTTCGACGGCATAGTGGTACACGACTCGAAGATTGGCCGGGCCAGTGGTTCCCTTGACCGTAATCACGCCTTCATAAAGCCCTGGCGACGGCGTCGAACCGGTCAGCGCAACGGTGACATTGGCAGATTGCCCGGAGGTCAGCCGGATGCTGGTGGTACTCCCGCCGTTTAAAGTGACGCGGGCCTTCGAGTCGGGATCCCGCTGCTGTACAGCCAGTTGAAACGTGTCGGTGGCGGAACCGATGTTGGCGACCACCAGAGTTCCCGAGATCGGAAGCGGGTTTGTACTGCTGATAACTCCGAAACTGATGCTCGAAGGAAAGACCGTGGCTTCCGGATTGATGGCAGCCGCCACGTTCAATTTTCCGGCGCCCATGGCGGTTTCCCGGGCCGGAGCGCCTTTATCGGTCACATTCGGATTCGCCGTGTTGATCACCGCCGAAATGACGTCGGATATGAATACATTGGGATTGCTGGCGACGGCCTGCTCGACCAGCGCCGCCGCTCCGGCCGCCATGGGGGCCGAAAAACTGGTTCCATCGAGCATGGTAAAGCGGCTTGCATCGTAGAGCGCCCCGTTGGGGTCGAGGCTTTGCGTGGCCGAATAAATATTCACGCCGGGAGCAACCAAGTCGGGCTTCGCGCCCAGGTCAATGCTGGGGCCCCGCGAGCTGAAACCGGCGACTACATCCGCTGTGGTCGGCTGCGCTACCAGTTTGGGATCGAGCGTGACCGTCGGGCTGGATGTGGAGTGGATGTAGCCGCGCAGGGCGACGCCCGCCGAATTGCCCACCATCGCCGCCGGAATCGCAGCCCCGGTGAGGCCAGTCATTATGATCGGCTGATCGCTGCCGGGGCTGTTATAAACCACGACGGCGACGGCTCCGGCCGCAGCGGCATTCTGCACCTTGACTGAGAAATCGCAGTTTCCACGAATTACAAGAACCATCATGCCTCCGAGCGAGCTCGCCGGGAGGGGAGAACAGGCCGTGCCGTCGTCGCCGAGGTCGGTCACGTCGCGGATTGTTGCCGTCAGTGGGCCGCTCGGCCGAGGCCCGTTGCCGAACAACGCCGGAGCCGGCTGGAGGCTGGCTGGAGCGCCCGAACCGGCCTGCAACGTGGATGTGAGCTGCCGGGAATTCGTCGTAGCGCCCACTGCGATCGCGTCCGGCGCCGTGCCGGGCGAGCTGATTGTGTTAAGCGTCGGCTGGACCATTCCCAGGTCGCCGTCGTTGCCGGCAGGCGTGGTCACGATCACTCCGAACTGCTCGGTGGCGGTGGCCACCGCTTCGGCTACCGGATCGCAGATCGTCGTCGGGTTGCTCGAGCAGGCTGATCCCTGGTCATTCGGACCAAACAATGCGATCGACCCCAAGCTCAGGTTGATGATAAACATGCCGTCATTGACGGCGTCATCCATAGCCATCAAGACGGCGTCTTGCGACGGCCCGTCGTTGATATCAGTCGATCCGGCGATCTTGTAGTTTCCAATATAAGCCTTGGGCGCGATGCCCGTGATGGTCGGCCCCCCCGGACCGGCTACGGTTTCTCCGGCTGCGATCATGGCGACAAAGGTGCCGTGGCCGACCCGGTCGCGCGGGGTGTAGTCGTCGGGGCGTGATGTGGCGGGATCGATGGTTCCCGAGGGGCTCAAATATTCGCGGGCCACGATGATTTTGTTGTTCGTGTAATTGGTAAGTCCCAGGGGATAACCCTGCGGCACAGGCAGGCTGGGGTCCTGAAAGGCTGGATGGGTATTGTCAATTCCTGAATCCAGAATGCCGATGGTGATGCCGGCGCCCGCATTGGAGGTGCCGCCCAGAGCGCTCCAGGCGGCCGGCGCATTGATCAGGCCGGCGGCCGCATCCAGCTTGAGCCGGTATCGCGCCATGCGGGCCACATTGCGCACTCCGGGCAAGGCCCGGAGCTGCTCGGCTTGTTCCGGAGTGGCCCGCACGAAGATCGCATTCAGAAGATGATGCGTCGAGCCAGTGACCGGCAGGCCCATTTTTTGGATGGCGCTGCGCACAGGCGCCTGGCTTTGCTCGACCTGCGCTGTGAGCTCCTGAATCTCGGGCATGCTGGCAAGCGGGCGGTGCATCCGCATCGCCAAGGGGGTTCTCGGCCGGACGGAAAGGCGCTTGCCGACCGGGGGCGCCGACAGCACCACGGCGTAGGTTCCCGTCCCATTCTGGGCCGCGGGCGCGGGCAAGCCCAGGCCGGGGAGCAGCAGATAGAACACCAGCAGTATCGCTGTGCGGCGTAGGTGCATAGCTCGGTTCATCTCCTCAACGTGCAAACAATCCGGTCAGACACCAAGTGATCTGACGCTTTCGCAGGGCTTCACGTTGCACGCGTGTTATACTGAATATGTTGTGATTGTTGAGAGGACCATTGATGAAGGCCGGCATCCATCCCACGTATAACGAAGTGAACGTTATCTGCGCCTGCGGGCATACGTTTCGAACCCGCTCGACGCACAAGGGCGATATCCGCGTGGAGATCTGCTCCAACTGCCATCCTTTCTTTACCGGCAAGCAGAAACTGGTGGACACTGCCGGACGCGTGGAGCGGTTCGAGCGCAAGTACGCCAAGATCCGCGGCGGCAAAGGCTAATCTCTCCTTCGATCGGCTCCCATTGAAGATCGGCTACGCGCCGCGATTCGCTTCCGCTTGGGGGGAAAACGGCCGGCCTTGGAGACTGCGCCGGCGGCGTCGTCAGGGCAGGTACGCGCGAAGCGCCACGGTCGGTTCTTGGGGGCGCCAACGGAACGGCGGCAGCGCAGAAGGTATGAGGAATACGTTCCCCGGCTCGTACGGTTCCCGGTCCA
>DASREK010000022.1:0-5676 GCA_035652135.1 Bryobacterales bacterium | reverse complement strand
AATTTTATAGGGACTATCCCGCTTGATCTCCTTGATATCAGAGTACCGCCACTGGCGCGATTGGTTGATGTCGGTCACCGACTCATAATCGATGCGCTCCGGGCCGATAATGAGCCGGCCGCTGTCGCTTCCAATGAAATGATCGTGTTTGGCGTCATACGAGAAGGTTTGTTCCTGCGGCTGCGCAGGAAACCCGCCGGCAGGGGCTCTGGACCAGGCCAATATCGGATCGGCTGTCTGGCCCTCCAACACGCGAAAAACCAGGTGGTCGGTTTCGCCGGCACGGTTTCGAACCGGCTCCCTCAGCTCCACCACGAGCATGCCGTTCTGAATATCGACAGAATTTAAATTCTGACGGCTGATGGCAAACGAGAATCCGGGCTGGGCCTGATCAATAAACATCAAGATATCGCCCGAAATCACGAGGTCCCCACGGACGGAGCCAAACGGAATGGAGAGCTCGGCCGGCAAGGCCCGGCCGGGCGCTTCCGCGGTTGCGGCCGGTTCGGGACTTGTAGACGGCTGCGCTACCTGAGCCGGAGCGGCCCCTGTTGCCGCCAGCATTAGGGCGATAATCCACAACCCACGACTTTCCATGTCTAACTCCGCGAAAGGAATTGAATTGCTGTTTACTTTCAGGTTAGCATCCGCGGCAGTCGGCGGAAGACACGCCTGGCCGAAACCTCACGGTCGACCTTCGCAGAGAGAGAGCCGGTTTGTGGATTGGCGGCCCGGACCGCACCGGGGGGCGCGCCATCGAGGGCAGGTGAGGATTCTTGCGTTGGCCCCGCGCCTGCTGATCAATATTGGCTGAAGCAATTGCGTTAGATCAAGCAATTGAGGACGAAAAAAGGAATAAAGGAGACGGCAGTGACAAACCCAGAGCCAATCAAGCATACAGATATGCGCAAACCTTATCGCCGCGTTCTTCCCGCCAGCACTCTGAAGGGCGATGCGGTAAAAAACAGATCGGGAGAAGATCTCGGCAAAATTGACGAGATCATGATCGACGTTCCCACGGGCCGGGTGGCCTATGCGGTTCTCTCGTTCGGCGGTTTTCTCGGAATGGGCAACAAGCTTTTTGCCGTGCCGTGGAGCGTGCTTACTCTCGACGAAGACCGGAAATGCTTCATATTCGACGTGGGCAAGGAGAAGCTGGAGCGCGCTCCCGGATTCGACAAGGACAATTGGCCCGATATGGCCGATTCCAGATGGGGATCGCAAATTTATGGCTATTATGGCGTAGACCCCTATTGGGACGTCGAAGGTTCCGCGGCGGAGATTCCGCCGGAAGGCGCCCGCCGGAAGACGGCATAGCTTCATGATTTGCGGCGGGGCGGGTTGCCGAAAAAGCGCACAGCGCAGCCTGTGCGCGGAACAGTGAGGCGCCCGCAGCGAGCGGGAGGACCGACGCTCCGGGCTGGGATCCCGCTTCGCTTTGCTTACATCTTTCCCAATAGGCCGGCCGACCCAGTGAATCTCCCAGCGCCGGCCCCAAATCACAAAAAACGGCGTGGTATTCCGGCGTGGTGTATACTTGCAGTCACCCGGGAATCCGTCCCGGGATGAGCTGCCGAGAGAGAATCCAACAGTGCTTCTGGACAAGGAGAGCCTTATGAGCATGAAGCGAGTCGTCCTATGGGCCGCGGCCTGCACGACGCTGCTGGCGACAAGTGCGTGGAGAGCACAAGCACAGCAAGGGCCGGGCGCTGTCAGAAGTTACAACACGGCAAAACAGAAATTAATGGCTGGCAAGCAGATCTTCGGCGGAACCATAACCTCGCCGGATCCGAACATGTATTGCGCGATGGCGAATGCGGGGTTCGATTTCTTGTGGATCGAAATGCAGCACAGCCCGCTGACTTATGAAGATGTGGCCCGGCTGATGTGGGCCTGCCGGGGATCGGCGGCGATACCGTTTCTGCGCGTGCCCGACGCAACGGAAAGCGATATTCAGAAGGCGACCGATATCGGCGTGCTGGGCGTGATAGTTCCTACCGTTGATACGGTCGAGAAGGCCCAGGCGGCAGTGAAATGGTCCAAGTATCCGCCGCAGGGACGGCGGAGCCAGGGCGGCGGCCAGCACAGCGCCCTGTGGGGCAGCGATTACCGCCAGACGGTGAACGACAATATGATGGTGGTCATCATGATTGAAACCCCCACTGGGGTGGAAAATGCGGAAAGGATCGCTTCTGTTCCGGGCATCGATGTCATTTTTGCCGCTAGCAGCGATCTCGGCAACTTTTCAGGACACTTCATGGATCCAAGGACTCATCGGGGCGATTCGCTGTACGAATCGATGGTCACCCGGATCCACGACGTGACGCTGGCGCACAACATCAAGCTCGGCGGGCCCGAGGCTTGGAAGGAACGCCCGGGCTTCAGCTTCTTCCAGAGCACGAGCGAACCGGCCTTGATTCGGGCGGGATCGCAGGCGCTCGGGTTCACCCCTGCTCCCCAGGCTGGGCGTGCGGGCGGCAGCCGCGGCAGCAATGGCCGCTAGATCCTTGATTCACCAAGACTGTCGGCCAGCAGGCCGCCGCCCGCCAACCTGCGGCGGCCTGTGTGTTGTTCAGGCTCCCTCCCGCTGGAGATTCCGCGGCCGCCGGGCCATGTTTCTGTTTCGTTGAGGTGAGTGTGCGTCCCGTTTCTCGATGCAGGGCCGTGCCACCCATCTTTCCGGGAAGGGCGCCGACTCCCCAAAACTATAATTCTCTCCCAGAAGGTTTCCGAAACATTTCTCCGATGATTTCAAGGGCATCTGCGGTGCTCGCTGGAACCCGGGGCTCCGCAGCGCGCGCAGCCGGGGGAGGCAGAGGCAGCGAGCGCGTGGCGGCGCCGCCTGCCGGCGGCAAGGAGCAGCGGCGTTGAGCGACTGGATTTTTGCGCTGGGCCTCGCCGCCGTTGGGCTGCTGGCCTGGTTGATTGGCAGCGCCCGCACGAGGGCTATAGCAGCGGGAGCACAAGCCAAGGCCGCAGCCGCGGAGGCGCGCGAGGCTGAACTGCGCCAGCAGCTTCAGGCAGTGCGCGAAGAAAATCGATCTCTGGCCGAGCAGGCAGCCGCCGCAGAGCAGGCCCGGGCGGCCGCCGAGGCGCGGGCCGCTCAGATCGAGAAGAATATCGCGGAGCAACGAGATCTCCTCGAACAGGCAAAGGCCAAGCTTTCCGAGACATTCCGTTCCCTTGCGGCAGAAGCCCTGTCGGGCAGCAACAAAGATTTTCTGGTGCTGGCGGAAGAAAAATTCAGAGCTTTGAAGGACGAAGCGGCCGGCAGACTAGCCGGGCTGATTCAGCCGCTCACCGATACGCTGGCGGCGTACCAAAAGGAAACCAAGGAGTTGCAGGAAAAGCGAGGCCAGGAGTTGGGCAGCGTCGGGCAACAACTGCGGGCCGTGGCGGAGACCGAGGCAGCGCTGCGCACCGAGACCGCCAAGCTGGTGCAGGCCCTGCAATCCCATCGCGTTCGAGGGCGCTGGGGTGAAATCACGCTGCGCCGCACGGCCGAACTCGCCGGCATGTCGCCGTACTGCGATTTTGCCGAGCAGGAGCGCGCAGAAACGGGCGACGGCCATCTCCGTCCTGACATGATCGTAAGACTGCCGGCAGGCCGCAGCATTGTCGTAGACTCGAAGGCGCCTCTCGACGCATTTTTGGAGGCGATGGAGGCTTTGACGGACCAGGATAGAGAAACTGCTCTACAAAGATACGCGTCGCAAGTGCGGTCTCATGTGATGCAGCTTGCCTCCAAGCAGTACTGGGCTCAGTTTCCTTCGGCGCCGGAATTCGTTGTTCTCTTTATACCGAACGACTCCTTTTTAGGAGCTGCGGCGGAACGGGATCGCTCGCTGATTGAGACCGCTCTCAACAGGCGCGTCGTATTTGCCACGCCCACGACTCTTTTCGCGCTGCTATTTGCCATTGAGCGCGGATGGCGGCAGGATCAGATCAGCCAGAACGCGGAAAGAGTCAGTCAAATCGGCCAGGAGCTTTATGACCGCATGGCAACGCTCGCCGATCATCTGATCCGCGTTGGTGGTTCCTTAGGGAAGGCGGTCGAATCCTACAATGCTGCCGTCACTACCATCGAAGGCCGCATTTTGCCTTCGGCGCGGAGATTCAAGGAACTGGGCGCGGCCGGCAAAAGGGAGATTGACGTGGTTCCGACTCTCGATCAGACCGTACGCCGGCTGCAAGAACCTGAACTGGAGACACCGAAATGAGCTGCGAGGAACTCAACTTCCAGGGTTGCATCCCGCTCGCAGAGAGACGGCGGTTTTAAAGATCTTCGATCCGCAGCGATACGTCCGCGGATTTCCACGCTTCTTCAAACTCCTGGCGAACCCATTGTGCGTCCGCCATTTTCTTTTGCGCTTCGAGCGCTTTGAGCAAACCGAAAAGCGACCTTGGATTGCGCGGGTTGCGATCGAGATCGGCTCGAAACACCCGCTCCGCTTCCTCGTACTGGCCGTCGCAAGCCAATGCTGCGCCGAGCGACTCTCGCACGGGGTAGTACCAATCCGGAGGTTCGTTGTAAGGCAGAGCGTCCTGGATCGCCACCGCGCGGCGCCAATGCACGATGGATGCCTTCCGATCGCCCTGAGCGGAAGCTATGCGCGCGTCCAAGACTTCCAGCGCGATATCGAGCACGCCGCGGCTAGACTTGTAGCCGGACTCGCCTCCCGGCTTGGGTGGACTTGCCGCCGCGAGTTGCTTTCGCTCTGCCTGGGCGTTCACCGGGTCTCCCTTGGCTGCCAGGGCGACCCCGCGGGCATAGTGCCACAGGGCCCGCGACATGGGTAGAGAGGGTTCCGGCGCGGGCAGATTCAGAATATCGTCCCAGCGTTGAAATCGCGCCAGAACCAGAGCGGGGGTGGCCAGCAGTGGCTCGACCATGGGCATCTGTTTGACGGCTGGTTTCACGTTAGCGGCCAGTTCATCGGCCGCCTTCTTGGCCTCGATAAAGTTTCCTTCCATGCCGGCGGAAAGCGCAAGAAATTGCAAATTATGGCTGTAATACATCAGCCCGTATATGCCGCTTGGCATTCCCGCGGCGCTCAGGTAGGCGCGATCGGCCTTCACCGCCGCCTCATTCGATTTGGTCGCCTCCGCGTAATCTCCAATTCGCAGGTAAATGTGCGAGGGCATGTGGAGCAAATGGCCTGCGGCGGGAACCAGCGTTTCGAGCCGCTTGGCGCTCCCGAGGCCCAGTTCGGGGTGCGGCGACGCCTCGACGGCATGAATCAAGAAGTGATTGGCCCCGGCATGTTTGGGGTTGCGCCGCAGGACGGATTGGAGCACGGCGATTACTTCTTCCGTATCATCGGTGGGCTTTCCGTCGGAGGTCCACAGGTTCCACGGCCGCAGATCCATCATGCTTTCCGCGTAGAGAGTGGCGGCATCTGGGTCGTCCGGGTATTTCTTTGCCAGCTCGCGCATCGCATTTTTGTAATTCACCGCCAGCTTCTTGAAGTCTGCGTTTGGATCGCCGGTGTAGCGCTGCGCCAGCGCTTCAACATAGGCCCGCTCATTCTCAGGGGCGTGTGGCGCCAGCTTGCGGGCCTCCTGAATCGCCCTGTACGCCACCTTTTCTCTCTCCGGGTTGATGTCGAGGTTGTAGTTGGGACCTACTGCGAGCGCTATGCCCCACAGCGGCATGGGAGACAGCGGGTCGAGCTC
>DASREK010000021.1:0-3611 GCA_035652135.1 Bryobacterales bacterium | reverse complement strand
GTAGCCGCTCCACGGCGGATTCAAGTCGAGGTCGGGCCGCAGCCCCGAAAAGTGAGTCATCAATTGCCGGACGGTGATATCGCCGCCGGCAAAGCCGGGCAGATATTGCGCTGCGCGGTCGTTGAGCCTGACTTTTCCTTCTTCCACCAGCAGCATAATGGAGGAGGTCGTGGCGACGACCTTGGTCAGCGAAGCGCAGTCGAAAATCGTATCTACAGTCATGGGTTCGCGGGAAGGCTCGAGGCTCCGGCTGCCGTAGGCTTTGCGGTGAAGGACCTTGCCTTTATGCCCGACGACCAGCACCGCCCCAGGTATCTCGTTTTGATTAATGGCTTGCTCTACGATCTCATCGAGAATGGGTGAGCCACGCCAGCCCGTCTGTGCCAGGGCGGAAACCGCCGCGGCCAGATAGAGGCAGACGGTTCGTACGCGAAACATGCAGTCATGTTAGCGTAAAATTAGGTTCGTATTTCAGATGCTCGAGCATCTTGGCACCGAACAGCGAAATCCGGCGTCGGCCGAAATCGACCTTTTATCCACCGAGCAGATCCTGGCCATCATGAATCAGGAGGACAAAAAAGTGGCCGCGGCCGTCGAGCAAGAACTATCGCGCGTCGCTCGGGCCGTGGATGCCATTGTGGGCGCGTTGGAACGCGGAGGGAGATTGTTCTATATCGGCGCCGGCACGAGCGGCAGGCTGGGAGTGCTGGACGCCAGCGAGTGCCCACCTACGTTTGGGGTTCCCCCGGAGATGGTTCAGGGCGTCATAGCCGGCGGCGAAGCCGCGCTCTCCCGCGCCACTGAAGCCAACGAGGACAGCCCCGAGGCCGGCGAAAACGATCTTCGTTCCCGCGGCTTCAACAGAAACGACGTGCTCGTGGGCATCACCGCCAGCGGCCGGACGCCTTACGTGATCGGCGCCATACGCTACGCGAAGTCCTTGGGCGCTTCCACGATCGGCTTGACGTGCAACGCGGGCGCGGAAATTTCGGCTCTGGTTGATGTTGCGATCGCGCCTCAGGTGGGCCCCGAAATCCTCACTGGATCGACTCGCCTGAAAGCCGGCACCGCTCAAAAGATGGTCTTGAATATGCTTTCCACCGCCTCGATGATCCGGCTCGGCTATGTATACCGGAATCTCATGGTGAATCTCCAGCTCAAGAACGAAAAACTGCTCGATCGCGGCCGCCGGATCGTCGCTCAGGCGGCGGACTGCGATTTTGGACGAGCAGCGCAGGCCCTGGCGGAAGCGGGCAATGACGTGCGGGCGGCGATCGTGATGGTGAAACGGGGCGTGGGGGCCCAGCAGGCTCGCGAGCTGCTCCAGGCCGCGCACAACCGGGTTCACCTGGTCCTCGATTCCCGATGAGCCCATGCGGCCCGCGTTCGCCGATACGGCGCGCTCTTACCGGTTCGCGCCGGCGCGGATTTTTATAAATGTAGGTCGCGCTTTTCAGACGGCATGGAAAAATTTCTGATTCGCGGCGGCGTTCCTTTGACCGGCTCGATTCCGGTGAGCGGCTCAAAAAATTCCGCGCTTCCTGCGCTGGCCGCAGCCGTTCTCACCAACGATCCGGTGATACTGCACCGCGTGCCTCGCGTGCGGGATATCCGTACGATGGCGCGGTTGCTGGCGGACGTGGGGGCGGAAGTCAAGATGGAAAAGGGCCGGTATACGATTCGCACCGAGCGCATCACCAGTCCGGAAGCGCCCTACGAGCTGGTCAAGACGATGCGCGCCTCGAGCTTGATCTTAGGGCCTCTGTTGGCGCGCACCGGGCGCGCCCGGGTTTCGCTGCCCGGCGGCTGCGCAATCGGAGCGCGCCCCATTAATCTGCACATTGCCGGTCTCGAAAAGCTGGGCGCCGTGATTTGCCAGGAGCACGGGTACATCGAGGCGCAGGCTCCTCGAGGTTTGCGGGGGGCGGAAATCCGGTTCGAACGAATCACCGTGACCGGAACGGAAGACCTCATGATGGCCGCTGCGCTCGCCGAGGGCGAGACGATACTCGAGAACGCGGCCCGGGAGCCGGAAGTGGTGGACCTGGCTGCGCTGCTCACCAAGATGGGCGCCTGCATCGAAGGGGCTGGGTCAAGCACGATCCGAATTCGAGGAACGCCCCGGCTGCGAGGCGCGGAACATAGCATCATCCCGGACCGCATTGAGGCCGGCACCTTCCTGGTGGCCGGCGCCATTACCGGAGGCGAGATCGAGGTCACCGGAGCGTGCGCCGAACACCTGACTGCGCTCACAGACAAGTTGCAGGAAGCGGGAGTGGATGTGAAGGCCGCCGCCGGCGGCTTGCGCGTGCGCGGCGCAAACAAGCTCGCGGCGGTGGATGTGACCACGCAGGAGTTTCCGGGTTTCGCCACCGACTTGCAGGCGCAGTGGATGGCCCTCAGCACCCAGGCGCACGGCGCGTCTCTGATCACCGAGCGCATCTTCGAGAACCGTTTTATGCACGCCTTGGAACTGTGCCGCATGGGCGCCGACATCACGATCCAAGGGAATCAGGCCGTGGTGAGAGGGAAGACGCCGCTGAGCGGGGCGGGCGTCATCGCCTCCGATCTCCGCGCCAGCGCGTCTCTGGTCCTCGCCGGCCTGGTGGCGAGCGGGGAAACGGTTGTGGACCGCGTGTATCACATCGATCGCGGCTATGAGAAAATTGAAGAGAAACTATCCGCCGTCGGCGCGCGAATCCAGCGAATCGAATGACGGCGGGCCTTAGGCGAGATTCGGCGCGCGTTTCCTGGGGCCGCCCGGCGGGCTTGACCACAAAGCGGGCGCTTTTCCCCTGCGCGTTCGGCAGATCTCGGACGCGGCTTGTTGACCGCCGGAAGCGCCCCGAGCAGAAACATTCAGATTGGGAGACTTTTGGATGGCTCACTCACCTGCATTCCTGAGACTGGTTGATGACGCAAAAACACGGATTCGTGAGATTACGGTGGAGCAAGTCCGCCGCAGCCAGCAGGAGCGCGAACCATTTTACCTCGTAGACTGCCGGGAGGATTCCGAGTGGAACGCCGCTCATGCCGCCGGTTCCATCCACCTTGGCAAAGGAGTCATCGAGCGCGACATCGAGAGCGCCATTCCCGATAAAGACGCCAAAATCATCATCTACTGCGGCGGCGGGTTCCGCTCGGCTCTGGCGGCGGATGCCGTGCAAAAGATGGGCTACAAGAACGTCTTTTCTCTGGCCGGCGGATGGCGGGCCTGGAATGCGGCTGGTATGCCCACCGAAAAATAGAAGCCGGGGAAGATCACCCAAGATCAGCGGCGCTTCGGGCGCGGGCTGCTCTGCGGCGGCATGCGCGCCGAATTCCGCTGCCGGCGCTATCGGCTTCAGGCCTAAACGATTCCTTCGAAGAGGACGCTCGAGAGATATCTTTCGCCGGCGTCGGGCAGAATGGCCACGATCATTTTGCCCTTGAACTCCGCCTGCCGGGCCAAGCGGCAGGCGACCGCTGCTGCGGCCCCGCACGAAATACCGGAGAGCAGCCCTTCTTCGCGAGCCAGACGCCGGGCATACTCGATGGCTTCTTCGTTGCTGACCAATTCGACGCGGTCTACAACCGTCAGGTCCAACGTTTCGGGGATGAAGCCGGCGCCG
>DASREK010000020.1:0-4969 GCA_035652135.1 Bryobacterales bacterium | reverse complement strand
CCGTACAATTTCCGGCCGGCGTTTCTCGAACCAGGTTTTAGCGTCGCGCACCGGCTTGCCATCAGCGAGCCGCAAAGGGTCGGGGAGCTGGTAGGTCCCTGCGAGCGCCTCCTCGTAGTTAACGGGAATGCCTGCGACCATCGAGGGAGGCGCCGGGGAGGTCTGGGCATGTAGCGCAAAACTCAAAAAGAACATTATTCCAAGCGACCCAATGGCGCACCAGCATCTCAGGAGCATGCAAACATCTTAATCCCATTGACCGCCGAACGGCCGTGCCTTTTTTGAGCAGAAACGCCACCCAAATAGGCAGTGGAACCGTGCTTGCGCCGCAGGCGGCGCCGGCTCAAACCGCGCCGGGCGGACCCGGCTCAAAATATCAGCTTCAGCCCGAACTGGATGATTCGCGGATCTGCGGTGTCGGTGACTTTTCCAAAATTGCCGTCGCCCTGGTTTCGGTTTGGAGTGGAGAAATTCGGGTGATTCGCCGCATTGAAGAATTCCGCGCGAAACTCCGTTCGCACCCGCTCGGTAATCGCCGTATTTTTGCGCGCCGAAAAATCCGTGCCGATAAGACCCGGCCCGATGGCGGTGGAACGGCCAGCGGTGCCATAGCGGACGTCGCCGGGAATCAGGCTCTCGGGGGCGACGTAGCACGCGGTATTGAAGAATTTCTCCACGGTTTGCTTGCCGCGCGGCAGATTGGGATTGCACACCAGATCCGGACGCAAAGCGCTATTCGTGCCGACGCTACCCGGGTCACCCGCCCGCACGATCGTCATCGGGTAGCCGGATTGCAGCGTGAAAATCCCATCCACCGCCCAGCCGCCGAGAATGCGATCCATGGCCCCTTTGGCTCCAGAAAAAAACGCCCGGCCTTTCCCAAAAGGCAACTCATAGACAAAGCCGGCAGTAAACCGGTGCCGGTGATCCAGTTCCGCCAGGCCCTTTTCCGCTTTCCTGTCGAGAACATTTTGCATCCGGCCGCCGGTGCTGTTGGTGGCGCCGGAGCCGAACCCGGGTGCATCAGAGAACGCCTTGGAAAACGAGTAAGTCGTCAGAAACGTCAGCCCATAGGACTGCCTTTTCTCGAGCCGCAGAGTCCCTGCGTTGTAATTGGCAAAACCAAGGCTGGTTTCGAGAAACACGTTGCCCAAAGGCACGATGATTCCGTTCTCCTTGGTGAACGAGACCAGACGGCGGAACTGGTTGCGCCCGCCGGAGCCGATGTTGTCCGGGATATTTGGATTGTTGGAGAGGTCCGGAACAGTGGCGCGAAAACCCAGCGGCTCGGCTGTGTTGCTTTGCTCTTGTCTCTCCAGCCGCGTCGTCTTGGTGCCGACGTAAGCCACTTCGAGCACCATGCTGCCCGGCAGTTGGCGCTGGACGCCAAAATTCCAGGTCTGAACGTAAGCGTTGTGGAAATCAGGGGGAAATCCATTTGGCCCTGGCTCAAACTGTGCGATCGGCCCGGGTCCCAAGCCGGGATTTTGCACTAAAAAGCCGATAAACCCTTCGACGGGAGGAAGCCCATTCTGAGAAAGGCCGAGGTTGTTCTGCTGTTCAATGACTCGCGGGTAGTTCAGCAGCGAATCTCCATATACCTGCACCGGTACGGTGTCGTAAAAAATGCCGTAGCCTCCCCGGATCACGGTGTTGGCCTTCCCCAAGGGCTGCCACGCGAAGCCGAAGCGGGGTCCCAGGTCGTTCTTCTCGGTGTTGGTAAGAGAGCGCGGCAGATCCTTGCCGGCGATCCCATGATATGGCACGTAGGGGCTCGGCTGCGTGAGAAAGTTGACGAAGTTGGCGCCGCACACGGCATAACTCGGACAGACGACGGGATACACAAACGAGCCGTAGTTATTATCCGTCGTATAGGGCGGCGTGAAGTACATATACCGCAACCCGATATTCAGCGTGAGGCTCCGCGTTACCTTAAAATCATCCTGAAAAAAGGCTCCCCACTCGCGGAGGCGGTACTCGGTGCGGAAGTTGCTCACGACTCGGGCCTTCTGGCGAGCCAAGCCCAACTCGAATGCGGCGAGTTCATTTCCGGTGTTGCCCACGCCGTCGATGCCGGTCCATCCCGCGGTGTCGAAATTAAAACTGCCGCGCGAGGTATCTGGCCGCGTCTGGTCGATCATCACCGCGCGCAGCTCACCGCCGGCCTTCATAAAATGACGGCCTTTATTGAAGGACAGCATTTCGATGGGTTGGAACGTGTGGTTCCGGGCTTTATTCGGACCATTTCCATTTCCCCAACCGGCAAAGCCGGTAACCGAGAAGCTAGGTGAGCCGATCAGGCCGGCTTTGGGGGCATATTCGAGGCCGCGAATGTTGAATTCCGTCATATAGTCCAGCCCGTGGATGTAATCCTCGGCAGCCGTTAGCTGAAACCAGCCCTGGTAGCCGAAGCGGAACTCGTTGACCATGGTCGGGCTGAGAACTTTGGTATAGCTGGACGTGACGTTGATCTGCCGCTGATTGTCTTGTTGGCCGAAGCCCGGAAACGTGTTGGGCGCGTAGCCGTTGGAATCCTGAAAACTGAACCGGCCGAAGATCGTATCATTGGGAGAAAACTGATGGTCGATCCGCGCGCTGAATTGATCGAAGCTCGAAGTGGTAGACCGGCCGTCCTGAAAATTATTGCTCGGATTGCCGTTGCCACCTGTGGAGCCTGATGTATTAGGAAGAGGTATAAAGCTGGTATTAGCCAGCATCCGGGCGGCGACAGGATCAAAGCGGCTCAGCGGAATCTGATTGTTGATGAACGGATCCCGTACAAAGCGCGTCCTTCCTGAGGCGTCGGTCACCGCCGTGGAACTTCTGGGATCGAAGATCTGCCCTCTTCTCCAGGTTCTCCCGAGCGCGTCCGGCACGGTATTGCCGCTGAGCAAATTCTGGCTGAAATCGCCGTTGCGCTGGGCGATGCTGGGCACCGTGGCCAAGGTGGCGTTGCCCCGCGTTTGGCGGAAGCCTTCGTAGGTTGTGAAGAAAAACGTCTTGCGGTCTCCGCCGCGCCTCGGTATCAGGAACATCGGCCCGCCCAGGTTAAACCCGAACTGGTTCTGTTTGAATGGGGGCGCGCAGGCGGGACGGGTTGCTACGTTGGGGTCGGCTGCGTCACAGGGGAACGCCCTGCGATTCGTATCGAAGAAGCGGCGCGCCTGGAACGCGTTATTCCGAATGAATTCCCACGCTCCGCCATGGAATTCTCGCGTGCCGGATCTGGTAATCACATTCACCTGGGCGCCGCCGCCTTTGCCGAACTCGGCCGAATAATTATTGGTTTGGATCTTGAACTCCTGAATTGCGTCGATGTTCGGCCGGACCGTGATGCGGTTCTGAAATGAATCTGAATTGGAGGTGCCGTCGATTTGAAATGCATTTTCGTTGGCCCTCAGGCCGCTGGCGGAAAAGCCCTCGGCGCCGCCGGCGCCCGGCGCGCCCGTATTCACTCCCGGGACCAGCAAAGCGAGCTGGGCGAAGTTACGGCCGTTCAGCGGAAGGGCTAAAATCTTCTGCGTGTCCACGACCGCTCCCATCGTCGCGCTCTGGCTTTCGACCAAAGGAGCCTGGCCGACAATCTCCACGCTTTCCGACACCTGCCCCAGTTCCAAAGTTACGTCGATGCGAGCATTCTGGTCCACTTGCAGGGTCAGACCCCTTTGCTCCATTCGCTTGAAGCCCTGGAACTCGAAGGCGAGATCATATTGGCCCGGTGCAAGGCCAGGCAGATTATATTGGCCGAGAGTGTTGGATACGGTCTGCCGGCGGAATCCGGTGACCGCGTTGACGGCAGTCACCGAAGCTCCGACAATCGCCGCTCCGGTGGAGTCCGTTACGTTGCCGGAAATCGTAGCAGTGCCCAGCTGGGCGCTGAGAGGTTGCCGTGCAAACACCAGGCACATCACAAACACAATAGAAATTGGCCGGGCCATACTCCCTCCCGTTACTGAAATTGTTGGACGAGATTCTAGCGCTGGTTCCTTTCCTGGCCAATAGGAGTTTGCAAAAAACTCGATTTTTAGATCTGCAAAAGCAAGGCCGCGCTTTCCATCAGAAACGGCGCGGGAAACATCAGGAGGCGTTAGAAACGCGCTCTGTTGACCGGCCACAGCGGGTTTGTGAGACTTTTTGAGGGAAAATTTGTAAAACTTTCCGGAAACTTCCGCCGCCGCTCCCCCGGCCGCCGGAGCAGCGAAAGATCTGCCGCGGCAAAGGGTCCGCCGATACGGGAACGCACAGTGCGCATCCTCTGGAGAGGAACGCTGAATCGGAATCACGCCGGGCGGCAACGCGGCAGAGACGCGGCGAGAGGCGCCGGATGCTCGCCGTCGGGACGCAGCGCGTTTCTCTGTTGCGGAGGCGTTCCGCATCTTTAGCGGGACTGTCCTATCGTCTGAGTCCGAGGCGATTCGCGCGATCCGCTTTGACGCTTCCCGGACAAACTAGAACCGCAGATTGCTTGTTGCGCTCAGAAGAACAACGGTGGTGGACCTCGCGCGAAACGAGCTTTCTCGTTCCCCTCTGGAATGACGCTATCGTGTCTGACAACCCGCGAAAACAGGCACGCCGGAGACGTCGAAAAAGGTAATCCCCAGACTCATGCGCACAAGCAGGCCGCTTGCTGGCCGCCGAAGGCCATTGTATGATTGCGCAGTAAGGCGCTTCGCCACGTCCGCGATAGAAAAGCTCTGTGGATTTTTTTCGCCAGAAAAAGGAGAGTCAATGCCTATCGACGAAACCAAACTGAATCAGTTCATGCAACAGGCTGTCAGCGAGCTGGGCGCGACTTTCAACGCCGCGCTGGTGGTGATAGGGGAAAAGCTCGGATTGTACAAGGCTATGGCTGGGGCCGGCCCGCTCAGTTCGGCGGAGCTTGCCAAGCGCACTGGCACAGCCGAGCGCTACGTGCGGGAATGGCTGGCGGCGCAAGCCGCCGGGGGATATGTGCTCTACGACCCGGCTG
>DASREK010000019.1:0-17049 GCA_035652135.1 Bryobacterales bacterium | reverse complement strand
CTGTAAATTCAAGCCGGCGTATGGGATTCACGAACCAGTCAACCGAGACGACATTGGATGGGACCGAAGAGGCCGCCACGTGCGTCGTGCTGACGTGAAACCCGGGGGCGATCTCGATGCGGCGATTCTCGTCGAAGCGGTGTGCAAGCTGGAAGCGGCCTTGCAGCGCCGGGCGTCTCTGCTCGAGCGTAGGGGCGAATTGCGGGTCGAGGGCGGCGCCGTTCTCGCCCGTCTCGAAGACGCCGAGGCGCGCCGTCAGATCGGTCTTCCGTCCCAGTTCGACCCGCTGTTCGAAGCGGATCTGCGGCCGCCATAGCCAGAGGTTGCCTGCCGCCGTGAGGGGGGAAGTGCCCACTTGGGCCAGAGAGTTTGGCTCGCGCGGCGAAAAAATCGGCTTCTCCTGGCCCACCAGAAAGCCTCGGGTTTCCCAGCGCGCTTCTATCGAAGCAGTGCGCAGCCGCGCCTGGCTGCCCAAAATGCCGCTGGTTCCAGCGAAAAGATCCATCAGAAACGACCCTCGAATCTTTGCGCCGGCGATGGCTTCCGGCCCGTCGAATTCCAGCCCGATTACGCTCTGGCGCAGCGTGGCGCCGGCATTGATCGGGCCGGGCGCCGGCGCAGCGACCACAGGATTGTCGGCGCCGCCGCCGTGGCTGGTGTCCTTGAAGGCATTGAACAGGGCCATGCCCGTGAGGCGTACCGGCACGCGCTGCGTGCTCTCCACTTTCACGGCGTCCTGCTCGTTCAGCCGGCCTTCCTGAAGATCTACCCGTTCTTCCAAACGTTCGAGCCGCTCGCTTTCCGGGGCGGCCGCTTCAGGGTTCAGAGCGCGCGCGCTCTCGTGCGCCGCTCCGCCGCTTGCCTTGAGGCTTTCCAACTCCTGCCGCAGCAGGCGAACTTCGCTGAGCAGCTCCGCGTTCTGCTGCTCGAGCCGTTCCAGCCGCTGCCCGATGGCGTCCATGGACGTTGGCGTCTGGGCGCGGCCCGGAACCGCCAGCAGCGCGGCCAAGGAGAATGCCAGCTTTTCCATGCGAAACATTTTCATGGCAGTAGATCCAGGATTTTCTTTTGTATCGCCAGCGCCGAACACGGTTTGGCGAAATACGCGTTCGCTCCCAGCTTCATGACATTTTCCAGGGTCTGGGCGTCAGTCCGGCCGCTGATCACCACAATCGGCAGCATGGCAAACCGCTTTTGCTCGCGCACCCGCCGGATGAGCTCAAAGCCGTCCAAAAATGGCATCTCCAAATCTGTAACCAGCGCGTCTATGGTATGCCCGCTCTCCGGCGCCAGATATTCCAACGCCCGCAGCCCGTCGGGCGCGCGCACAACGTTGGTGTTCGGAAGATTCAGCAAGGCGATCTCCAGGGTGGTGGCGGTCGTCTCCGCATCTTCGACGATTAAGATATTCCTGGTCATAATCACGGCCGCCAGTCTTGCGCCGCCAGGCGGCTGCGGGCGAGTTTTAGGGGAGCGCCCCCGCCGGGCGCGCGAAAGAACTCGCTCTCCCTGCGCCTCCGGACGAGGCGTTAGCTGATTGTTTGCATAGGGCCGCCGCCGTGGCTGCCGCACCGTGTAAAATCGGTGTAACATCTCCGCCCGGGCTCACGGCAGAAACCGGTAGCCCACGCCGTGAACCGTCGTAAAATGCCGCGGAATGTTGGGGTCTGGCTCGAGTTTCTGGCGCAATTTCACCACGTGAATGTCTACCGTGCGCGTGTTGGGAAAGGTATCGTAGCCCCACACGGAGTTCAGAATCATGTCGCGGGTAAGCGGGCGATCGGGATTCTGGAGAAAATATACCAGCAGATTGTACTCCGAGGGGGTGAGCTTGACAGGCTCGCTGCGGCGCATCACCACCCGGCGCTCCAGATCGACCTCTACGTCGGAGAACCGCAGAATTTTTTTCCCTTCCGGTGAAGCGCGGCGCAGCACGGCGCGGATCCGCGCCAGCAATTCCCGCGAGCCGAACGGCTTTGTGACATAATCGTCGGCGCCGATTTCGAGCAGGAGCACTTTGTCGATTTCGTCGCCCACCGCGCTGAGCACGATGATCGGGGTGCTGAGCTGGGCCGCGCGGATCTGGCGGCAAATTTCCATGCCGTTCATGCCCGGCAGCCGCAGGTCCACCAGGATCAAATCCGGCTTCTGAACCAGCGCTTTTTCGAACCCCTCGCGGCCGTCAGCCGCCAGTTGAGCGCGGAATCCTTCCTGCTCGAGCATGATGCCGATGGTGTCGCGCACGGTCTCGTCGTCATCAATGACCAGAATGGATGGCATGCCTGAAGCCGGCCCCTTGCCTCCGCATCCTACCATAGATAGGCTCGCGCCGAGGGTGCACCCGCAGCGCCGCCAGCCGTCGCCGCCATTGTAGGCGCGCGCATACAGGCGCGTCTGGAACGATATAATGAAAGCGTGCCGGTGCTGGTCCTTCACTATCACGAGATGTGGCTGAAAGGCCGCAACCGCAATTTTTTTCTGCACAAATTCACCGAATCGATCCGGTCTCATTTGGACGGCCTCGGCCCGCTGCGCATCGTCCATGAAGATGGCCGCGTGCTGCTGCATTTGGAGTCCGAAGAAGCGCTTCGCGGCGCGGCGCGGCGCATCCCGCGCATTTTCGGCGTGGCGCATTATTCCGTAGCGGAGGAAGTGGAGCGCGACCTCGCCCAAGTGGAGCAAGCAGCCTGGAAGCAACTGGCGGCACAATCGTTCGATACCTTCGCCATTCGCGTAAGGCGTTCCGATAAGACGCTGCCTTTCCGTTCGCAGGAGGCGGAGAAGCGCATCGGCCGGTACGTGCTCGACGCGGCGCAGGCCGCCGGCCGCCGGATTCGGGTGGATCTTGATCATCCCGAGGCGACTTGCTTCGCCGAGTTCACCGGACACCGCGCGCTGGTGTTTTCGGAAAAGATGCCGGGTCCGGGCGGAATGGCGGCGAACACGGCAGGCAAGCTGGTTTGCCTGCTCTCCGGCGGATACGATTCCGCCGTGGCCGCCTATCTGATGATGAAACGCGGCGCCCGCGTAATCTTTGTTCATTTTCACGGCGTCGCCGCCCGGGTGGGCGAAGCGAGCGAGCCGGTGGCGCGTGAGATTGTGCGCACCCTCGCCCCCTACCAGTTGGGCGCCCGGCTGTATCTGATTCCCTTCCACGAGCTCCAGCGGGAGGCCCTGCTTCAAGCCCCGGAAGAATACCGCATTCTGATTTACCGCCGGCTGATGCTGCGGATCGCGGAGCGGATTGCCCACCGGCGTCATGCCCTGGGACTGGTGGTCGGCGACAGCCTCGCGCAGGTTGCTTCGCAGACCCTCCAGAATATGGCGGCGGTGGAAGCCGCCATTCGCCTGCCGGTATACCGCCCGCTGGTGGGCTTTGACAAGCGGGAGATCCTGGATCTGGCCCGGCGCATCGGCACCTACGAGACCTCGAGTGAGCGCTTCGCCGACTGCTGCCCCGCATTTCTGCCGCGCAGCCCCCGCCTCTACGCGAGCGGGGACGAGCTCGACCGGGCCGAAAGCAAATTGGATATTCCCTCCATGGTCGCCCGTGGGGTGGCGGGCGCGCGGCGGGAAACTTACCGGTTCGCGAATGGCCGGGTCATGGAACAAAGCGATGCCCCGATTCGCGCAGGTATGGCTTTATAGCGTCGCAATTCTCGTTGCGTGCGCTTTGCTGGCTTCGGCCGCGGAGCAAAAAAAGCCGCTGCGCATCGTGCGCGCTGCGCTGCTCGAGGCTGAAGACGGTTTCAGCGCCTCTCCCGACGCCGAATATCATGGCGGCGAGACGCTCTATATGGCTTTTCACGTGGAAGGGTTTACGGTGGACCGTTCGGATCGGGTGAAGCTCAGCTACCGGATCGATACCCTAGATCCGGCCGGCACGCCTATCGTTGAGCCGCAGAGCGGCAAGGTGGATGCCGAGCTGGCGCCGGAAGACGCCAAATGGACGCCGCGTGTGCGTTTCTCCGCCACGCTGCCGGAGTGGGTGGAATCGGGCCTCTGTCGGTTCGTAATTCACGTCGTGGATGACTTCACCCGACAGCAAGTCTCGGCTGAGTTGCCATTTCGCGTGCAGGGCCGCGCGGTGGCGCCGAGCGACTCGCTGGTGGTGCGGAATTTCCAGTTCGCCCGCGAAGAAAATGGAGACCCCCTGCCTGCGCCCGCCTTTCGCCGCGGCGATGCTCTCTGGGCCTCTTTTGACATTACGGGATACAAGACAGGGAACAACAATCTCGTGCAGGTGCAATATGAGCTTTCTGTTTTCAATGCGGAGGGCAAATTGATCTTCCGGCAGCCGCAGCCCGCGGAAGAAAAAGGAACGTCCTTTTATCCGCGGCGCTATGTCCACGCGGCGTTCAATCTGAACCTGGAAAAATCCATTGCGCCGGGCGAATACACGATTGTGCTCGCCGCTCGCGATGAAATTGGCCAGCAAACCAGCGAAAGCCGCCATTCCTTCACTGTCGAATAATGCAAAAACTCCAGCCGGCCGACATCGGAGAATTGAAAGAAGTCCTGGCGCATTGCAACGCCGCGCGGAAAAGCATCGAGATCGGCGGGCATTTCACCAAGCGCTGGATGGGAGGTTCGGTCCAGCCCGCTGACATGGTGGTCTCGACCGCACGGCTGAATCACGTAATCGATTATGAGCCGCGCGATCTGACCATCAGCGTGGAAGCGGGGGTAGGCTTCCGGAACCTCCAAGAATTGCTTCGGGAGAACAATGAAATGCTTCCGCTCGACCCTCCGCTGGCTGAGCAATCCACGGTGGGGGGCGTCGTGGCGGCCAGTTGTTCCGGCCCGCGGCGGCGGCTTTACGGATCGGCCCGCGATATGGTGATCGGAATGACCTTCGTGACGGTAGAAGGAAGGCCGGTGCGCTCGGGGGGCATGGTCGTAAAAAATGTGGCCGGCCTTGACATGGCCAAGCTGATGATCGGTTCGTTCGGAACTCTGGCGGCGATTGCCAGCGTCAATTTCAAGGTGTTTCCGCGGCCTCCCAAGGAAAAGACCTTTGTGCTGGCATTCCAATCGCTCGAACGGGCGCTGCAAGCCCGCGACGCTGTTTTGCGCAGCGCGCTGCAACCTTCAGTGATTGATTTGGCCAATCCCGCGCTGTGCCGGCGCCTCGGTCTGAAGCTGGGGCAAGGATTCTGGCTGCTCGTCGAGGCCGGCGGCATCGACGCGGTTCTTGGGCGCTATGAGCGCGAACTCAAGGCGCTTGCCCGGCAGCTCGAGACCGCGGAATTTGTCTCTTTGGAAGCCGATGAGGCGGAGTCCCTGTGGCGCTCGGTCCGCGATTTTCCTGCGCTGCCGCCGCTCAACGGCTCTTCGGAAACGGGGCCGCGCGAGACGGGCGCCGTCGTCCGCATCTCCACACCGCTGGCGCGGCTGGATCAGGCATTCGCCGCCGCTGGAGACTGGCCAGCGCTGGCCCGGGCCGGCACGGGAGTGACCTATGTGCGGTGCGAGGAATCGCCGGCCGAACTGACCGGCCGCGCCCGCGCTGCCGGGCTCTACGCGGTGATTGAATCCTGCTCCACGGGCGATAAAGATAATCTGGAACTCTGGGCCGATCCCGGGCCGGAGCTTGATTTGATGTCCCGCATCAAAAATAACCTGGATCCTCAAAGCATCCTCAATCATGGCCGACTCTATAACCGTCTCTGAGCTCAGCATCTTGCAGGATCAGCCCCAGCCATCCGACCTGGACCGCTGCGTGCATTGTGGCTTGTGCCTGAATGCGTGCCCGACCTACCGCGAACTGGGCTTGGAGATGGATTCGCCCCGCGGCCGCATCTACCAGATGGTGCAGGTGGCGAACGGCCGAATGGATGTTTCGGATTCGTACGTGGAGCACATTGAGCTTTGTCTTGCGTGCCGGGCTTGCGAAACGGCCTGCCCTTCCGGCGTCGAATACGGAAAGCTGGTCGAAGCGGCCCGGGCCCACATCGAGGCTGTTCGGCCTCGTCCGCTGCTGGCGCGCCTGCTCCGCCGCTTCGTCTATGGACGTCTTCTGGTTTCTCCGGGGCTGATGCAAGCTGCCGGAAATCTCGTTGCGCTCTATCAACGCAGCGGGCTGCAAAGGCTGGTGCGCTCGACCGGCCTGCTCAAACCGCTGGGCCGGCTCGACAAATTGGAGCGTCTGATGCCCCCCGCCGAGCGGCCGTTCTTCTTCGATGAGATCGGCAAGACCTTTCCCGCCCGGGGCGCGCGGCGGCGCCGCGTGGCCCTGCTGGCCGGCTGCCTCGCGAACGTCAGCTTCGCCCGGCTGAACGAAGCCACGGTGCGGGTTTTACAGGAGAACGGCTGCGAAGTCGATGTGCCCGCCGGGCAGACTTGCTGCGGCGCCCTGCATGTTCACGCCGGCTTGCGCGATCTGGGCCGCCGGCTCGCCCGGCGCAACATCGATGTTTTCCTCGCTGGCGGCTATGACGCGCTGATCACCAACGCCGCCGGCTGTGGCTCCACCTTGAAAGAGTATGGCGAGTTGTTGGAGCACGATCCACAATATCGCGAAAAAGCGCGGCTGTTCGCTTCCCAAGTGAAGGACGTGAACGAGTTTCTGGGCTCGATCGAGCTGAGCCGGCGGATGGCGCCTCTGAATATTATCGCGACCTACCAGGACTCTTGCCATCTCGCCCACGGGCAGCGCGTGCGCGTCCAGCCCCGGCGGCTGCTCGAAGCCGTTCCGGGTTTGCAATTCCGCGAGCTGCCGCTTTCCGATCTATGCTGCGGCTCGGCCGGCGTGTATAACGTGCAGCACACCGAGATGTCGATGCGTTTGCTCGAAAAGAAGATGCAGATGGCGGCGGCCACCGGAGCCGACACCATCGTCACCGCAAACCCCGGCTGCATGCTGCAACTGCGGGCGGGCGTCGAAATGTTCGGACGCGGCCAGCGCGTGATGCACGTGGTGGAAGTGCTGGACGAAGCCTACCGGAAAGCCTAGATTCGGATCAGCGGCTTATCGGCTGCGCGGCGCGCCTGAATTTCCAAATGGGAGAACTCAGGCCGCCGCCGGCTGCCGCAAGCGCAGAAAGTTCTGGAGAATCGCCTTTCCCGTGCCGGTAAGCACGGATTCGGGATGGAACTGAACGCCCTCCACCGTGAATTTCCGGTGGCGCAGTCCCATGATCAGCCCGTCGGCGGTCGTGGCCGAAATCTCGAGCTCCCCGGGAAGAGATTCCTTTTCGACGATCAGCGAGTGATACCGGGTGGCGATGAAATCCTGCGGCAGGCCGGCGAAAATCGTCTTGCCGTCGTGATGAATCTGGCTGGTTTTGCCGTGCATCAAATACGGCGCACGCACGACGCGCCCGCCGAAAGCTTCGCCAATGGCCTGGTGCCCCAGGCAGACGCCTAGAATGGGGATTTCGCCCGCCAGTTCCCGAATCACAGGGACCGAAATGCCGGCTTCGCGGGGCGTGCAGGGGCCGGGTGAAATCACAATGCCTGCGGGCCGCAGCCGCCGGACTTCGGCAACGGTCGTGGCGTCGTTGCGCACAACCTTCAGCTCGGCGCCTAACTCGCCGAGGTATTGCACGAGGTTGTAGGTGAACGAATCGTAGTTATCCAACACCAAAATCATCAAAACTCTCCGGACTCGGCCAGTTCCACGGCTCGCAGCAAGGCTCCGGCTTTGTTCATCGTCTCTTCCCATTCCCGCTCGGGGACCGAATCGGCCACAATGCCGGCTCCGACCTGCACATGCGCATCGCGGCCGCGCACGGTCATCGTGCGGATGCCAATGCACGAATTGAGATTGCCGGAAAAATCCAGGTACATGACGCTCCCGCCGTAAACCCCGCGGCGGGTGGGCTCCAGTTCGGCGATGATCTCCATGGCCCGTACCTTGGGAGCGCCCGAGAGCGTGCCGGCCGGAAAGCACGCCATCAACGTATCGAATGCGTCCGCTTCCGGCCGCAGCTTGCCGGCGATCCGCGAAACGATGTGAATCACGTGGGAATAGCGCTCCAGGACCATCAGGTCTTTCACCTGGACCGACGAGTATTCGCACACCCGCCCCAGGTCGTTGCGCCCGAGATCCACCAGCATGATATGCTCGGCGCGCTCCTTCTCGTCGGCCAGCAGGCGGCGTTCGATTTCCTGATCCTCGGCCTCGCTGGCTCCGCGCGGGTGGGTGCCGGCGATCGGCCGGTATTCGACATTGCGTCCGTCCACCTTGACCAGCATTTCCGGCGAGCTTCCGAGAACAATGTCCCTATCCAGCTTCAAATAGAACATGTACGGCGATGGATTAACGGTGCGCAGCGCGCGGTAGATCTGGAACGGCTCGGCCCGCAACTTCAGATCGAGCCGCTGGGAAAGAACAACCTGAAAAATATCTCCTGCCAGTATATACTCCTTGGCCTTTTCCACGGACCGGCAGAATCGCTCTTTGCCGATATTGGAAAGCGGCTGCGGCGGGCCGCCTCGCATCCCCGCGCTTTTCCGGCGGGGCAGATTTCGGATCAGCGATTTTTCGATAGCCGCGATTTCGCCGAGAGCGTGGCAGTAGCCTTTCTCGAGTTTCCCGGCCCATTCGTCGCAGCGCACATTCGCGATGATCCAGATCTGATGCTTCACATGATCGAACGCGAGCAAAGTGGAAAAAAACAGGAATACGGCGTCGGGCGTTTTCAGATCGTCCTTCGCAAAGGGCGGCACTTTGGGTTCTATCTGGCGAACCAGGTCGTAGGCGATATAGCCGGCCGCCCCGGCGCTCAGGGGCGGCAGGCCCTGCTGCCGGACGGGATGAAATTGCCGGGTCAACTCCCGCAGCGCCAGAAACAGATTGCCGTTTTGCAGCCGGGTCCGGCCCTGCCTGGTGATTTCAATCCGGTCGCCAAAGGCTTTCACGACCAGAAACGGACTGGTCCCCAGGTAGGTATAGCGGCCGATCTTTTCGCCGCCTTCGACGCTTTCCAGCAGGAAGGAGTAGCGTTCCGACGACGCCAGCTTCAGGTAAGCCGAGACAGGCGTTTCGAGATCCGCCGTCACGATCTTGTAGACCGGCACGACGTTGCCTTCGCGGGCTTGCGCCAAAAAAGTTTTGAGATCAGGCAGCACAATCAGCTCGTTTCGAGAGCCTCCCGCGCGGTTGTTTCCATGGCAAGGCGCGGCGCCCGCGTGCCGGTCCAGATTTCAAATTGCAAGGCCGCCTGCTCGAGAAACATTTCCAGCCCCGAAATCACCGTCTTGCCGGCAGCGCGGGCTTTCTTCAGCAGCCGGGTTTCCAGAGGGTTGTAGACCATGTCGAAGACCAGCTCGGCGGGAATTTCGTCCGGAAAGTAGCACTCGTCGATTCGCGGCCGCATGCCGAGCGGCGTAGCGTGCACAAGAACATCGAACCGTCGGCCGGCCAGGCGTTCGTTCTCCACAGCTTCCGCGCCGCAGGCGCGCGCCAGCGCCCGGACCCGGTTTACGTTTCGCCCCGTCAGAAACACCTGCGCGCCCTTTTCGGCCAGAGCAAAGGCGGCTCCGCGGGCCGCTCCACCGCTTCCCGCGATCAGAATTTTCGAATTCTTCAATTTTAAGCGCTTCTCCAGCGGCGCAGTCACGCCGGCGGCGTCGGTATTGGCCCCGCGCAGCTTCCCCTGCTTGCGGTAGACGGTATTGACAGCGCCGATGCGCCGGGCCGCCGGATCTACGGCATCGAGATAGCGCAGGACTCTCTGCTTGTGAGGTATCGTCACGCTGAAACCGGCCACGGGTAAGCGCGCGGCGAGCTGAAAAAAATCGCGCAGCCGCCCTTCTTCCACCAGAAACGGCACATAGACGGCGTCGATCCGCCGGGCCTGGAACGCGCGGTTATGCACCGCGGGCGAAATGGAGTGCCTCACCGGATTCCCGATCACTCCATATACGGCTGTCGCGCAAGTGTGGCGGCCGGCGCGATACTGGCGGTGCAGCAGGGAGCTCGACAACTGCCCCGGGGCCGTGCCCGGAAGCGCGTTTTTTCCGGCCGAGTCCCAAGGCGGCGCGGCGTAGGTGAACGCCGAATGGCGCGAAAGCGAAAGGATGCGGCTGGGCACGCCGGTCTCGCCCATCCCGACAACGACCAGTGGATGATTCTGATAACGGCGCGCAACGTCCAACAGCCGCCAGTTATCGCTCGGCTTACGCGCCATCGCCGCCAACTTGTAGACGTCGGCCGGCGCCTTCTCGAGCCGCCGGAGAATCGGCGCGAGCGGAGGCGTGAATTGAAAATTGTGATAGGAGACCACGACTCTCGCCCGCTCCCGCAGGCCGGCCACCCGTTCCGGGGCTTCCGCAGCGGTTTCGATTTCGATATCTACGCCCTGCGCCCCGGCTTCTATCGCCGCGCCGAGTAGTTCGAGCTGTTCCTCGATCGTTCCCTCGAAGCCCCCCCCGTTCCGTTTCCGGCGGCACGTGGCCAGCAGGAATACATCGGGGTAACGCCTCTTGATCCGGCGGATTGTACCGATTCCTTCGCGGGGATCCTCGAGCATGTCCAGACGAATCTCGAGAAACTCTTCGCCGCTGTCGCAAGCGTGCGCCGCCGATCTGTCCAGCCGCTCGCGTTCCGCACAGCCCAGGGCTACGCAGACTGGCGGGAACTCACTTCGATAAGCCATGTCAGGGGTGAGACTCAGGATAGCATTTTCGCCGCGCTTTACGCGCCAGAGACCCGCGAGCCGGGAAAAGGCGCGTCGGCTGGTTCGCGAACTACCCCGGTGGAACCCTCTCGCTCCGCCGGCGGCCGCAGCTTCTTGCTTTGGACGGGCTTCGCCGGATGTTAAGCTCGATAGGAACCAGGTATTAGGGAGTCAACACGACTTTTCCGAACTGCTCTTTCTTTTCCAGCCGCTCGTGTGCGGCGCGGACGCCGGCCAGAGGAAAGACTTTGTCGATCACCGGACGAAGCTCCTTCCGTCCGATTGACGCCAGGACTTCGTGCAGCTCTCCCAGCGTTCCCATAAAAGAGCCCAAAAGAGAGATCTGCTTCCAGAAGAGCGCGCGAATGTCGATCTCCCCCCGGCCACCGGTGGTCGCTCCACAGGTAATCAGCCGGCCGCCATAGGCGAGCGATGCGACCGATTGCCTCCAGGTGGCTTCTCCTACATGTTCGAAAACCACATCGACGCCGCGGCGGGCGGTCAGGCGTTTGACTTCGGCGGCGATATCCTGGCGGTAATGGTCGAGCACGGCGTCTGCGCCCAGTTCGCGCGCCAGAGCCAGCTTCACCTCTCCGCCGGCGGTGGCGATCACGCGGCAGCCTTGCAGTTTTGCGATCTGAACGGCCGCGCTGCCGACGCCGCTCGAGGCCCCGATCACGAGCACATCCTCTCCGCGCCGGATGTGGGCGCGTCCCACCAGCATGTGCCAGGCCGTTAAGAAGACCAAGGGCACAGCCGCCGCCTGTATAAAATTGAGGTCGCCAGGGATGGGAAGGACGTAGACGTCAGGCGTGGTGATGTACTCGGCATTACCGCCGTCGATGAAATAGCCCAGCAGCCGGTACTGGCGGCAGAAATTGTCGCGTCCCGATACGCATTCCACGCACTGCCGGCAGCTTCGCGCCGGAGCGAGCAGCACGCGGTCGCCCACTTTGACCCTTCCCGCGCCCGGCCCGAGAGCGGCAATCTCGCCGGCCACGTCGCTGCCCAAAATATGCGGCAACGGAATGGTCTGGCCCGGAATGCCGCGGCGCACGGCGAGGTCGAGATGATTCAAAGCGCAGGCTCGGACCCGGATTAACACTTCCCCAGGCCCCGGCGCCGGGTCGGGAACATCCTCATAGCGCAACACTTCCGGGCCGCCATGTTCGTGGATGCGAACCGCTTTCATCAGGAAGCCGCCTTCCAGGCGGGCAGTGCTGCTTTCGCCTGCACGGGCCAGCCCATATTATAATTGGCATCGATATGGACGTTTTCGAGGAACTGGTGCGCTTGCGTCGCCTTGGTCAAAAATCAGCCCTGGCGACCATTGTCGATGTGCGAGGGTCCATCCCCAGCTTCGAGAGCGCCAAGCTTCTGGTGCGGGAAGACGGCTCGATGGTCGGCACGATCGGCGGCGGCTGCGTGGAGGCTGAGGTATGGAATGCCGCGCGCGAGGTGATCGAGACCGAGAAGCCGCGGCGCCTAAGCTTCAATCTTGGGCAGGACGCCGCCTACGACAACGGTCTGATCTGCGGCGGCCAGCTCGATATCTTCATCGAGCCCGTGCTGCCCATTCCATCGGCCTACATCTTCGGCGCCGGACATATTTCGAAAAGCCTCTCCAAAGTCGCTTCTCTCGCCGGCTTCCGGACCGTTGTCATCGATAATCGCGAAGCATTCGCGAATCGCGAGCGCTTCCCGGACGTGGATGACGTAATCGCCGCCGAGTACGAGGAAGTTTTCCCCAAGCTCGAGATCAATGAGTCTTCGTACCTGATCATCGTCACGCGCGGCCACCGCGACGACATGCGGGTCCTGCGTTGGGCCATCGAGCAGCCGGCGCGTTACATCGGCATGATCGGCAGCAAGCGCAAAACCATCGCGGTGATTAAGGAGTTCGAGAAAGAGGGCGTGCCGCGGGAGAAATTCGAGCGCATCCACTCGCCCATGGGCCTCGAGATCGGAGCCATCACGCCGGAAGAAATCGCCGTCAGCGTTGTCGCCGAGATGATCGATATCCGGCGCAATGCGCAAGCGGGCTGGAATCCTCTTTCGAAATCGGTGTTTGCCCTCGGCCTGCTCAAGGAACGCCAGGCGAAGTGATCCCGGGCAAGGCAGAGGACTCCGAGCCAAGGCTGGCCGGCTTGATTCTGGCGGCCGGCGAGTCGAGCCGTATGGGGAGCGACAAGGCGCTCCTCGACTACGGCGGCTCGACCTTTCTGGAAACTCTAATCAATCTCTTCCTGCGGCGCGTTTTTCCCGTGGTGGTCGTGCTGGGCCACAACGCCGCTAAAATCCAGGCCGCTCTTGCGCCGCGCCCGGGTCTGATCGTCGCTGTCAACTCGAATTACAAAGCCGGCCAACTGTCGTCGCTGCAAACCGGCATCCGGGCGCTGCCGCGCGGCTGCGAGGGCGCTTTGTTCACTTTGGTCGATCATCCGGCGGTCGCCGATGCCACCATTGCCGCCATGATTCGCCGGTTTGCCGGATCGAATTTGCCGTTGGTGGTTCCCTGTCATCAGGGAAGGCGCGGGCATCCCGTGTTGCTTTCGCGTCTCCTGCTCGACGAGATCGCTGCCTTGCCGGTTTCGGGGAGCGCCAAGGAAGTGATCCGGGCGCACCTCGACATAGGAGCGGTGCTCGACGTGGATGATCCTGGCATTCTGCGCGATATCGACACGCCTGAGGATTACCGTGATTTGAAAGCCTCCGGCAGCCCGGGTTGTTGACCTGACGAACTCTAAAAGCCAAATATTTCCGTGGCGTCTGTCGCAGGCCAAACTGTTCGGCCCGCGGCGCCGTCGGAACCGCCCCGGCGCGGCTCATTGCCGAGCGGTCAAAGGGCCGTCCGCGCGCCTGCCAGGCCGCAGCCGTTGTTTCATTTGCGGATTGCAGAGCCCTGATTTTCTGAGGTGACGCTTGCCACCAGCGGTTCCAGCATTTCGCGGCGGATTGGGATTACTTTCGCATCTGCGAAGCGCAACAAGAGCTCGCTCCACCCAGGATGAATAGCGTATGCCTGCCGCAATGTCTGGAGAGCTTCGCCAATTCTCCCCAGAGGGATCAGGACCAGCACACGGCGAATGAGAAACTCTGGTTCGTTGGGATATGACTCGCAACAAACGTCCAGATCGGCCAAGGCAGCGGAGAGGTCGTTTGCCACAGCCTTGTTAATCGCCCGATTCGCTCGCTCGTGAGCGCGCGAGTAACGCAACAGCCGTTTTATTTCAGCCACAGGGTCGGGGTGGTCGTCCACACGCAGGTCAACGGAATGATCCAATCTGGATATGCCGGAGGGCTTGCCAGAGACGACGATGAGTGAGGCAGCCTGTCTCCCGCGCACATCCCCGCCTTCCCGCTCGGCTGCTTCCATCGCGGCCAGCAGCCGATCCGCTAGTTCGCCGCTGGCGTTCTCGAAGGCTTGCACCATCGCGTTCCAGATCGTATTTTTCGCCATCATGTTGGCTTGGGCGCAGCAGTTCGCACCAGCAGCATGGCCGGCTGCTGGAACACACTGTGTCCCCGTGTGCTCAGCAATGCGTCCTTGTGCGTCGAGAATTGCAACTTGGCGCATGGCCTCGCCCGGGTCCTCGCTCAGGAGTTTCTTAAGTGCGTGCTGCGGCTCCAGGCCGGACCGCAGAAGGCGCAGAGTCTCGTGTCCATAAACTGGGTTGGCAAACGATTGCGATACGACGGCCCACACTCCAGCTTCGATCCAGGGCACGATTCGCCCTACTGCAAAATAGCGCGATTGAACAGCGATTCCCAATTCTCCGGTAGCCGGATCCCGTGCGATGATTGAACAGGTCATATCATTCCTGCGGGTTGTTTTGCAGGCCCACGTATTGTCGCATTCAACTGCAAAGGGCGGTATGGAGCCCACGGCCGCGCTTTGGACGAACCGCCGCAGCCCAGGTCCCGCAGCTCCAATCAGAACCTGGGTCCACTTTGGGGAACCGCGGACTATCGACACAGCCTAAGGCTGGGGTGGAGGGGGATTTTGTTCGGGAACAGGCGCCGGCTGCTGCTGGGCCGGAGGCTGGTCCTGGGGCGGTGAATTCGGAATTGCCAAGGGTGGGCCCTGAATGGGCAGCCTCGGCGGTCCAATCGGCGTCGGGGACAATCCGGGCTGCGTGGGATTGATGGAGGTGTTCGGCATTTGTCCAGGAGTGGTGAATCCGGGCTGGCCGAACGGTTGACCGCCGGGCTGGCCGGAAGAGGGCTGTCCCGTCTGTCCTCCAGGTTGTCCAAATGAGGATTGGCCGAAAACAGAGCTTTGACCGGATGTAGAGGCGCCGCCCTGCCCGAAGGCGGAAGCTGTCCCAGATTGGCTCGCAGTTCCGGGCTGGCTGGGCAAGCCGCCAGTTCCCGCTGCCGCGCCGCCTACTAGCAGGGGATCCCGCCGGTAGTCGTAAACGAATTCCCACTCGTTGTAAGTTTCCCGGTCCCGGTAGACCTTGATGCCCCTGGCCTCTGATTTGCTCGCAACGCCGGCTATGCCGCCGCCGAAACCCGTAGTTCCTCCGCCCGCGCTACTGCCGCCCTGAAAGCTGCTGGCGCCTGGATTATTAAACGCGCTACCGCCGCCCAGCGATGAGCTCGCGCCAGGGCCGCCGAAAGGGCTGGCGCTGGGGCCGCCAAACGGGTTGGCCACGGGCTGCGGGCCTGCACCCATCAACCCGGCTAAACCGCCCGGACGAGGCGTGGTCAAAAGCTGGCCGATAATCCTTGCCGCCTCACTGCCCACGGCAGGACCGACGGCGGGGCTTCCGGTGACAGCCCCCGCCTGATATCCGGCAGGCGTCCCCGCTACAGGGGAGGCCCCGGCATAGGGCCCCTGCTGGGCTGTGCCTAAACCGGCGGGAAACCCGGCCGGCGTGCCGAACGGCGGGTTTGTGGCGGCGCCCGGAACGGCTCCGGTATACCCCGTGCCGGAGATTGCGCTTCCGATGCCTGCCTGCGTTCCGGCGGGCATGCCGGACTGTCCTGGCACATAAAACTGACCAGGCATGCCGGACTGGCTCGGGTTGCCATAACCGGGCTGCCCCGGATAGTTGTAGTTCTGCGCACCGTAGGGGTTTCCCTGGCTCCCGGGAGGGGCGTTCGGGTCGGCGGGAGTGGTTCCCGCATTGCTAGCGCGCAGCCGGTCCGCCATGCCGGTGATCTGCTGGCCGGCATTCGGCTGGCCTTGATTGAAATACGTTATCTGGCCTGGATCGGCCGGAGAGGGCGGTCCAGATACCGACCCGGCTGCCGTCCCGCCGTCTTGATTGTTTTGATTTTGCCTGGGGCGGTCGTAGACCAGCGAATCCGTGAATACACCTCCCGGCCCGATGTGGACAATGCGCCACTCGTCTTTTTGGGTGATCGGGTCTATGTACTTTCGCCGCAGGAAGCGAATGTTGTTTGTCTTTTCCAGGTCGTCCATGCTGGCCGGATAGCGGCGGAATTTACGGAAGTAGAGCTGGACGGCGCGCGAATATTGACTGCCGCGATAAATCAGATCGTCCTCTCTGGCGCGCTGCGCTTCAAAGGCCGCGCGGGGCAGCGAAAGCGCCAGACCGATGGCGATGAGCGCTCCAAGAAACAGCACTACCAGCAGCGCATAGCCTTCTTCCCGCTTTCTGGCACGTCTGGTCATCGCTCAGCCGTTCTCCTGGAGCGGCAGGGTCTGCTCGCTGTGGAACTCGAGGTCCTCGACCACGAGGGAGCTGATCCCGATGCGGATTACCTTGTAGCGCTTTTTGATGATCTCGCCCTCGTAGATCACCAGAATGTCGTCTCCATCCAGCAAGAACGCCCGCCGGCGGGAATCCCCCGGCCGGTTCGCATACCCAAAGTATTTCATATTGATGGGCGGAGCGGCGGGCTTCGGCGGGGATGCCGGGGCGGATGCCTCAGCTATCTTCTTTGCCGCAGCCTCGGCTTCCTTTTTGGCGGCTGCAATCTGCGCGGGGGAGGGCGGCTTGGGTTTGGGCGCGCCGAACTGGAACAGATTACGCTCGACGCCCTGATACTGTACGGCTTGCACCTTAGCCAGGAGGTCAGTGCGCAGCGTGGGGTCCACTTTGTCGGGGTCGGGCCCTTCACCCGGCTTGCCGGCTTTCAGCGAGGGCTTGAACTCATTGCTGCCGGACCGGGTCCGCGGTCCCGTCCGGCTGTCTAAAAGATCTTCGGCGGAGGCCCGAACCTGGCGCGCCTGCGCCTGGGCGCCCGGAGCGCGGGCCGAAGCCCTGGAAGGCGGAGCCGGCGGCGTCTCCGGGAACGAACTAAACTGGTAATACCAAGTCGCTCCGGCCACGGCCAGCAACGCGCATAGCGCGATTACTTTGTTCCGCTCCGCGCCGATTGTCATGATCCGGCCCTCACGACTCTTTCACGAAGGCGTCGAGCTTGAGGGTAACGCTCAGCTTGGCGCCCG
>DASREK010000018.1:0-6484 GCA_035652135.1 Bryobacterales bacterium | reverse complement strand
AATTGCTGGTTGTGGACCCCCGGGACGAAGCAAAACGCGAGCTGGCGGAATTGCTTCCCGCAGACCGGCTGTCCGCTACTCTCGCCAGCAGCGGGCGGGAAGCGCTGGACGCTTTGAGACAGGGATGTTTCGATTGCGTTGTAATTGGCTCGGCCCCTTCCGATATGGGCTCCTTCGAGCTTATCGAAAAAATGCGCGGCGGAAGCGAGGGCGCCGCCGCGCCGATTGTTGTGTTTCAAGAAGAGGATTGGGCGGAGCCGCGGCAAATGCAGGAGATTACAGTGTCTGCCAAGCCGGCCGGGGATATTTTCGAGGAAGCGGTCGGTTTTCTGGAGTTTGCTTCTTCCCGGTTGGCGAAATCGGAAAACGAAACGACTGTACCTGCCCGGCCGCCCCGCTTGGAAATCAGTGGCGCAAAAATTCTCATAGTGGATGACGATGTGCGCAATCTGTTTGCCCTGACCAGCGCGCTCGAGCGGCATGGCATTGAGGTGCTCCCGGCTGAGAGCGCGAAGGCCGGAATTGACGTCTTGCAGAAAACGCCTGGCGTTGATCTGGTGTTGATGGACGTCATGATGCCAGAGATGGATGGCTACGAGGCCATCCGCCTGATACGGCATATGGATGCTTTCCGATTCGTGCCCATAGTGGCTCTGACCGCCAAAGCGCTGAAGGGAGACCGGGAGCGCTGCATTGAAGCGGGCGCCTCGGATTACATTTCCAAGCCTGTGGACATCGAAGAACTGATGTGGCTGCTGCGCGCCTGGCTGCCCCGGACGCGGCCTAGCAGCGTTCCGGTGTAAAGATGCACGCCGATTCCATAAGGAATGAAAAGGTAAAAATTCTGCTCGTGGATGACACGCCAGGCAATCTCACTGCTCTGGAAGCTGTGCTGGAAAGTCTGGACCAGGAGTTGGTTAAGGTCCATTCCGGCGCGGAAGCTTTGCGGCGCATTTTGACGGAGGATTTCGCCGTCATCCTTCTGGATGTGCGTATGCCGGGTATGGATGGCTTGGAAACCGCCGCATTGATCCGGCAAAGAGAGCGCTCGCGGCATACGCCGATCATATTTGTCACCGCCTACAGGGACGACGAGAAGGCTATCCAGGGCTACGATTTGGGAGCCGTGGATTACCTGATCAAGCCGATTCAGCCTGAAATCCTGAAATCGAAGGTGGCTGTCTTTATTGACCTGGCCAAAAAGAACCAGTTGCTCAAGGGACATGCCCAGTTGCTGGAGAGCAAGAACCAAGAGCTCGAAGCCGCCATCCGCCAGCGCAAAGAGGCAGAGGAGGAGGTGCGAGTGCTGAATCGGCGGCTGGAGGACCGGCTCGCCGAATTGAGAGTCGTCAATCAGGAACTGGAGGAGCTGTACCGGAAGGTTTCGGAGCTCGACGAGCTAAAGACGCGTTTTTTTGCGGATGTAAGCCATGAAATGCGCACTCCGCTGGCGCTCATGCTCGGTCCCACGGAAAAGCTGCTGGAATCGAGCGGTTTGACCGATGAGCAGCGCCGCGCTGTGGAGACCGTCGAGCGCCACATGCGAGCCGTGCTCAAGCATGTGAACGATCTGCTGGACATCTCGAAGCTGGACGCCGGCAAAATGGAAGTCAACTACGTAAACGTGGATCTCGTGCAAGTCATGCTGCTGGCGGCGGCCAACTTCGATGAGTTGGCCCGGGAGCGAGGGATCTCGTTTTCGGTGGAGGCTCCGCGGTCTGCGCCGGCCCAAACCGATCCGGAAAAATTACAGCGCATTCTGCTGAACCTGCTTTCCAACGCTTTCAAATACGTTCCCGACGGCGGCAAAGTGCGCTGCGAGCTGCGATGCACGGAAGACAAAGCGGCTATGATCGTGGCCGACAGCGGCCCCGGCATTCCGCATCAATTGCGCCAGATCATATTCGACCGCTTTCGGCGCGGCGATCCCGTCGCCGGCCGGCGTTTGGGCGGTACCGGGCTCGGGCTGGCGATCGTCAGGGAATTTGTAAGCATACTCGGCGGGACTGTGGCGGTTGGCGATGCGCCGGAAGGAGGCGCCGAATTCACCATCGAGGTGCCGCTAGCGGCGCCGGCGGGCATTCCGGTTTCGGACGCAGCCCCGGAATCGGGGGAGCCGGAAGCAGCCGCGCAGGTGCTTGATGAGCTTCACCTGATTCATGCGAGCGAAACGGAAGGGGCGCCAAGGCAGCACGCCGCGCTGGAAGGCTCGCCGGCCGCTGAGAAAGCGGCCGTCCTGGTGATCGAGGACAATCCGGCCATGCGGAATTTCATCGGCGAAGCATTGTCCGCCGATTATCGCGTCGAGCTGGCTTCTGACGGAGAAGAAGGTCTGGCCAAAGCGCAGGCTGCGCGGCCCGACTTGATTGTCAGCGACGTGATGATGCCGCGCATGGGCGCTGAACAGTTGCTTCGGGAAATACGGGCGCGGCGGGAGTTGGCCGGCATACCGGTCATCGTGCTGACAGCCCGGGTGGATCCGGAACTGCGCACGGCGCTGTTGCGGGACGGAGCCCGCGATTATCTCACCAAACCGTTTTCCGTCACCGAACTGCGCCTGCGGGTTCGCAATCTCATAGCCATGAAACGCGCCCGCGAGGTGCTCCAGGCGGAACTGGAAAGCCGCAGCCAGGATTTGGAAAAGCTCGCTGCGGAGCTGGCCTTGCGAAAGCGGGAAGCCGAATCGGCCCATGCCGAAGCGGAAGCGGCCAACCGCGCCAAAGACGAGTTTTTGGCCACGGTGTCCCACGAGCTCCGAACTCCGCTCACCGCAGTTTTGGGGTGGGTTCGCCTGCTGCGGACGCGTCCGTTTGACGAAGCCACAACCGCCCAGGCTCTCGAGACGATCGAGCGCAATGCCAGAATGCAGGCTCAGTTGATTGACGAGATTCTCGACGTATCCCGGATCATCACCGGCAAGCTGCGGCTGGAATTTCGCCCGGTCGATTTGGGGCGCGTCATTGAAGCGGCGATTGACGCTGTCCGGCCTGTGGCGGAGGCCAATGGCATTCAACTGGAGGTGGAATTGGATCCCAGAGCCAGCCCGGCGTCCGGCGACCCCGGCCGACTCGAGCAGGTCGTCTGGAATTTGCTTTCCAACGCGGTAAAGTTCACGCCGCAGGGCGGGCGGGTTGAGGTACGTCTGAGACGGATCGAGTCCCGGGCCGAAATCTCGGTGAGAGACACCGGCCAGGGGATCAGTCCCGATTTTCTGCCTTACGTTTTTGAGCGCTTCCGGCAGGCCGATAGTTCCCACACGCGCTCGCACGGAGGTCTCGGTCTGGGGCTGGCTATCGTAAGGCATCTGGTGGAGCTCCATGGAGGACGAGTCCAGGCCAGCAGCGCGGGTGTGGGTTTAGGATCCACGTTCACTATTACTCTGCCGCTTCTCGGCCGCGCGGCGGCCGAGAAGCTCTCCGCTGATCGCCTCCAGATGGCGCGTTCTCCCGTCCATATTCCGCTCGGAGATCAGCGCCCGCTCGATGGCGTCCGTGTGCTGTTAGTGGACGATGAAGCCGATACGCGGGAAATTCTGGGCCGCGTGCTCGGGCATTGCGGCGCCCAGGTGACCGCGGTCGGCTCGGCCGCCGAAGGGATCGAGATTTTGGACCGCGAGCCGCCTGATGTGATATTGAGCGATATTCAAATGCCGGATCAAGATGGCTACGCATTGATCCGGAAGGTCCGCGAGATCGAAGCCAAGCGCGGATCTTTCATTCCCGCCGCGGCCCTGACAGCGCACGTGAGGGCGGAAGACCGGATTCGGGCTCTCTCCGCCGGCTTCCAAACTCACGTGCCGAAGCCGGTTGAGCCGGCCGAACTGGTGGCCGTAGTCGCTAATCTGGCGGGACGAAGCCTGCGGCGCTGAAAGGTAGCCAGGTTGTCTAATGCCGATGGATAGGAACATTCTGATCGTCGAGGACAATGAAGATCAGCGCGCGGTTCTCGCGGCCTTGACTTTGGAATGGGGATATAAGGTTGAGATCGCCGTCGATGGGCAGGACGCCCTCGACAAGTTGGCCTCGTTCCCCGCTCATGTAATCGTCACCGACCTGGCCATGCCGCGGCTGGACGGCGCGGGCCTGCTGCGCCGCCTCGCTGAACAAGGGAACAAGCCGCCGACGATCGTCATGACCGCGTACGGCGGAGACATCAGTAAAGCGGTTTCCATGGTCCACGATCTGGGCGCGTTCTGGTTTTTGGAGAAGCCGTTTGATTTCGACGCCTTTCGCGTATTGCTGGCGAGGGCGGCCGATCACAGTAGTCTCGCGCGCGAGAAAGAATGTCTTCAGAGACGGCTTGCCCACTCCGGAGTTCTGGGTGAAATGGCGGGACGCTCGGCGGCGATACAGCGCGTGTTCGCCCTGATCCAGCAAGTGGCCCCGACCAAAGCTTCTGTTCTTATCACGGGAGAGAGCGGGACGGGTAAAGAAATGGCGGCCAGCACAATTCATAAGCTGAGCCCGCGCGCGGACGGTCCGTTTGTGGCCATTAACTGCGCCGCGTTGCCGGAGACGCTTATGGAGAGCGAATTATTCGGCCACGAGAAGGGATCTTTTACCGGAGCCACCGAGCGCCGGGCCGGGTGTTTCGAGCTGGCGCAGGGAGGGACCCTTCTGCTCGATGAAATCGCCGAGATGCAGCTCGCCACGCAGGCCAAGCTGCTGCGCGTTTTGGAGGACGGCAAGGTCCGCCGGCTCGGCGCAAGAACAGAAGTGCATGTGGATGTTCGGGTGATAGCCGCTACAAACAAACCGACCGACGCGGCGCTCGACAAGGGCGAGCTCCGGCGCGACCTCTATTATCGTCTGAACGTGTTTCGGATTCATTTGCCGCCGCTGCGGGAACGCAAAGAAGATATTCCCTTGATCGCCGAGAACCTGCTGCAAGAATTGAACAAGAAGCATTCCCGCCGGGTCGCGGACATTTCACCGGCGGTGCTCGAGCGGCTCGCGCAGTACGACTGGCCGGGAAATGTGCGCGAATTGCGCAACATTCTCGAAAGGGCAGTCATTCTCGCGGGGGAAGGAACGCTTACGCCGGCGCATCTCCCTGTGGATTTCGGAATTAATCCGGCTGCGCCGGTCGACGGAGGAAACGGTTCAGAGAAACTGCGGCGCCACAGCGACCCGATAGCGCTGCGAATGGGCATAACCATGGCCGAGGCCGAGAAGTACTTGATTTTGAAAACACTGGAGCACACCAACAACAACAAGACCCGCGCAGCAGATCTTCTCGGCATTAGTCTGAAAACGCTGCATAACAAGCTCAAGGGCTATGCTTCCCGGCCGAGAGCGTAGTGGAGCTGCGGCTTTTTGCGGTCCCTGATTACGAGCGCCGCCGAACCTGGCGACCCGGGTGGCGGAGCGCGGAAGATGGAGACCGGAAAGCCGGCGCTTTTGCGATTGCGGCAGGGGCCCCACCGCCCCTGAGCTCGTTGTCAGCACAACGAATAGAGTGCATGAATCCCTTGGACCTACGAGGCTTGCGAGTACTCATAGTGGAGGACGATTGCGACCTGCGATCGCTCCACACCGCCACTATGAGGCAGTACGGGGCGGAAGCGAAGGATGCGGCCAGCGTGGCTGAAGCGATTGACATTCTTCTCGCTTTTCGTCCCCATGTCATCATTTCCGATCTTGGTATGCCGGTTGAGGACGGCTTCGTTCTGATCCGCCGCATCCGGGAACTGGCCCCGGACCAGGGCGGCACGACCCCGGCGGTCGCCGTCACCGCCTACTCGGGATCCTCGGACCGTGTGCGCGCTCTGGCCGCAGGGTATCAGCGGTATATGTCGAAGCCGTTTGACCCCGAAGAGTTGGTTGCCGTGGTGGCCAGTCTTGTTGATCAACCGTGCCCGTCGAAGGCGGAAAGCAGTCCCCGGTAACTTTTGCATAGAGCATTTCGGGTTGTGGCGAGTGGCAGCACGATTGCTCTTCGCGCATACGGCCTGTGCGTCTTGGATGCCTATGCAAGCTCAAACGGAAAATTCCCATATTCTGAGATTAGAGCGGGACTGGGGAGTTGCGGAGAAGCTCTGCCTGGGTGTTTCCAAATTGTTTCTCAAGCCGCCTCTCAGCCGCCTCAGCCTGCGAAACCGCGCCCTGGGCCGGCGATTTGAAACCAACGAAAACTACATTTCGGACCGCATATCGAACATCGAGGACTACCGGAAGCTGTTTTCTGGTTACTGCTCTTTTGAAGGAAAGGTAGTGGCCGAACTGGGCTGCTCGACAGGCTATCTCCTCGCGTCGTTTTTGGAATACGAACATTTTGACCCGATCGGGATCGATATCGATCCTGCCGCGCTCGACCAAGGCCGGAAATTGCACGGAGGCACGATCCGGTTCATCCAATCGACGCGAACCTCGATTCCGCTGCCCGATGAGTCGGCCGACGTCTTCTACTGTATTGATACGGTGGAGCATTTGAAAAGACCGCGGGAGATCATGATGGAGTGCTACCGCGTTCTCCGGCCCGGCGG
>DASREK010000017.1:0-11724 GCA_035652135.1 Bryobacterales bacterium | reverse complement strand
GAATGTCACGAGTCCTGTCCGAGTCATGCAACACGACCGTTTGAAGGTCTTTACCGGAAACGCGAATCCGAAGCTGACGGATGAGATTTGCAAGCATCTGGGAGTTCCGCGCGCCGAAGCTTCGGTGGAGCGCTTTTCCGATGGAGAGATCTATTTGCAGATCCTGGAGAATGTTCGCGGCGCCGACGTATTCGTGGTTCAGCCGACCTGCACGCCCGTGGACCAGAACCTGCTTGAGCTGCTCCTGATGATGGACGCTTTAAAACGTGCCTCAGCCAAGAGAACCACAGCGGTTCTTCCCTATTACGGCTACGCCCGGCAGGACCGGAAAGACAAGCCGCGGGTGCCGATCTCGGCCAAGCTCGTGGCAAGCGTGCTGGTGACCGCCGGGGCAGACCGCATCTTGACGCTCGACCTGCATGCCGCTCAGATCCAGGGCTTTTTCGACATTCCCGTGGACCACCTCTTCGCCACGCCGGTGATGATTGAATATTTCCAGCACCTGGATCTGCCAAAACTGACTGTGGTCTCGCCCGACGCCGGCGGAGTGGAGCGGGCGCGAGCGTTCGCCAAGCGGCTGAAAGCGCCCCTGGCGATTATCGACAAGCGCCGCGATCAGCCGAACGTGGCCGAGATTATGCACATTATCGGGCGGGTGCGGGATCGCACCTGCCTTATCGTGGATGATATTGTAGATACCGCCGGCACGCTGGTCAACGCGGCCGAGGCGCTGCTCGGCCAGGGCGCTCTGGCGGTGTACGCCTGCTGTACGCATCCGGTCCTTTCCGGCTCGGCCGTGGAGCGGATCACGCGATCAAATCTGAAAGAACTGGTCGTCAGCGATTCCATTCCCCTCAGCGAGGCGGCTCGGCAATGCGACCGCATCCGGCAGTTGAGCGTCGCTCCTCTGCTGGCCGGAGCAATTCAGTCAATCCACGAAGAGACGTCCATCAGCCGGATGTTCGTCTAACGATGTTCGTCTGAAAAAGGAACGGCCGATGAAAGCGCGCTAATTAACAAATCGGCGATGCTGACAGGCTTGCGCTTGATCGAGGCATTCCGCCGTTTTGGCTTGTTTGGAGGTTTGTTTTGATTAAGGATATTACCGTTGAAGCCGCGCCGCGGGCGCAGAGGGGCAAAAACGAAGCTCGGCGCCTGCGCCGGCAAGGCCAGATTCCCGCCGTCTTATATGGAGGGGGTAAAGATTCGGTTCCGGTGAGTGTCAACGCCAAGCAGATCAACCACATTTTGCAGTCTGCCACCGGGCATAACACCATTTTCCAGGTGGCCATTGCGGGCGGTTCGCGGGAAGCGGCGATGCTCGCCGATTGGCAGGTGGATCCCTTGCGGGGTGATTTATTGCACACCGATCTGCTGCGCATCGATCTCACCAAGAGCCTGAAGGCGATGGTGCCGATTGTCACACAGGGCGACGCGAAGGGCGTCAAGACGCAAGGAGGCCTGCTCGAGATTGTGACGCGCGAGGTGGAAGTCGAATGCTTGCCCCAGAACATTCCCGAACACATCACGATCAACGTGACGGACCTGGGTCTCGGCGAAGCGATTCGCGTGAAGGATGTTCCGGCCGATGAGCGCTACCGGCTGACCAGCGATCCGGAAAAGATTCTGGTTCATGTGATCATGCTGAAGAAGGAAGAGGAGAAGCCGGCTGAAGCCGTGGTTGAGGAGGCCGCCGCTGCTGCTCCAGCGGAGCCCGAAGTGATCAAGAAGGGCAAGCAGGTAGAGGAAGGCGAAGCCGCCGAGGGCGAGAAGAAGGAAGGCAAGGAGAAAGGGAAAAAGTAACGAGCAATCGTTCAGCCCTCCGATGGCAACCAGTAAGGCGCAAGCGCTCCAGGCTGTGGATGGCTGGCTGGTCACTGGCAGTAAATGACGATCGATGTTTCTCATTGTCGGCCTCGGCAATCCCGGGCCGGAATACGCCAATACGCCGCACAACCTGGGCTTCATGACCATTGACCGGCTGGCCCAGATCGGCGGCTTGAGTGTTCACCGGCCGGAGTGCCAGTCGCTGGTAGGCCGCGGAGTCATTGAGCAGAGGGACGTGCTGCTGGCCAAGCCGCAGTCTTACATGAATCTAAGCGGCGGTCCCGTCAAGGCGTTGCTCGCCAAATACAAACTGACTCCGGCCGACCTGATTTTGGTGTACGACGAGCTGGACCTGCCCTGGATGAGCCTGCGCATCAATCTGCGCGGCTCTTCTGCCGGGCATCGGGGCGTTGAATCAGTTATTGGGGCGTTGGGAACGAAAGATTTTACGCGGGTACGGCTGGGGATTCATCCTGGCCGGCCGGTGGACGCGGCCGATTATGACCTCACGCCGTTCCGCCGTTCGCAGCAGAAGGAAGTGGAAGAGCTCGTCAGCCGCGGGGCTGATGCCGTTCGCTCCATACTTGCCGAAGGCGCCGCTAAGGCCATGACGAGATTCAATCGTCGCGCTGGAGGCCAAATTACCGAGGGAAAATGAGAATTTACGAGATCCTGTTCATTATCCGGCCCGATGTGCCGGAGGAAGAGATCGACGCCAGCATCGAGCCGCTGAAAAACGTGATCACAGCGGCGGGGGGCGTGGTGGATAAGGTCGATAAATGGGGCAAGCGGAAGCTCGCCTACCGCGTGAAAAAACACCGGGAAGGCTATTACGTTTTGCTGCAATTCTCGACGGAAAAGGGCTCCGAAACGGTCAAAGAACTGGAGCGCCGTTTGCGGGTCAGCGATACGGTCATCAAGTTTCTGACGGTCCGAATCGACGAGGAATTGAAGCGCCTGGAGAAGCTCAAGAGCAGGCGCGAGAAGCGCGCGCTGCGGAAACCCCCGCCTGCCGCAGTGGAGCCGCCGTCGCCGGGAGCAACTCCCCAGATTCCCGCTGAAGCGGCGGTGAAAGAGTAGCCGCTTTTCGCAATACAATCAGAATTGGAGGCCATCATGGCAGAGGCAAGAAGACCGGCGGGCGGACCGCGCGGAGCCGCGGGTGAAAAGAGCGGAACGCCGGGCGCGCCCAGCGGCAAAAAACAGTACTTCCGCAGAAAAAAGGTGTGCCGCTTCTGCGTCGAGAAGATCGATAATATCAACTACAAGGAAGTCAAGCTGATCAGCAGCTTCGTGGCGGAACGCGGCAGAATCATTCCCCGGCGCATTTCCGGCGTCTGCACGCCGCACCAGCGCCAGTTGAGCGACGCAATTAAGAAGGCGCGCAATATCGCTCTGCTGCCTTTCGCGGCAGAACTGTGAAAAGAGCGATCCGGCAAATAGACAGCCGAGAACGGTGGAGACGGCGGCATCGCGGCCTGATGCGGCCCGGTTGCCGGCTCTCTCGCCACGTGGGAGGACATGGATTATGGAAGTCATATTGAAGGCAGAAGTGCCCAAGCTGGGCGGGCGCGGCGACGTGGTCAAGGTCGCCGACGGCTTCGCCCGCAATTATCTGCTGCCCCGCAAGCTGGCCATCGAGGCCACGCAGGGCAGCAAGAAGGTTATTGAGGATATGAAAGCGGCGGCCCTGCGCCGCGAGGCGAAGCTGAAGAGCGACGCCGAGAAGCTCGCCGAAATGATGAAAGAGCTGACCGTAACCGTGGCCGAAAAGGCCGGCGAGAACGACCAGCTATTCGGCTCGGTAACGTCGAAAACCATCGCCGAAGAGCTTGCCAAACAGGGCTACAACATCGACCGCCACAAAATCGAGATTGCCAAACCCATCCGGATGCTTGGCGAGCATGAGGCAGTGGTGAATCTTCACAAAGGCGTTTCCACCACCATTAAGGTGGTCGTCACCAAAGCGGAATAGCCGTCTTCCATGTTCCTTTCACTCGAGGGTCAAACCGCGATTGTGACCGGAGCGGCGGAAGGTATCGGCCGGGCTATCGCCGCACGGCTGGCCAAGGCCGGCGCCACGGTGGCCGTGGCGGATTACAACGAGAACGGCGCTTTGGCGGCGGCGAGAGATTTAGGGGGCGCCGCGTTCGGCGTCGGCGTGGACGTCAGTGACAATGCCTCCGTCGGCCGCATGGTGAACGCGGTGCTCGAACGAACCCGGCGCGTTGACGTATTGGTCAACAACGCCGGCATTGGCGGCCGCGCCGCTCCGGTGTGGGAGCAGAGCGATGAGGACTGGGACCGGGTCCTCCGCGTCAACCTTACCGGCGTTTTTTACTGTTGCCGCGCGGTGGTTCCTCACATGCGCGCCCAGCGGTACGGGCGCATTGTGAATATCGCCTCGATCGCCGGCAAGGAGGGCAATCCGAACATGTGCGCCTATTCGGCGTCGAAAGCGGGCGTCATCGCGTTCACTAAGTCCCTGGCTAAGGAAGTGGCCACCGAAGGGATCTGCGTGAACTCCATCTCGCCGGCGGTAATCCGGACCCGCATTCTCGATCAGCTAACGCCGGCTCAGGTCGATTATATGACCGAGCGGATTCCGATGCGCCGCACGGGAACCGTCGAGGAAGTGGCCGCCGTGGCTCACTTCCTGGCGAGCCGGGACGCTTCCTTTGTCACCGGCCAGTGTTATGACGTGAGCGGCGGCCGGGCTACGTATTAAGCTCATTTTTTCCGCTTTCGATCTTCCCCTTTTTGGCAGTCGCCTGGGCAGGCCAAATCAGCATCCTCCCCTCACGGCGCAAGTTCTCCAGGTTAAGCGGGCCGGAGATGCTACAATTCCTGCCGGAGGTGTTCCCATGGAGAGAAGACGGATGCTCATCGCCCTCGGCGTCGCCGGGCTGTCATTTCTGGCTCCTGCGTTCGCAAGCCCTGCCGCGCCGCCGAAGGAGGCTACGGTCACGCTGGTCATCGATGGCATGACTTGAAATTCCTGCGCCGAAACGGTGCAGGATGCACTGGAGGCGACGCGAGGCGTCAAAGACGTCAAGATATCGCTGAGTGACAACGAAGCCGTAGTAAAGTACGACCCCGACCAATGCAAAGTGGACGACCTGATTTTCGCGGTCCAGCACGCCCACGGGATGTCCAAGTACGATGCCAAAGTAAAGAAAGAGTAAACGTGCAATGCGGTCCGGCCGGATCGGCGCAGCCGCATACTGCACAAGTGGCAGGGTTCCGCTGCTGCGCCCCTCCGCCCAAGCGGCCCCGCCGCTCAGACAGCCAAATCCTTCGAAGCAGCGCGGAGAAGGCGCTCCCACGCTTGCTAAGTTGTCCCATGCTTTCCCTCCGGCTGTCGGAGCGCTGCCCGGCCCAGGCGCCCGAGGATCGATGTGGTCCCTAAAATGGCTGCAACTCACTGAAAGCAATGACTTGCCTTTGGCGAGATGCCGGAAACTGCCCGGCGTTACGCCACGGAACCCGGGGGGGCCGGTCGTTTGCCCAAAAAAGAAACATTTCCACAACGGCCGGGTTTAGGAGCAACATAAGGGAATGAAGAGTTGCCGTTATGTCGATCAGAGCAATGAAAAGAGGCGGGTTCTGGATCGCGCTGCTTTCGATATCTGTGCCGCTGGGGATCTTCCGCCTGCGGGTTCTCCGGGCCCAGGATGAATCCGAACCGCAACTGCCTGTCGCCCATCCGGAGTGCGTCTATTTCGGGCCGCAGCATGAAAGATATGCCCGCCAGGGCCTATCCATGCCCGGGACCTCATCCTCTCAGCTCTCGTTGAGCGCTCTGACGCAACAGGTCGTGCGGCAACTGCCGCCGCTCTCTTCCGCGACGCGCAGCGGAGCCCTTCAACCGCTCGCCCAAATGGGCCCGATCGACCGGAATTTATTTGCCGCCATGCAGGCGGCCGGCGTCAGCCCGGCCCCTGCGACGACCGATTTTGAGTTCATCCGGCGCGTCACTCTCGATCTGACCGGGCGCATACCGGCGCCTGACCGCGTGATCCGGTTCGTGAACGACCCGTCCCCCACCAAGCGGGAAGCGCTGGTGGAAGAACTGCTGGCCAAGCCGGAATGGGTTGACAAGTGGACCATGTATTTTGGGGACCTGTTTCAGAACAACAGCCGGAATTCGCAGGTGGCGCGCTTTGCCCAAGGCCGGAATGCGTTTTACAACTACATTCACGACTCGCTCGCAGCCAACAAGCCCTATGATCAAATGGCGCGCGAGCTGATAAGCGCCCAGGGAACCGACAGCTTCCAGCAGGGAGAGCTGAACTGGATGGTCGGGGGCGTCGTCACCGGCGGCCCTGTGCAAGACATCATGGACCAGCAGGCCGCGAACATTGCGGACACCTTTTTAGGTATTGCTCATATGAACTGCCTGCTGTGCCACAACGGCCGCGGACACCTGGATCAGCTCAGTCTCTGGGGGAGCCAGGGGACGCGCTATCAGGCGTGGCAATTCGCTTCGTTCGTCTCGCGGACAGTCGTGGCCCGCGTCCCAATGTCAGGTCAGACTAATCTTTATTCCTGGTCGGTGGTGGACAATCCGGCTCGCGCGAACTATCCGTTGAATACGACAACTGGCAACCGGCCGGCGCGTCAGCCGAGCGGCACGCCCAGCGGTACGGAAAAGAACGTGGCCCCGGTCTATTGGTTCACGGGAGCGAAACCGGCGCCGGGACAGAACTATCGCGCCGCCCTGGCGCAATTTATCACCTCCGATTTTCAGTTCGCTCGCGCGGCCGTCAATTACATATGGGCGCAGTTTTTTGGCCGCGGCATTGTGGATCCGCCCGACCAGTTTGACCTGGCCCGGCTTGATCCGAACAATCCGCCGCCGGCTCCCTGGACGTTGCAGCCTTCCAACCCCGCGCTCCTCCAGGAACTGGCTCAGGATTTCGTCAACAGCAAGTTCGACTTGAAGGCGCTGATGCGCGAAATTGTGAACTCCCGAGCCTATCAGCTATCGGCCCGTTACGACGGCCCGTGGGACCCGGCGTGGGAGCCGCTGTTCGCCCGCAAATTAGTCCGGCGGCTGTGGGCCGAGGAAATTCATGACGCGGTGGCGCAATCCAGCAATGTGATTCCCTCCTACACCATCACGCAGAACGGCGCAACCTTCGGCCCGGTGAATTGGGCGATGCAATTTCCCGAAACGGCCGGGATGCCCGCTGGAAACGCAGCCGTCGTCCAGTTTCTCGATGCGTTTCTCCGCGGGAATCGAGACGACCAGCAGCGGCGGGGCGACGGGTCGATCTCCCAAGCCCTCGATTTGATGAACGATAACTTCATCATGAGCCGGATTCGCGCGACCGGATCGGGCGCTTCGGCCAGCCTGCTCGCCAGAAGTCTCAGCCTTCCCGACGATCAGCTGGTGAACAATTTGTTCCTCGCCGTTCTCTCGCGGTATCCGACGCCCGCGGAGATGAGCACGGCGCTGGCGAATTTGCAATCGGGCGACCGGACGCAGGAAGCGCAGAACCTGCTCTGGTCCCTCTACAACAAGGTGGATTTTGTTTTTAACTACTGAGCTGGAGCATCAGATGAAGCCACTGTTCAGAGGGCGAAGCGGCTGCGAGGAGCCGGATGGGCCTCCGGCCTTGTACTTGTCCAACTTTTTGCGCGCTCCCCGCGGCGCCCGGTCGCGCGGCTCGGGGCGGCCCAGAGAGGTCTTGTCATGAACGCACAGGAACGATTCGACCGGTTCATCCAGCGCTATCCCCAGCCCCGGCGATCCTTTCTCGACCGGCCGCATTTCACCCGCCGGCAGTTCTTCCAGATCCTCGGCTGCGGCGTGACCGGGGCGTGCCTGCTGCCCAGTCTGCGCGCGGTTCCTGTCGTCCGGCAGACGCCCGTGCAGACGCAGAACAAGGCTAAGAGCGTAATCTTCATCCTGCTGCAAGGCGCTCCCAGCCACATCGATACGTTTGATTTCAAGACTGTCCCTGGGGTCACGCCCGACAACTTCAATCCGGAGACTATTTCGGGCATCACTTGGCCGACCGGCCTGCTGCCGAATCTGGCCAACAATCTCCCCGACTTGGCGATTGTGCGGTCGATGCGCGCCTGGGCTCTGGTGCACAGCCTTGCACAGCGGTGGACTCAAATCGGCCGCAACCCGGCGGCAGCGCTGGGCGACATCGCGCCCAATATCGGCAGCGTCGTTGCACTCGAAAAAGATTCGGAGCGGACTCCCAACCAGGTATTCCCGACTTTCATCGCCCTTAACTCAAACTCGGCAGCCGGCCCCGGCTACTTCGCCGCCACCTACGCGCCGTTTGAGATCGCGCCGTCGTCGAAAGGTCTCGCTAATACTACAAACCCCGACGGTCAGGCGCTCTCGAACGAGCGGTGGGGACAACTTCACGCGCTGGATGATCCGCTGCGCGTCAACTCGCCCCTCGGAAGACCCCTCGAGGATTACGACAACTTTTATACGGCAGCTCGCAGCTTGATGTACAACCCCACCGTCCAGCAGGCGTTCGCCTTTTCCGCAGCCGATAGCCAGCGCTATGGCAGCTCCAGCTTCGGCAACGCCTGCCTGGTCGCCAAGCAGATCCTCGAGGCGAATCAAGGCACGCGGTTCATTGAGATCACTCTCGGCAGTTGGGACATGCATCAGAATATCTACGGGCAGACGAATCCCAACGGCAACAACCTCTACACGCTTGGCAAGACCTTCGACCTCGGCGCCTCGGCCCTATTATCGGACTTGAAATCGAGCGGCCTTCTGGATGAAACCCTGGTGGTTATGGTAGGCGAGTTCGGACGCACCGTCGGGCCGCTTTCCGCCGCCGGCGGCCGCGATCATTACCCGCAGCAATCAATCGTCTTCGCCGGGGCGGGGGTCAAAGGAGGCCGCGCCATTGGTTCTACTACCGACGACGGCTCCATGACGGCGGATCCGGGATGGTCCAGGGGCCGCGACGTCAAGCCCGAAGACGTCGAAGCCACCATCTATTCAGCCATGGGTATTAATTGGACTACCGTGCGCTACGACGACCCTTTCGGCCGGGGCTTCGAATATGTGCCCTTCTCCGATCAGGATGTGTACGGGCCGATCGACGAGCTGTGGGAGTAGAAGCTGGCGTGACCCCGGACATCTCTGCGCGCTGCCGTTGTTCCGCAGCGCGCAAGGTTTAAAGATTTCAGGCCCGACATCGGCTCCCGGCGGGTGCTACGGGGAATTCAACCCGGTTATCCGCGAGATCACAGCGCGAACCTTCCCGCTCGAATCAGGCGCAATGTCCGGCACGCGCTCGATCTGAAGCGTCAAGCCGTCTCCAAGCGTCGAAGAGAGCACGCTGGCAAAGCGTTTTTCTATGGCGGGCCAATCAGCCCCCTGCGAGCAAACGGCCCGCAGCAAGAACCTTCGCAGCTCTTCTTGCACGATCTGAACCTGAATTACGCCGGGAACGGCTTGAATGCCTTCCAGGGTAGAAAGCGCGTGAATGGAAGAGCCGTCAGGCAGGCGTACGAGGTCGTCGGCGCGCCCTTCAATCCGGTCGATGACCGGCAAGCTTCGCCCGCAGGGACACGGCCCGCTGCCGACAGTGACGATGTCGCCGAGGCAATAATTCAGCAGGACTGTGGCGCGGTTCGTCAGATTCGATATCACGATCTCACCTCGGCCGCCGGGAGCCGCGTCACGCCCGGAGCTGTCGATTACGCGCACCGCGATCTGGTCCAGGCTCAGATGAAGACCCTGCCGGCGTTCGCATTGGAACGCGATGCGCAGCGATTCTGCGGATTGATAAAAGGAAAAAACAAGAATGCCGAGCTTTTCTTCGATTAAAGCCCGGTCCGCGTCGGGCATGCGGTCGGCGCCGTAAAAAATGACCCGAGGCAAATGACCGCCGCTATTTTTCTCAGCCACCCACCGGTAAAAGGCGCCCAGGTGGGAGCCGTAGCCGAAAACCGCATGCGGCTGAAATTCTTCCAGACGTCGGCAGATTTCGGTGTAGCTTTCCGCCGGAGAAATAACGATGCGCTCCAGCTCCACGCGGGATGGGAACCAGGAATGCGTCTCATAAAAGCGCCGGATCTGCGCCGGCAAACCCTCGGGGCGGGCGATGACGGCTTCCCGGTAGCCAGTGGTTCTGCCCAGCACCCGCGCCAGCACGAGCCGCTGGCGGTGGCCGTGCGCCAGCGCGAGAAAAAGCGCCGCGTCGTCATAGTCGATGGTCCGGGCCTTGCCTGAGGTGCCGCTCGAGTGGAGCCGCAAGCTGGCGCGATTCGGGCGCTCAGGCCGGAAGCGCTCAGGATGGCGGCTTACCTCTTCCTTGCGAAGGAGAGGAAGACGCGCCAGGTCGGCGGCGCTGCGGCACTCTTCAGGGCGCAAGCCGGCGGAGCGAAACGCCTCGCGATAGAAGGGAACTTCCCGCGCGGCGAAGGCCGCGATTTCGCGAATCCGCCGCTCCTGCACCGCCAGCACCCGCTCCAGCGGCCAGAAAGGGAGCGAGGACTCGTGCCGCAAGTGCCAGGCGGTAAACGCACTCCAGCGAATCCGTGTCAGCCAGCCCGGCATCACTGTAGGGGCGAAATCACCGGGATCGGCGCGAGAGGGGCGCGCCGCCGCTCTCCACAGTCATCGAACAACCCTCCCAAGCCTCCCGGGCACCCAGAGTTCGATCTCCGCCGGGAGCGGCGCACGCGCATACAAAACACGCGGTCCAGTATTTCCAGGCTGTTTGCTCGAGCCGCTGGGCCCGCAAAATGTTCCGGTGAACAAACCGCGTAAAGGAACGCCAGTTCACCCATCGCGCCGCTGCGGCAACGGTCATCGCCATCAACCGGGGCGTCTGCACGATCCCCGTGGCGTCGAGAACCGAAAAACCGGCGGCCGCCAACTCCTGCCGAAGCTCATGGATGGTGTAGGACCTCCCGAGGTAGTAAGGCGTGATACCGAGCCGCGAGGCGGCGCGCAACAGCCAATCCAGAACATTTTGACGGTTGTCGAGAGTGATGATCAGACGCCCGCCGGGATGAAGCGCGCGGCGGATTTCCTGGAGGCTTCGGCCGAGGTCAGCCGGGTCGCGGAAATGGTCCAGCGTGGAGGGAGAAATCACCAGATCAAAAACGCCATCCGCAAACGGCAAAGCGCGAACATCGGCTGCCGCCAGCCGGGCGGAATCCGGGACCGAACCGACCGAGCGCGCCGTGATGGCCGGGGAAATATCCACCCCGAAAACGCGGCGCCCGCCACAGGCCAAGCCGGGAATGAGCGCATCCCGCCCGTTGGCCTCTTCAAACAGATCGGTTTTCAGAATGCGTGCTCCCGGCGGCATTCCCTGCGTCCAATGCCGAATCAGCCGCAAATGAATTCTGCGCTTGAGCCGGGCCAGGAATGGATCCAGGTACGTATTGCCAGGGAGCAGTTTGATCCCGATGTTGTTCCAGTAGGCCGGCTCAGGTTCCCGAACCCCGCTCCAGCGGACCAGCCGGCGCCACGGGCCCAGCCTGACCACTGCCACCGAGCCAGCAGCGCGATATCCGGTCTTTTGCGCGGTCCGGATGCCCGCCCGGTTGTCAGGATCGACAACCAGCGCGGCCGCCCGAAGTCCCGATTCGCGCAGGCGCCGCAGCATAAAGGCGTCGGCCGCCGCTGCAATGCCGAGCCCGCGCATTTCGGGAAGGGTTAGCGACTCGCAAACATACGCGCAGTCTTTGGCGATCGGCAATTCCACGCCGAGCACTTCGCAGCGCGCCGGCCCGGTGATAATCGCCCATCGCGCATGAACGATGCGGCCCTGCGATCGCGCAACAAAGCACCGGTTCCCCGCCCGCAGGCGCGCGCTGATCTCGCGCGCGGCCGCCTCGGGACGGAACAACAGATAATCCTGAAGCTGGTGGCCGCCCAATTCCTCGAGCGAGACC
>DASREK010000016.1:0-20195 GCA_035652135.1 Bryobacterales bacterium | reverse complement strand
CGCATGGAAGAAGCTCGCCGGATTTATTCCCAAGGAATCGAAGCCGCGGATCGCGCCGGCGACCTGCACGCCAGATCGGAGCTGCAAGCGGCGCTCGATCTGCTGTGAAGCTCCTCCTTGCAGGCGCATCCTTCGTGCGTTACCAGCCCTGACGGTTATTTGAGCCGTTGGCGTCAGGCGCGCGGGCCTTCAGGGTGCGCCGCCAGGCCTGATGGCGCCGTTCAACGGGATTCCTGCCGCAGCCGCCGGTAGGCTTCCGGATAACGGTTTTCAGGGCCGTATACCTTGTTCCAGGCGTTGCGGATTTTGCGCAGAGCAGTCAGGTTCAGGTTGCCCACCAGCACGCCTTCCCGCTGGTCGAGTTCGTCCTGGATCGATCCTTCGAAATCAAAGATGGCGCTGCCGCCGTTATTGTGCGGCGCCGAATAATTAACGCGCAGCAGGAACATGCGGTTCTCGAGGGCCCGGCTTTGAAACAGGTGCACCAGAAGTCGCCGTGCAGGGCTATCCACGGCTGGCGGCCGCCGCCTGGGCTGTCGGTTTGTCTCAAAAACTCAGCCGCAGAGCAAACTGGATCAGGCGGGCGTTTACCGAGGTCCCGCTAATCTGTCCGAACGTGGAAGAATTCATGTTCAACGACGTGCTGGTGTCAGTGCCCAGCGCGAAGTTGGCATGGTTCAACACATTGAAGCACTCAGTGCGGAACTCCATTTTCCAGCGCTCGGTGATGCTGAAATCCTTAAAAGCGGAGGCATCCACGTTCCACTGTCCGGGGCCGCGGAACATGCCGCGTCCGGAATTCCCGTAGGTGCCCGCCGGCGCCGGAATCCAGGCAGCCTTGTTGATGTAACTCTGGAGGCTGTCCTTAGTCGAGCCGGTGGGGTGAATTAAGGGAGCACCCGCCACGACGTTCGCGAAAAAGCTGCCATTGTCGTTGGATGTGGTTCCTCCGAGGCCCTGGCCGCTGGTGGTATTGATCACTGTCAGCGGGAATCCGGATTGCGCGATGAAGAATCCGTTGACGGACCAATTGTTCAGGAAAAATCTCCCGAGCCGGCTCGTAGCCTTGCTGGGCAGATCCTGCACCCAGGTGAAGGCGAGCCGCTGCGGGCGGTCAAAGTTGGCCGGACCCTTTGCCCGGCTCCAATCGTTCCAGGGCGCTGCGAATAGGGCCGTCGAGTAGCGGGCCGACTCATTCCCGTTTGTGAGCACTTTCGACGCGGTGTAGGAGAGTTGGAACGTCGATGTGGCTACGCGGCGCTTCAGGGTCATCTGCAACGAATGGTAAGTGGAACTTCCCATATCGTTGCGGTAATTGATGCTGCCAAAACCCGGGAAACGCCGCACCAGCGTGCCATCCGGCTGGGGCATGAGTGGATTCACATTATACGAAGTGGCCAAGTAGGTGCCTTTGGTCCCCACGTAGCCGGCCTCAAGGAGGGTGTTTTTCGGCAACTGGCGCTGGATGGTGAAGTTGTCCTGGATCACGCGATCCGTCTTTGCTCGGGGATCAATCGCGGAAAGCGTAAGGGTCTGATCGGTGGTTTTGGTCGGGAACGGAATGGCTTTCGGATCGTAACCGGGGTCGACGAAGGTCCAGTTGTCGGGTTGGGTCAGGCTGCAAACCTGGCCTGCGACCGCGCAGTTGATAGTGACGTTCTTGAATGTCGGCGGATTGGAGAACGTGCCTTGGGCGATCTGGCCCGTGCGTTGATCGTAGTAGATCCCGGCGCCGGTCCGAATGACCCATTTATCCCCGATCCGGTAAGCAATGCCGATCCGGGGGCCGAAATCGTGCCATTGCCCGAACACCACGTCATTCGGCACACCGGGAGTGACGCCGCCCTGGACGATGCCCGCGGCGTCCACCGAGCCCACTCCCTGGTACCGGTCCGGCCAGAAACTGACCATGTGCAGATTGTAGGCGGCCGGATTGAAATGGGCTTCGTAGCGCAAGCCGAGTTCGATAGTCAGGTTCTGGGTCGCTTTCCAACTGTCGTCGAAGAAGCCGCTCCAGACCTGCTCGCGCATCAGCAGCTCTCCCGGGCCTGCCGCGAACTGTTTCGTAGATGGCTGGCTGAGCAGAAAATCGGCGTATTCGTTGCCGGTAGCGAGACCCGTAAAGCTCCACGTGCCCCGGCTGGCCTGATCATTGAACGGGTGCAGCAGCGAGGTAACGCTCTCCGCCCCGAACTTCATCGTGTGCTGGGAGCGCACCCAGGTCATCGTGGAGGAAGTGGTGAACGTTTTGATGTTGTCATGCCAGCGGCTGGAGTTCCCAAAGCCGCCGTTCACGTAGTTGCTGATGTTGATCTTGGGCAGGCCAGCGATCAAAGTCACTCCCTTGATCGGCTGCAACCCCAGGGTGGTGGGATCAGTGTTGTTGCCGAACGAGAGATACTGGTCTGTCATGTCGATTCCGACACGCGATTCCAGCACCCAGGCTGGCGAAAAGATATGCGTCTCGCTGAATCCCCCCGTATGCTTTGCCCGCGTCGATCCCTGTGTGAAGCCGGGCATGCCCTGGCCGAAAGGCGTCAGATCAAACTCCATACTTTCGAACCAGCGCCCGTACAGCGTATCACTTGAGCTGAGGCGGTAATCCACGCGCCCGGCGCCCTGGTCAAGATTGGTAGTGATCGGAGCCGCGGCGAAGAAGTTGTTGTTGCCCGAACTGAAGTTCGGCAGCGGCACAAACGCGTTCTGAATATTCAGGGAAATCAAATTCAAACGCGATTGCGGAATAATGTTGTTTAAGAATGCTTGCCCGGTCGTCGGATCCTTGATCGCCTTCGGAAACGCCGAAAAATCTCCCTGCCTCTGAGCAAGCGTCGGGACCACGGTGATCACGACCCCGCCGTTGCTGCTCCCCTGGGATCCCAGCGCCGAGTTGGCATTGTGCTGCCGCATGCTCTCCCACCCGCCCCAGAAGAAGATCTTGTCGTGCTTGATCGGGCCGCCGATGTTCGCGCCGAACTGGTTCTGGATGTTTTCGCCCCGGGCCGGGTTGAAAAAAGGCCGCGAGTTCAAGTCCGTGTTCCGCAAGAACTCGTACGCGGCTCCGTGAAACTGATTCGTCCCGCTGCGGGTGGTTACGTTGATGATCGAGCCGGAATTACGCCCGTACTCGGCGCTGTACAAGCTCGTCATTACCTTGAATTCGCCTAGAAATTCGATGCTCGGCGTGCCGTCGCCGTCCGGCGCATTGTTCAAAGTGTTGGTGGTCTGCACGCCGTCCACCAGCAGGTTGTTGCTGCCGCGGCGGGACCCGTTCACGCTCACGCTGTCGCTGCCGGTCCCGGGGGTGTCGGCGTTGAAGATGGAGCCGACCACGCCCGCCGAAGTTCCCAGGATTTGGGTGAAGTTTCGCGTCGCGAGCGGAATTGATTCGATCGTGCGCTGCTCGACCACCTGGCCGACAGTCGCTTTTTCGCTTTGTAACAGCGGGGTTTCAGCAGTTACCGTCACCGTCTCGCTCACCGCCCCCACTTGCAGCGTCAAATCCAGCCGCACCCGCTCCGTCGTGTTGACAATCACCTCCGGCCGCACCAGGCGTTGAAAACCTGGAGCTTCCACTGAAAGGCGGTACCGCCCGGCGCGCAGCAGCGGGAATTCGTAGTTCCCTCGTTCGTCGGTTGTGGTCTGAGATTGCACATCGGTTTCGATGTTCACAGAGGTTACGACCGCGCCCGTTATCACCGAACCGGAACTGTCCTTCACAGTTCCCACGATGCCGCCTGTGGTCTCCTGACCAAAAGCCAGGGCGGCCCCACCCAAAACTACCAGAAGCGCGGAAAGGCATCTGGCCGTCTTCTGCCGGAGCGATAACATAAAACACCTCCCCCTTTTCCTGGAAACCACGTTTGCGCCATTATCCCCGTCCGAAAAAGAAAAAACAAGAAAAAATACGCTGGTGGCGCGGCCATCACCCTTGGCGGGAAGGCGCAGGAAGGCGGTGCGGGAAGGGAAATTTCGCCTAAAATACTATAGTGTTAGATTATATTACTAGAATTTAGGCGGAATCGGCTGGTTACGCGGGGTTCCCGTCGATCGCTGGGCGCGGGTGGCGAAGGTTTGAATTGTGATTCGAAAAGCGGTATGTTCCGAGTCTGCGCAGCGATGGCTCTATCCAGTTATGTACGGGGGATCTGGCTTTTCGGGGGCGTTCTGGCCTTTGTCCCCTTGCTTCTCAGTCAAGGCATGGGTGGAGGCAGGATGACCGCGCGGCCCTCTCCGAGAGCCCGCCTGGATCTGCCCAGTCCCACGGTGGAATTTCGAGACGTCGCGGCGGAAGCCGGCCTCACGGCGCCCAATGTTTACGGTGGTGTGAAATCGAAGAAGTACATCTTGGAAATGACCGGCAACGGGGCTGCCGTCTTCGATTTTGACAATGATGGCCGTCCGGACATTTTCCTGGTCAACGGAACCCGTCTCGATGGCCTGCCCGCCGGAGAAAAGCCAACCAGCCGGCTCTATCACAACGACGGAAATGGGAAATTTCGGGACGTAACCCGAAATTCCGGTCTCGAGCGCAGCGGATGGGGTCAGGGCGTATGCGCCGGGGACTTCGATAACGACGGCCTGACTGATCTGTTTGTCACCTATTATGGGCATAACAGCCTCTATCGCAATCTGGGCGGCGGGCGCTTTGAGGACGTGACGGCTAAGTTGGGGCTGCCCGCCGCAGGACAGCGCTGGAACACGGGATGCGCCTTCCTCGATTACGACCGCGATGGCTGGCTTGACGTATTCGTCGCCAGCTATTTGGACTTCGACCTGGAAAAAGCTGCTTTGCCGGGCGCAAGCCCTTTCTGCACGTGGAAGGGGTTGCGTGTTTTCTGCGGTCCCCGCGGCTATCCGGCTGGCCGCAATTTTCTTTACCACAACGACCGCGGCCGGGCATTCACGGACGTCACCCAGAAAGCCGGCATTGCCTTTTCCGAGTTGCACTACAACCTGGGCGTGGTCACGGCGGACTTCGATGATGACGGCTGGCCCGATATCTATGTGGCCTGCGATTCCAGCCCCAGCATTCTTTATCGCAACAACCGTAACGGGTCATTCACCGATGTTGCAGTCGGGCGCGGCGCCGCTTACGGGCCGGATGGGCAGGAGCAAGGCAGTATGGGCGTGGCCGCCGGCGACTATGACAACGATGGCCGCATCGATCTGGTGAAAACGAATTTCATGGACGAAACTCCCACGCTCTACCACAACGAAGGCGATGCCTATTTCGAGGACCAAACGTATCTTAGCGGCCTCGGTGTGAACACAAAGGTCGTGGGCTGGGGAGTGAATTTCATCGACGTCGATCAGGACGGCTGGAAAGATATTTTCATGGCCAATGGGCACATTTACCCGGAACTGGCCGGCGCCCGCGTCGGTGAGGACTTCCGGCAGCCGAAGGCCCTGTATTGGAACCTTCGCAACGGCGCGTTCCGGGATATCACGCGCTCGGCCGGCGCCGCGCTATCGGCTCCCGCGGTTTCCCGCGGCGTGGCCTCCGGCGATCTGGACGGGGACGGCGCCCTGGAGATTGTTGTCGTTAACATGAACGAACGTCCCACGGTCCTCAAGAACTTCGGGCCCAAGGGCAATGCCATCCTGATCGGCTTAACGGGAACGAAATCCAACCGCAGCGCCGTCGGAGCCAGAGTAACGGTGACCGCCGGCGAGTTGCGCCAAACTGATGAAGTGCGCAGCGGGGGCAGCTACGCGTCCCAGAGCGACTTCCGGCTGCATTTTGGCCTGGGCGGCGCGGCAAAAGTGGATGACATCGAAATCCGTTGGCCGAGCGGAATCCTGGAGAAGCTCAGTAACATCTCCGCCAATCGGTCGATTCAGGTACGGGAAGGCGAAGGCATCGTGAAGTCAGACCCATTTCGCTGACCGCGCAGCCTTTGCTGGCCCCGAGCCATTCGCGCGGCTGGATCAAAACTTTCGCGACCACTCTTTCGGCCAGCGCTCAATCACGACCTTCTTATCAGTGTAAAACTCCACCGCGTCGCGCCCCTGCCCGTGCAAGACGCCGAGGAAGCTGTCTTTCCAGCCGCTGAACGGGAAGTAGGCCATGGGCGCCGCGACCCCGATATTGATTCCGACGTTTCCGGTGGGCGCCTCATAGCGAAATTTCCGGGCCGTGTGGCCGCTGCTGGTGAAAATGGACGCCGCGTTTCCGTAAGGGCTGCGCGAGAGGATTTCGATGGCGTCATCCAGGCTGGAGACTTCGCGCAGCGTCAACACAGGACCGAAAATCTCGGTATCGGTAAGCGCGCTTTGGCCGCCGAGCCCGGCGATGACAGTGGGCCGCAGGAAGTTGCCGCGTTCGCCGTTATCCAGGTTGGGGTTGCGGCCGTCGAGCAAGAGCTTCCCTCCATCGTGGATTCCTTTCTCGATCAGGTTCAGAATGCGCGCCTTGCTCGCCGGCGAGATCACCGGTCCCATTTGCACCCCTTCGTACAGACCGTTGCCGACGCGGATGGAGGAAGCCAGCTCGAGCAGCGCGCTCGGAAAACTCTTCGAGGCGTCGCCGACAGTAACGGCGGTGGAAACAGCCAGGCAGCGCTGCCCGGCGCAGCCAAAAGCGCTGTCGCTCACGATTTTGGCGGTCATGGCCAGGTCGGCGTCCGGCATGACGATAACATGATTTTTCGCCCCGCCCTGGCATTGGACTCGCTTGCCGTGGGCTGCGGCCTCCGCGTAAATGTATTTGGCCACCGGTGTAGAGCCTACAAAGCTAACGGCTTTGACTTGGGGGTGTCGCAAGAGAGCGTCGACCGCCGGTTTCGCGCCGACCACGAGGTTTACTACTCCCTTGGGCAGGCCCGTGATATGCAGCAACTCGAACAACAGGCGCGCGGTAAGAGGCACCCGTTCCGAGGGCTTCAGCACGAAAGTATTGCCGCACGCGATGGCATATGGCAGAAACCACAGAGGGATCATCGCCGGGAAATTAAACGGGGTGATGGCAACGGTCACGCCCAGCGGCTGGCGAATCATGATTTCGTCGATGCCGCTGGCCACATCCTCCAGGTTGTAGCCCTGCATCAGCGTCGGGATTCCGCAGGCTACCTCGACATTTTCAATGCCGCGCTGCAACTCTCCCCGGGACTCGGCCAGAGTCTTGCCGTTTTCCCGGGTGATCATGCGCGCAATATCATCGGCGTGCTGGATCAGAAGATCCCGGAACCGGAATAAGTACTGAATGCGATCCTGGGGCGGCATCCGGCGCCAGGTGGGAAACGCGCTCGCCGCGGCGGCTACGGCGGCGTCCACTTCTTCCGGCCCTGCCAGCGGCACTCGCGCCAGAGTTTCTAAAGTAGCCGGATTCTGAACTTCATAGAGATCGGAGGAGCGGCTGGATCGCCACTCTCCATCAACGTAGTTTAAGGATTCCATCTGAGTCGCTTGCATAGCTCACCTCTTGAATTTTCTCAACCGGCAGCCGCCAATGCAATGCGGGAAAACCAGGTCCACAGATCGCGAAGCGCCAAAAACGCTATGGCCCTACGAAAGCGCCGCGATGCCTGCCCTCTCCGGTTTCCGGTCGGGTTGGGTCTTGCGGCGCAGAGCCTGCCGGCGTGAAGCCCATGCCGCGGCTGTATTCCTTCTGACCTTCAACTACACGGAGCGCGAAAAACAGCCAACTCGAATCGAAGAAGCTCGCGGGACGGGCAGTCCCCGCCGGCATCGGCGAACGGGACGAGAGGGAGGCGGCATATCCAGTTTGCGGATTCTAGACTTCCAAAATGACGGGCAGGATCAGCGGGCGCTTGGCTGTTTCTCGCGCGATAAAGCGCTTCAGGTCGGCGCTGATTTTGGCCTTCATGACGCCGTAGTCGGTCTTTTCTTCGCCCGTTGAGTTTTCGAGCGTGCTGATCACGATCTCGCGCGCCCGGGAGACCAGTTCGGCGCCGTCCTCGGGCGCCACAAAGCCCCGGGTAACGATTTCCGGCTGGCTCTCGATCTCGCCGGTATGGCGATTGATGGCGATGACGGTCAGAACGATGCCCTCTTCGGAGAGGTGCCGGCGGTCGTGAATAATTACGTCCTCCACCACTTCGTCCACTGCGTCCGAATCAATGCACACGCGGCCGACGGCGACCGAGCCGGCTTTGCGGGCGCCATGGGAATCAATCTCGAGTACGTTTCCGCTCTCGAGCACAAAGCTCTCCTCGAGTCCGGCGTAACGCAGATGCTCGGCCAGAGCGGCATGGCGCGCCAGTTGGCGGTACTCGCCGTGAATCGGGACAAAAAACCGCGGGCGCACCAGGTTGAGCATCAAATTGAGCTCCTCCTGGCTGGCGTGCCCGGATACATGCACCGGCGGCGTGGTCGATCCGTAAATCACTTCGGCCCCGCGCCGGGAAAGGTGGTCAATCATTCGGAAGATGGCCTTTTCATTGCCCGGAATCACCCGCGAACTGAGCACCACCGTGTCGCCGGGTGCGACCGAGACGTGCTTGTGTTTATCGACGGACACCCGCGACAACGCGGACATCGGCTCGCCCTGGCTGCCGGCGATGAGCACCGTGCGCTGCGAGCGCGGCAGCCGATCGATCTCGGCGGGGCGGATCAGCAGGCCGTCAGGAATCTTGAGAAAGCCGAGATCGTGGGCGATTTCGGCCGTAGAAATCATGCTGCGGCCCACCAGCGCGATTTTTCGATTGTACTCATAAGACAAATCGATGATCTGCTGGACTCGGTGCGTCGAGGAACTGAAACAGGAGACGATCAGCGACCCCTGAGCGCGCATGAAAATGTCTTCCATGCGGCCCCGAATAGCGCGCTCGGAGGGAGTGAAGCCGGGGGACTCCGCGTTGGTCGAATCCGAGAGCAGCAGCAGCACGCCGCGCCGGCCGTAATCGGCTAGAGTGTGCAGATCGAAGAGCTCGTTGTCGGTGGGGCTGGGGTCGATCTTGAAATCTCCGGTGTGAATCACCACGCCCAGCGGAGTGGCGATGGCCAGTGCGGTCGAGTCCACCATGCTGTGCGTAACGTGGATGAACTCGATCGAAAACCGGCCGATTTCGATGATCTGCTTGGGCTTTACCGGATGCAGGCGGGGCTTGCGGGGCAAATCATATTCGTCCAGGCGCCGCTCCACGAGCGCTAAAGTGAAAGGCGTGCCGTAGACCGGCGTGTCCAGTTCTCCCAACAGAAACGGGACCGCGCCGATATGGTCCTCATGTCCGTGGGTCAGAATCAACGCCCGGATATGCTGCCGATTCTCCTTTAGATAGGTGAGGTCGGGGACGACGATATCGACCCCTAGCAGTTCGCTGCCGGGAAACATCATCCCGGCGTCAATGACGAGGATATCGTCATCGCAGCGCAGGGCCATGATGTTCATGCCAAATTCGCCCAGCCCGCCTAATGGGATGACTTGCAGTTTAGAATCGGACAGTCCAATACCTCAGAGGTAGGTTCAACTTTTAAGGGTAACATGCGCGGGGGATTCGCGCTAAGCCGGCGGCCGCCTCTGAAGGCGCTCCGGGCGGCCTCCCGGCGGCCGGGACCGCGCGCGGCGGAAGACCAGTGTGTGGGAAAAGCCACAGGATTCTGTATCAGGTGGGTTATACTCCCAAAGGATGCGTGGCTTAGAACGCACACCGGTCCTCCCGGAAGATGCGGTCGTCCTTAGCGACCAGGTGCAGGACTATATCCGGCGTCTCGCCGAGAGGATTGCGCCTTGCAGCCAGCAGATTGAGAATCGCTGGCGCCGGCGGCTGGCGCGTTCGGGGCTTCGGGGCAACGATCCCCGGCTGCGGGCGCTGGCGGCGATCAATCCGGGGGCGGCCGCCGATTTGCTGGCCGCGGGTAATCTCGCCGATTTCTTTGAGCGCGTCGAGTACAATGGCCGCCGGCTGGCCAAGCTGGACGTGCCGCCGACGCACGTCATCAGCTCTCTCCGCGAATACGAAGACGCGCTGCTGCCCGACCTGCGCCGCTTTTTCCCGAAGGACTACTCGAACTATCTCTGGTCGCTCGACCACCTGTACTTCTGCATCCTTCTAACCCTGAATACGGCGTACTTTCAAGTCCGCGACTTGGAAGCCCAGGCCTTTTTTGATCTTTTCCAGGACGAGCTCGAATCGCTGAGCGTGGACGACCTGTTAAATCGCGTGCTGGACAGCCTCATGCGGACCTTCAACGCCCAGGGCGGGGTCGTGCTGCTGCTGCTGCCACAGCAGAATGAGCTCATGGTGAAGGCGTGCCGGGGGCTGGATCCGGCCCTGGCCCGGCACTTCAATGTCCGGGTGGGCGAGGGCTTCGCGGGGCGCATTGCGGAGACCGGCAAGCCGCAAGTGGTGCTCGACGCCCGGGCCGACCCGCTGATACGCTCCTCCGAGGTTCGCCGCGCGATTCGAAGCCTCTGGGGCGTGCCTTTGATCGTCAAGGGCAAGGTCACCGGCGTGCTGCATCTGGATTTTACCCGCGAGTACAATTGCCTTCCGCGCGAGATGAAGCTGCTCGAGGCCGTCGCCGAGCGCTGCGCGCTGGCCCTCGAAAAGGCCCAGTTGATGGAAACCCTGGCCCAGCGGGAAGAGCAGATCCGGCAGCTCGGCGAGCACATGCTTAAGGTGGAGGAAGAAGAGCGCCGGCGCATCAGCCGCGAGCTGCATGACGAGGTTGGGCAGGCCATGTTGGTGGTGCGGCTGTACTTGGAGATGTTGCAGCAGGAAATGACCCGCCATGTGCCGCATCTGGCGACTAAAGTGGAAGACGCGCTGAAGGTGATCGACGGCACCATCCGGGACATGCGGCGGCTGATTTCCGCCCTCAGCCCGAACGTTCTCGAGCAGCTTGGCCTGGCCGCGGCTTTGCGCCAGTTCACTAACAATTTTGGCCGTAACTTCCCTATTCACGTGCGGTTAAAGCTGTCCCGGCTGGGCCAGCTTCCCCAGGACACCGAAATAATGTTGTATCGACTAGTGCAAGAATGCTTCACAAATGTGATAAAACATTCGAAGGCGGAAAATGTTTTACTGGCTGTAAACCGGTCCAACGGCCGCCTGCACGTGCACGTGGAGGACGACGGGATCGGCTTTGATCTCGAACAAGTCGCCCATAAACGGGAGTCGTTTGGGATTTCCGGCATGCGCGAACGCGTGGCGCTGCTGGGAGGAAAGATGGAAATCAAAACCCGCCAGATGAAGGGGACCAAGATCGATATCCAGATCCCCATCTGACGGCGCTTCGAAGCTGAGGATTTACTATGGCCAAAATTCGCATCCTGCTTACCGATGACCATACCTTGTTCCGGCAGGGCATCAAAACCTTGCTTTCGGCCGAGGCCGATTTAGACATCGTCGGCGAGGCGGCGAATGGAACGGAGGCGGTCGAAAAGGTTTCCGAGCTGCGGCCGGATTTGGTGCTCATGGATATCGGCATGCCGGGGCTCAGCAGCTTTGAGGCTACGCGGCAGATCAAGAAGGTCCGCCCCGACACCAAGGTGCTGTTCCTTACTATGTATGACGACGAGGATTACCTGGTGCAGTGCATGGAGGTGGGCGCCAGCGGCTACGTGCTGAAAGACAGCCCGGCCCAGCAGTTGCTGGCCGCGATTCGCGACGTCTACCGGGGAGGCAGCTACCTGAGCCCCCGCATGCTCTCCCAGTTGGTTGACGACTTCCGCTCGCGCATCAAATCGGCTCACCGCCAGCCGCGCTTCGCCACCCTCACCACGCGGGAGAAGGAAATTCTGAAGTTCCTGGCTGAGGGCGAATCAGTGAAAGAGATCGCCTCAGGCCTGAATCTGAGCGTCAAGACGGTCGAAGCCCACAAATTTAACCTGATGCGGAAGCTCGACATTCACAACAAAGCGCATTTGGTCCAATACGCCATTCAGAAGAAGATCATCAAGATCCCGGTCGGCCCCTGAAAACGCGCCGGCAGGCGCTCCTCTCGGCCGCAGGGCCGCTGTAGCGCCTTTGCCAGTAAATTCCGCTCGTTCGATTCCTGCTCGCAGAGAGATCTGTGTGCGCCGCCGGCGCGGTACAATCCCGCCCGCGCGGCCGGATGCGCCGCCCCCTCGAAGCCGCGAAGACTTATAGCCCGAACAGCTCCGGGCCATCGTCAATTTCGAGATCCAGCTCTCGGTAGCTCAGGCCCTCGATTTCGACGCGGGAGATCTGCAAGGCGACGGCGCCGCCGGCGGGCCGGTCCCGCTTTCCGCGCAGCCTTTTTTCATTGGAATCAATGATTCTTTTCCGCCTTCGTTTCACTTCAACCCCACAGGCGCGCCGTTTACTCCGGTCATTTTCACTGTCTTTGATTCGTGGCTCCAGCGAGTACACGGCAACCCTAGGAGGGCCAGCATCGCGCGCGGCCAGGCGCTATTCAACTCGAAGCCCATCAACATCCGCGGAGTGGCCGGCGTGGACGACATCCTCGGAGTCAGCGTGCTGCGAGGCAGTTGCGGCGCCTGCCACGATACGCCCAACGTAGGAAACCACTCGTTTCCTGCGCCCCTCAACATCGGCGCAGGAGACCTGACCAGCCTCTGGATGTCAGCTACCTACCGGTGATAACGCTTTGCAATAAGAACACGGGATCCATACTTCAGACAACCGACCCTGGGCGCGCCCTGATAACAGGCCTGTGGGCGGACATCGGGAAGGTGAAGGGGCCCATTTTTGAGGGGCCTCTCAGCTCGGGCGCCCTACTTCCATAGCGGCTCCGCCGCGACACTCCTCGATGTGGTGAACTTCTATGACCGCCGGTTTGGCATTGGCTTCACGGAACAGGAAAAAGCGGACCTGGTCGCGTTTCTGGGCGCACTGTAGCGGCAGCGGCCTGACGCATCCACTCGAAGCGAGCGGGGAGTTCAAGCCTCGAGCTTTCCCCTAGATCGCCCCACCGTCGCCCGCGGGCTGGGGGCAATGAGCAAGTTGCCATCTCCAACGGCGCGACCGAGAATACACCCACCATGCGGCGCCGGTGCTTTCGGTCCCGCGCAGTGACCTAAAATCGAAAGCACCGGGCGGCGATCGCGGCGCCCATCCTGTATATTTTCCGGCTCGCAGGCTGAAATTCGCTCTTCCCAAACCCGCTTGCCCACCCGAGGTCTCCTGGCGTACAATGGCTACTTGCAACTCACTTTCATCTAGCGGATTGGCTGCCGCTCGCCGGTATGTTTGCCTCGTTCATCATTGCGCTGCGGGAGGGCGTAGAGGCTGCGCTCGTCATCGCCATTGCCCTCTCGTATCTAAGGAAGGTCGGGCGCGAAGATTTGCACCGCGTGGTGTACCGGGCTCTGGGCGCCGCGATCCTGGCGAGCGTTGCCGGCGCGTATTTGTTCCGCAAGCTGGAGTGGAGCGAAGAGGCATTTGAAGGCTGGACACTTCTTGCCTCCGCCGCCTTCGTCTTCACCATGGTCGTGTGGATGTGGCGGCATTCCAAGGGGTTGAAAGCGGCGATGGAGCGGCGCCTGGGCGAGATTTCCAGCCGCTCGTCGGGCGCCGCCGCCGGGGTTTTTCTATTTGTCTTCCTGATGGTTTTCCGCGAAGGAGTCGAGACGGTTTTGTTGCTTTCAGCGGTAAGCCTCACCAGCGACTCGCTCTCGGAAGCCGCCGGGCTGGTGCTCGGCCTGGCTCTGGCCGTCGTTTTCGGAGTCACCTTCATTCGCGGCACGGTGCGCATCGATTTGCGGCGGTTTTTCCGCATCACGACCGTAATCCTTTTTGTAGTTGTGTTGCAACTGCTGATTACCGGATTGCACGAGCTTTCGGAGGGCGGAATCCTTCCGTCAAGCGCCCGCGAGATGGCGTGGATCGGGCCGATTGTCAAAAACGAGGTCTTTTTTTTCGTGACCGTATTGGCCCTGGCTGCCTGGATGGTCCTTTTTGATTGGCGCCGGCGCGAGGAAGCGGCGGCCCCAGCCGGGGGCGCGGCCCGCCGGAAGGCTGTCTGGTCGGCTCGACGGGAGCGTTTGTGGATGATGGCGGTTTGCAGCGCCTCATTTCTGTTCATTGTGTTTGTGACCGCAGAATTCGTCTACGCCCGGGCGGAAAGCCAGCTCACGCCGGCAATACCCCTTGCGGCGGTCGACGGAAAAGTGCGGATTCCGGTGCGCTCCGTAAGCGATGGCCTGCTGCATCGCTTTTCGTATACCAGCGCTCAGGGCGTCGCGATGCGGCTGATTGTGATTCAGAAACCGGATCAGTCGCTCGTGGCCGCGCTCGACGCCTGCATGATATGCGGAAACCAGGGCTATTACCAGCGGGGTTCCAATGTGTTGTGCCGGAACTGCGCTTCCGCTATTTTTATTCCTTCCATTGGGGCTTCCGGCGGATGCAACCCGATTGCAGTAAGGTCGCATGTGGAGGGAAGCGATTTGGTGATTGAAGCCGCGGATCTGGAGCCGGGCGCACGGCGCTTCGTCAAGCCATCGGCGGGCGGTTAGGGTGTAAGGCGCGCGGCGGAAAGCGCGCTTTCGAGACGCAGGGAAACATGTTCGCACGGCTGGTTGGGCAATCGCTCATGCGCTCTCCCCGGCGCAAATTGAGCACCATCGCGGCAGTAGCGCTGGCCAGCGCGATCGCTACGGCTATGCTGGCCGTTCTGGTCGATGTGGGAGACCGCGTCAGCCGGGAGTTGCGCAGTTTCGGAGCGAACCTGGTCGTGACTCCCAAGTCCACAGCGCTCCCGGTCGAAATCGGCGGGGTGGATTACCAGCCGGTGGCCGACGCCACTTTTATTCCCGAAGAAGCGCTCCCACGCCTCAAATCCACCTTCTGGCGCAACAATATCACGGCATTCGCGCCGTTTCTGTCGGCAACCGTTGAAATGGGCGGCGGCAAGGTGGCTGTGCGCGGCACCTGGTTCCGCCGGAGCTATACCACGGCCACCCGAGAGGTGCTTTCGACCGGAGTGCGCGACCTGAACCCCACTTGGCGCGTGCGGGGCCAGTGGATTGACGATCCTGCTCCCGACCCTTCGGCCAGGGAAGCGCTGGTGGGATCCCTGTTGGCGCGCCGGCTGCACGTCGATCCCGGCGGGACGCTGAAGTTGTGGGGCGAGCCCTTCGTGGTGCGCGGAGTCCTTGTGACCGGAGGCGATGAAGAAAACGAGATCTTCACCAGACTGGAAACTGTCCAGCATTTTACGGGCAGACCGGGTCAGGTGAGCCGGATTCAGGTGGGGGCGCTCACCAAGCCGGACGACGCTTTCGCCCGCAAAGACCCCGTCAGCATGACTCCGCAGGAATACGACCGCTGGTATTGCAGCCCCTACATCAGCTCGATCGCCCGCCAGATCGAAGAGCAGTTGCCCATGGCTGTCGCGCGGCCGATTCGCCAGGTCGCCGAGAATGAGGGCCGCATAATGAATCAGGTCCAACTGCTGATGCTGCTCGTAAGCCTCGCCGCCATGATCACCGCAGCGCTGATGATCTGGAGCGCGATGGCGACAACAGTGCTCGAGCGCCGGCCGGAAGTCGCGGTGATGAAAGCGGTCGGCGCGCAGAACGGCCTGATCGCCGCTTTGTTTGCCGTAGAGGTGGGTGTCCAGGGACTGCTCGGCGGAGTGCTGGGAGTGGGGCTGGGGATCATTTTGGCGCGGCGGGTGTCTTTGGAAATGTTTCACTCGGCGCTAGCTCTCTCGCCATTGCTGCCCGCCCTTGTGATTGTCGCTGCTGTGGCGGTCTCACTGGCCGGTTCTGCGATTCCGATGCGATCCGCGCTGCGTTTCGAAATTGCCCCCGTGCTCAAGGAAGAACAATGAAGTCCAAAGCGGCCGGGCGAGCGGCTAGCTCTCCCGGGACTCTCCGGCTGCCGCCTCGCGGTGAGGGGCGGAATCCTGTTGCCGTCACGGAGGAAGAACGTTGATTTTTTGGCGGATGGTCTGGCGCGCCATGACCGAGCGCCGGCAGCGCGTCGCTCTCACGCTGGCGGCCCTGACCATTACCGCGGCGCTGGCTACGGCTTTGCTTGACCTGTATTCCGACATTGAAGGAAAGCTGCGCGGCGAATTTCACGGATACGGTGCGAATCTGGTTATCGCGCCCGGCGCCGGGCGTCAGACGTTACTGCTGGAAGCGCTGGCGGTAGCGGAGAAATACGGTGAAGCGGCCCCTTTCCTGTATTCCGTGGAAACCGTTAATGGAGAGCCTGTAGTGTTGGCCGGCGTAGACTTCCAGCGCGCCGAACCTCTCATCGGCTACTGGGAGGTTACCGGGCGGCGGAGGCCGCTTCCTGGCGAGTGCCTGGCAGGCGAGCGCGTGGCCGCCAGATTCCATCTGCGGCCGGGATCGACCCTCAACATCCGCACGCGCCTGGGGGATGAGCGGCGGCGCGTGGCGGGCATCGTCTCCACCGGCGCCAGCGAAGATTCTCAAGTGTTTCTCGCCTTCGAGGAGGCGGCATCGGCCGCCGGGCTGCCGCATCAGACGAGCCTCATCAGCGTCCGCGCGCCGGGAGAGAGAGCCGATCAGGTGCAAGCCGCCCTGGCGGCGGCTCTGCCCGAAGCCGAAGTGCGGCTGCTGCGGGCCGTAGTCGAGTCGGAGGCTGCCGTGGTGCTCAAGATCCGGGGCACGTTGTTCCTGCTGACCGTGCTGATTTTAGTGATCGCCGCGCTTTGCGTGATGAACAACTTCAGCGCAATCGTGCACCAGCGGCGCAAAGAAATCGGGATTCTGAAAGCGCTCGGCGGCGCCGACCGGCCGATCGCCGCTTTGTTTGCTTCCGAAGCACTGGGCATCGGTGCGGCGGGCAGCGTAGCCGGTTTCGCCTTCGGTTGGGTGCTGGCGCGCTGGCTGGGCTGGCGCATTTTTCATCAGCCTGTGGCGGCTCACGTGAGCGTTCTGCCGGCGGTGGCGGGGATCACGCTGGCGGTTGCGCTGGCTGGGATCATCGCTCCGCTGCGGCGCATCCGCAGGATCGAGCCGGCCGTCATTTTGCGGGGGGAGTGATGCCGCTGATAGAGCTGGAGGGCGTCTCTAAGTATTACACAGACTCGATCTGCGCGCTGAAAGACATTTCCTTCACTGTCGAGCCGGGCGAGTGGCTGGCCATTATGGGGCCTTCGGGTTCCGGCAAAACCACGCTGCTCAATCTGCTCGGTTGTCTGGACCGGCCTACGGCCGGCAGGGTGCGCATCGGCGGCGTCGATATCGCCGCATTGAGCCGCGCCGATCTGACCCGCTTCCGGGCGGAAACCGCCGGATTCATTTTCCAGCAATATCATCTGATCCCCTACCTGACGGCCCTCGAAAACGTGATGGTCGCCCAGTATTTTCACAGCATGACCGACGAAGCGGAAGCGTTGAAAGCGCTCGAACGGGTCGGCCTGCGGGACCGCGCGAGGCACTTGCCGTCGCAACTTTCCGGCGGCGAGCAGCAGCGCGTTTCAATCGCCCGCGCACTTATCAATCAGCCGAAGATTATCCTGGCCGACGAGCCGACAGGGAATCTCGACGCAGTGAATGAAGAAATTGTTTTGCAGATCCTGGGCCGGCTGCACGAGGAGGGCAACACGATCTTGATGGTGACCCATGATGAAAAAGTAGGGAGGCGGGCGGACCGCCGCATGGACCTGGAGCACGGCCGCATCGTGCAGACCACCGTATTCAGCTTTGAGGAGAATGAAAATTTCGACGAGGTGCTGGAACACATGTGGATGGCCGAGGAAGGCACGCCACATCTGGAAGCGCATCATTACACCGACGCTGAGCGCAAGCGCCTGATCGCTACGATGACGCGCATCGGCCTTCTCGAAATGGACGCTTCCGGCAGCCGCGTGACCTTCACCGCGGAGGGCCGTGATCGCGCAAAAAGCGTAATCCGGCGTCACCGCCTTGCCGAGCGCCTCTTCACCGATACTCTCTCGATCCGGGACGACCGGGAAATCGAACAGAACGCCTGCACCTTCGAGCACATCCTCAGCCCGGAGGTGACCGAACGCATCTGCGCGTTTCTGGGACATCCCACGCGGTGCCCGCACGGCAGCCCCATCCCGCCGGGGCCCTGTTGCCGGCGTGAACGACCGTGATCGGCCCGTTGTTGCTCCTCGAGTATTGAGGATTAATTTCTGGCAGTAGCTCGGACCGAGTCGGCCGCCGGCTTCCGCAACAGCTTGGGGCCCGTGGGGCCGGCGAGCTACTCCGTTTTTTTCCGCGATCTCAGCTCAGGAAGCAGGAGTGTTCTGATTCGGCGTTGCGGGCTGCCTGTCCCCAAAGGGGAATGGAATCCCAAATTCTTAAATCGGCGGAAGGTCTTTGTCGCTCAGGCCGCTTTCCGTCAACGCAAAGACCCCATCGTCACATCAACCTACTTTCAGGGCATCACGCAATGAAGGAATGGTGTCCGAACATGGCGTTGCTGACTTGGCAGCCTCGGCAGAGCAGGCCGGTAATGTCTCGCGGATTTGGCACTGCCTGCAGCGGAGCCTCTGTAGCCCATGGCGGTGCTTGCCCGAGCAGTTGCATCCGATCGGCATCAATGGCAGGTCACTGAGAGGACGCCACCAGCGGGCGGCATCGGGCGGGTGTCATGTTAAGATGGAAAAACCTGGAAAATCGGGCCGTGGCGCAGCCTGGCTAGCGCGCTTGCTTGGGGTGCAAGAGGTCCCGGGTTCAAATCCCGGCGGCCCGACCAAACGTTTCAAAGAGTTACAACCACTTGCGTGACTCCGTTGCTCGCCTGGAGTCCGTTTGGTGGCGTTTTGGAGTCCATTTTTGGTCTCCAGGCCTCGCTCGTTCGCCTGCCCTTCCCGCCGTCCGGCTGGTCATGATGGCCATGTCATGCGTGTTTTTCGATTCTGCTCCTCAGGGAGAAGAAAAATCGCCTTCCCCTATACACGAGAACGGCGTTCAAGGATCGTCCTGCTGCCACGGCCCGATTGCTTGCGCGTCGACCGTTGACAACTGACGGTCCCCGCTGATATCAGAGAGAAGAACGCTCGCGAAGCGTTCCCCCAGAGGCGAGCGGGGCCTCTCGAAACAAACCCGCGCCCCCGATCCGCAGTTCCCTTTGCGGGCATACCCGCAACCCCATCGCTGGCTCGACAGTACCCGTGTGCAAGAACATCCGAATCGAAAACCCGCTCACTGGTGCGGGATTCACCTCGAGAAATCGTGCGAAGCGCTTTGTCGCGCGTGGTCTGGCCGAGTGGATTGAGTTCGGCCAATCGATCCGCTTCCTGGGTGACCCGCGAGACCATCGCGAGGTTGCAGCGAGAAAGCAGGTGGATGCGACCCGCTACTGGTACGAGCGCGCAGCCCATACCGGCATGGCGCAGCTCACGGAACTGGCGAACTTGCCAATGGTCACGCCGCACGTGTTGCTGGGCATGGGCCGACGGAAGGGAGCAAGCCGGCATACGTTCCTGGTGACGCAGGGAGTCTGAGATGCACCCGTCTGGCGGAGGGGCGGCGCATCTACGGAAATTCCGTAGATGCGATCGAGCGCCGGGTCCTCGGAACGGCCGGGCGGCGGCGGGTGTGTGGAGTCCACGCTGTTGCTAACGCCACGGTCAAAAAACAGGCTGACACGAGTTGACGCGGCGTGATGCAAGTGATTGTTACTGAATCTGTTACGCCGTCACCCGAGCCGTTCGCCGTGGTTGACAGGCTGCCAGGGCTAAAGAGCCTCACGCACTGAGATCTCAGCCCGTTCACGCCATGACGGGCAAACCGTTCTGATCCACAACCAACCTTCGAAGGGAGAACCAACAACCATGCCTGAAGTTGCTACGCCGAACCAGGCCGAACGCGAGTTCGAGACCGGGACGGACGAATCGTTCAAGAACACGAGCGCTACGGCCGGGGCCGCGCACAGCGAGAACCAGCGCGTAACGTTCGCCAACATCAAACGCACCTACGACGTCTACCAGGACCTCGACATCCAGGCCGCGCGCCAGGCGCTCGTCGAGCAGACGCGCGTGAACCAGATCGCCTCGCAGGCGCTCCAGAACGCCGTCGAGACCGCGAACCTCGTGTCGAAGCAGGCCGTGCGCCACGGTGACATCGCCATCGACGGCCAATGGAATCCCATTCAGCAAGGCGCGGGCGATACGCTCACGGCGAGGGCCGTGTCGATCGACGACGTGTCGCTGAAAGCGATCGGCGCGGTGGTCGCCGCCGCCGTGGCCGACGCGCTCGCCAACCGCAAGTAGTCTTTCTCCTCAGGGCGCATGAAGGGGCGGTTCCGCACTCCTTGCGCGGGGCCGCCCCGCTTTTCACCCACAGGTAAGAT